>NZ_BLJH01000015.1:0-148107 GCF_009811895.1 Novosphingobium sp. TCA1 | reverse complement strand
AAGCAGTCTTGAATCAGAACCCGGCCCGCTTGGGAATCCCTTTTGTCAACACGGCCTAGAAAATGGATCGGCGCCCAGACCTCCAATCGCCCGGATTTGGTGGGGCATTTTCTTGGTTGTGCTTTTGCTCATGGGAAGCCCATGGCGCCCGGACGAGTTTTATGAAAGCATCTCACGCGTCTTTATGGTCATCATGTTTGGTAGCATGGTTGCTGGAGCTACCGTCCTCTACTGGGCACTATCCGCCATGTTTCCAAGAGGGGCGGGCAACTTTTCACATGACGATGAGATTGAGGCAGACGATGAGTTTGACCTCCAGAACTGGCGGAATGGCCGAGTGCCCCGGTACATGGATGAAACGGATCCAGCATCGGGGCCTCTGTGGATTGGCAATCGGCTCCATGAGCAAGTCATGAAAGACCAGGCCGATCGCAGGGCGCTTTAATCCTTGCGCCGGCGGTATTTTGGATCGTCATCACCTACTCCATGGTTCAAATCCGTCGAAAGCCGCCCCGTTTGTAGAACAGAGTACTGCTCGAGCGTTCCGAACATTGATGTCGGATCGTAGACAGAGTGGCCGGCCGCGGCTTCGCCAAGGTATTCGTTCCGGAGGCCGCCTCGGCCCAAGATGCCTTCCGAGAGGGTTTCGCTAAAAACCTTTTCCGGGTCTTTCCGGCGGGCGGCGGATTGTTCGGCGCTGGCGATCGCCGAGCGAACATCATAGTTTACGATGTCGAGGGTTCCCGACGCTGCGATCCCAGTCCCGTTGCTCTCACGACCGTCAACACCCAATTGCAAGTTCGCCCGGCTTGTCGAAGTCTGGCTCTGCCTCGGACCTTTCGAACTGTGATCGGCGCTGCCGGTGGTCGTCTCATGGCTTGAAGCGCTGCCGCCGAGGCCCACCGCCCACGAATTGCTGAGGGTCGTTTTCTTGTCAGCGCTGCGCGTCAGGCTTCGTTGCCATCCGCTCTGCACCATCACGGCCTGAAGGTCGCGCTGGAGTGTGTCAGCGACTTGAGGCTTGAGCCGCCATTCGCCCTTGCGGTCCATCTCGAAGCCGCCTTTGAGCCAGTTGGCGAGCATCTGCTTGCCTTCCGGGCCGCCTCCCATGAAATGTTCGATGGTGTCGGGCCCGGCCTGCTTGCCCGCCTCGAAGCGGGTGCTGGTGTCCGATCGCGCGGATTGCGTGAAGCTGGTGGTGCTGGATACCAGCATGTCGTTGTCGGCGAGGCTGAGGCGGGCCGTGCCGCCATTGGCGATGGCCCCGAGCTGGCTCTCATTGATGAGGCCCGCCTTCCAGAATGCAGCTGCCGTCTCGGGTGTCAGGTTCATGCTGAAATCGCCGTTCTCTCCCATGGCGATCTGGCGCTTGGTGAGCCGGATGCCGTTCGCTGCCAGAAGGCCCTGCATGCGGGACAGGCGCTCGTTGCCCACGATCGATGTCAGTCGCCGGTTGCGGGCGCGATCGCCGATGCCGGCTGCACCGCCTTCGTCCATGTCCTCGCGGTTGCCGACGGTTTGGCTGAGCGAAGTGATGAAGCTGTCGAGGCGAGCGGCTTCCCGCACCGATGCGCCGGCGGCATAGGCGCCCTGAGCGAAGCCTTCGTTGTCGGCTTCGCGGCGCTGCTCACCGATCCGCGCCGAGCTGCGGATGCCGTCGAGACCCACTTCGCGCTGGGCATCGAGCTTGCCAGCGCGTTCGGCAAAATCATAGGCAGCGGTTTCCCGGGTTCGGCCATAGACGCTGGTGCCTTCGCGCGCGGCCTCGGCGTTGGCACCATCTGCCGTTCCGACCTGAACGGCCGCGTTGTAGCTTTCGAGCGCCCGCAGCACTTGCGCCTCGCTCCGCCCCGTCGAGTGGGCGAGCTGAGTAATCGCCGTGCTGCGGGCCTCGCCGGACAGGGCGTTGATGAAGCCTACCCGGCGCGCCGTTTCGGAGACGCCGAGGCCGAGCATGCTTGCCGCTTGTCTCTGTCCGTGGTTCGAGCCCGTACGCCAGGCCTGTTCAGTTGCAACATTGCCGCGCTCAGTTTGGGCGACATGGCCTCCGGCATGGTCGCGGCGGCCCTGCATGGCACCGACCTGGATCTGCGCCCCGGTGAGGTCGTTCGCCAGGAGCTGCTGTTGATCGTAGGCATTGGCAATGAGCTTGGCGAACGTCGGATCGGCCTGGGCTTCGGCAATGACGCCGGTCGCTTTGAGCTGCGCATCGCGCTGCTGATATCCTGCCCTTTCGAAGTGGCGGGTCGCGGCCTGCATCATCATGCCGTAGGCGCGCTGGTCGCCGAATGCGCGCCATTGCACCAGATTTTGCGAGAAAGCGGCAAATGCCTTTTCGCCGGCTTGCCCTTCGCCGAAGTAGCCGATTCCAATCGCACGCAGCGCATCCTTTTCTGCGAACTGATGGATGGCGCCGGTGGCTGCGCTGGCCTCGACAGCGCGTGCGACTGCCGGATCGGACAGGTCCTTGCCGGTCAGGGCAGGGGCCAAGCTACCCAGCTGTTTGGCGCCTTCAATCCCGCCGAGCGCGAGCGCGGTTGACCCGCGTGCGCCCGGGCTTTCGCCAAGGACATGGCCTGCTTCGCCGAACGCCCGATTGGTCTGGAAGGAAGCGCGCTCGCCGAAGTCGCCGAAGCTGGAGGAGGCTGCGCGGCGGGAGCCGGTGCCGATTGCAGAGGCTTGTGCTTCAAGCGCCGAGGCCTGGCCTTCTGCTGTCGCCATGGGTGCCGCGGAAGCGGTCCCTTGTCCGGCAATGCCAAGCGATCCCGAGGTGAAGGCAGAGAACACGTTCCCGCTGAAGCGGAAGACGGTGAAGACGAAGGCACCGGCAAGACCCGCAGCGGCCGTGCGGAACGTCCCGAACACGGCCAGCGCCTTCATCGCGGCCGATGGTGCGAGCAGCCAGGCGTTGGCCGCGAGGTTGTTAGATCGTAGTTCGGCAAGGGGCGCCATCGCCCGGCCAAGCGTGAGCTGATAGATTCCTGCATCGATTACGCCCCACAGCGCCACGAAAACGAACATGCCGAGGGAAAAGCTGGCGACCCTGAGATTGATCGGGGTCAGGACGAAGAGAAGAGCGATCGGGATCATGAAAAGCATGATCCCAAAGACCGCCGCGCGGATTGTCGGCATCCATTCGTTCGCGACCGACATGGTGGCAAGGCCGTTCGAGGTGACCGCGCGGTTCGCCAGGGCTCTGCCGGCGCCGGCAGGCGAATCCTCGAACAGGACGTCCCCGACGCTCTGGGCCAGAAGCGTGTGCGTAAAAAGGGCCTGGGCGGTGAGGGGCCTGTCCAGCATCATCTGCCCGAGATCGCCGAGTTGCTCCCTGCAGCGCGCCAACTGCTGTGCATCCTGGGTGTCGTAGCCGGTCTGGGCACAGACCTGCTTGCTGTAGGGCTCGAAGAGCGCCGGATCGGAGAGGCGATCGGCGATATGATCCCAGGCCTCGGTGCAACTGACCGTGCTGCCGCCCTTGTCGCTCTCTGTATAGACCGTCGAGAAGGTAGCAGGGCCGGCCATGGCCGCGAAGGAGGCGGGCAGGTCGGTGCTGGTGCGCAGCAACTGATCGTCATCGACACCGTAGGCGGCGGACACCCGCGCTACCGGATAGCATTGCCGCACATAGTCCTTGATCGTTGCATCAAGGAATGTGTCGGTCATCGGGCCGCGGGGGCTGACAGCGTTGAGGAAGAGGTCGAAGCTGTGGCCGCCGGCGCCAAATTCCAGCTTGGCACCCGGATCGAGCGTATTGTCATCGATCGTTTCGACAAGCGCGCGCTCCATCATGTTGCTGGCCCCTGCGACGAGTACGAGCAGATTGGGAACGCCGCCCACCGCCTGGTAGGCGTTGCGGACACGGTCGTAGACATGGACCGTGCCGGTCGAGGCGATGAGGCCGACGAAGACCCCGACCCCAAACAGGATCTGGAATCCGAACGCTACAAGGCCCATCCCCGACCCGCGAATGCTGGCGATCACGGCTCCAAGCGCGATCCCGACCGTCGCAACGATGAGAACGAGCGTTTCGTAGCGAGGATCGCCGAAGATCATCGAAACGAGGCGGAAGGCGTCCACCGTCTCGGCAAAGCCGTCGTAGGTGTGGAAGCTTGCGTCGATAGCCATGGCCGGTGCAGGCCTCAGGAGGTGAGCGGCGGCGAGGAGGGCGGTAGCTCCGCGGCATTTGTGTCCCATGGCGGCTACTCGCGCAGGGCCGCGGCGCCAGCGGCGTCGCGCGCGTCGCGGTCGCGCTCACGCAGCAGGCCCGCATAGTTGGCCGAAAGGTTGGCGGCGGAAAGCGCTGCCATGTAGCTCTGGCGCATCTGTGCGCGTTGGCGCAGCGCCTCCTCACGCAGGCCTCTGAGCTGCTCGATGCCTTTCGAGAGGATGCGGGTCTGGCAGACATTGGCGCTTGCGCTGTCCGCGGCGCCTGCGACGGTAGCTCCCCGTTCTGCATTGCTCACGGCAAAGTCGATCGAGCGGGTGAGATCATTGAGCATCTGGTAGGCGAGGGACAGCGCAACCAGTTCGTCCGTGTCGGCAATCACGGAATCGACCACGCCCTGGCGCACGCCCCATTCGAGCATGCGATAGACCGGCAGTGTCCGGACATTGGCGACGAACTGCCGCTCATCGGATGTAAGGGCCGAGCGCGTGCGGATCTTCGCCGCGATCGAGTCCATGCGGCCCCGGGCGAGCGACAGCGCGCCGCGCCCGCTGCCGTCTTGCGAGCAGTCGGCCGTGGTCGGGGGGATATTGAGCGCGCGCTTCTGGACGGTGCCGGTGAGAAAGTCCTGGGGGCTGTCGGTATCCTGCCTCGGGCACTGGGGGATCGCGGTGAAGAGCGGCACTTTGTCGCTCGCATCCCAGCGCATGTAGACGTCCCCCACCCGCGCACGCATGACGTTTGCCCAATCTCCGGCACCGATACGCGACGCCGCATGGTTCAGCAGAGAGCCTGTGCGGAAGATTTCGGTCACTTCGGCCGGGCAATTGGCCAGCGCGTCTTTCAGATCCTCGGTGGGATTGTTGGCATTGGCCTCGATCTTTTCCCGGCTCTGCTGGTAGCTCTTGGCAAAGCCCTGCTTGACCGACCGGTACCCTGTCATCTCCTCGATGATTCCGGACATGTTGTCGTCGCCCTTGGCGATCTGCACCATGCGGTTGGCGAGACGGCAGTCGTTGACCTGGATCGAGTTCAGGTAGTTTGTTGCCGCCTCCATCTTGCTGATGATGTTGCCCATCTTCTCGTCGAGCGTTTCGAGGAGGTACTGGAAAGCGACCGCCGGCGCGGCCTGCAGGATGCTTTCCAGTTTCTGCACGAGGTACTCGGGATCGAGGAACGACATGCCGCCCAGGAACATGTCGATGCCACCGCAGCCTGCCCTGACCTTGGGCAGGCTCATCGACATGAGATAGTCGTTGTGGACATCCACCCGCCCCGACATGCCGCCCGCGGTCAGGTACCCCCGTGTCTGATCCTCGAAGCTGCCCGGCGAGGAGTAGGTCACGTTGTCGAACCAGCTCTCGGCCCAGCCTTGCGCTCTGGCCCGAGAGGGCAGGGACAAGCACGTCATCAGGATTAAGCCAATCATGATCAGGCGCTGCATTGGCATTGCGGACCTCGTGTGGGATAATGGGCAAAGCGGCGAAGGAATGTGCGGTGATGCAATTTATCCTTGCAAATTCGGAATGGAGTTCCGAAAATGCGAGGATGATTGAGCGCCAGATTGCTTCCGAACTGATCGAGAGATTGGATTCCACGCCCGCGGTGGCCCTGCTTGGGCCCCGTCAGGTCGGAAAAACTACGCTCGCCCGGAGCATCGGCGATGATCGCGGCGCGCTCTATCTCGATCTCGAATCCGAGACCGATCGGGCAAAGCTTGCCGAGCCCGAACTTTATCTTGCGCAGCACGAGGACAAGCTCGTGATCCTCGACGAAGTGCACCGGCTTCCGCAGATATTCCAGCCACTGCGCGGCATCATCGACGAGGGACGGCGCAAGGACCTGAGAACCGGCAGGTTCCTGCTCCTCGGCTCTGCGTCCATCGATCTTCTCGCGCAATCGGGCGAAACGCTTGCCGGGCGTATCAGCTATCTTGAAATGGGCCCGCTCGGCATTTCCGAGGTAGCCAGGCAAGATGCCGACAAGCTCTGGTTGCGCGGGGGTTTTCCCGACAGCTTTCTCAGCGCCAATGACCGCCTCAGCATGCGCTGGCGCCGCGATTTCATTCGCACCTATCTGGAGCGCGATGTTCCGCTCTTCGGTCCGCGAATTCCGGCCGAAACGCTGCGCAGATTCTGGACGATGCTCGCGCATCACCAGTCGAGCCTGCTCAATGCTTCGGAATTCGCCAGAAGTCTCGGCGTCGATTCCAAGACGGTCGCCAGCTATCTCGATCTTCTCGTCGATCTGCTGCTGGTTCGGCGGCTTGAGCCCTGGCACAGCAATGCTTCGAAGCGACTGGTCAAGTCGCCCCGCATCTATGTTCGCGACAGCGGTCTTGTGCATGCCCTTCTGGGTATCGCGACATCCGAAGAACTGCTGGGACATCCGATAGCGGGCGCAAGTTGGGAAGGCTTTGCTCTTGAGAGCCTGATCATGGCAGCTCCGGAAGGGACTGCTGCAAACTTCTATCGCAGTGCTGCCGGGGCAGAGATCGATCTTCTGCTCACGCTGCCGGGAGGAGATCTCTGGGCGATCGAATTCAAGCGCAGTCTCGCCCCCAAGGTCGAGCGCGGTTTCCATCATGCGGCGGAAGACCTCGCGCCGGAGCGCAAGATCATCGTCTATCCGGGCTCGGAGGCTTACCCGACAGCCCATGGCATCGAAGTCCTGCCATTGTGGGACGCAGCGCGATTGCTCGCCGCGCAGGCATGATCGGGGAGGCGTAATCTGCGCGGTCATCGGTTCAGGTCGCCGGGGCCGGGGGGAGTGCCCACGATGCCGGTAAATTTTGCCATCGCACGCACCGCCACCGCAGGTCTGACACCGGTCAGCATCTTGGCGGATAAATAGAGATTGCGCGCGATGTTGACCGAATGGTCTGTGCCGATCGCGATGGGAACGAAGCGGTTCGGGTCGCTGCGCGGGCGAACCCAGGCGACAGGATATCCGACCCAGGGCAGACCCATCCTGCCGGACATGACGGCAGCCTCGCCGGGCCCGATGGTACGCACTTGCCAACCATAACGGCGGCCGAGGACCGCGAGTTTGGACCAGAGGTCGCCGCAGGGGATGCAGCCGGCTGACGTGGACATTTCGACGACGAATGCTGGGCCATGACCGACAAGCGTCTGGCTGAAATCTGCCGGGAAGTCTCTCGTGAGCGGCACGCGCGCAAGCCAGGCTAGCATCGCTTCTTGATCCGCGACGGGATGGATTGCGGCGCTGCGGGCGTCGATCGCGCTTGGCGCTGCGTTGGCGCCGGCATAAGCCAAGAATCCGGCGGCAAAGGTGGCCACTGCGCTTACCGATCTCCGGTTCATGGCCGGTCACCAACGCTGATCGCTGCCGCCAGTGGGGCGCTATCTGTACCTGGATCGCCAGCCGCGACGGGACCGTTGGCGAGAGCATCGAAGAAGCCGGCATCTTCGCCGGGCCCGGTCATGAATTGCTCGGGACGGATATCGCCGCGCAGCAGGCGCACCGCCTGATAGGTCATCTGGGCAAGGTTCGGATAAGCCTCGACGCCGGTTGCAACAATCATGCGCTGGGCACTGCCGCGCCGGATCAGCATCGTGGTCGGCGTGACCTCTACCCCGAACCGCGCGCCTGCATCGGGCCGCTGATCAAGGTCGATCCGCGTCACCTGCCATCCCGTCTCGTCCTGAAAGCGCTGAACGATCGGCCATTGAACGCGGCAATAGCCGCAGGCAGCCCGCGAAAACATCACGAGCGCAAATCCATTGGCGTGGGCGCGCAGATAGCGGGTCCGTATGGTGTCCTTTTCTGCGGAAAGCTGAGCCCGCGCATCGCCGACCATCGGGTTTGCCGATTTTGAGTTCAGCTGAGGGTTCTGCAGCATGGCGATCTGCGTGATCCCGGCAAAGGCACGCGCCTTGCGCCGGGCGAAGTCCTCAAGCCGCCAGAAATCGGTTACGGCCTCGACCGTCAGCACAGTGGCGGCATAGTCGCGCTGGTCTTCGATCAGCTTGCGGATCTTCGGCGGTGTCCAGGTGGCAAGTTCGGCCATCGGCGGAATGCTCGGCTTCGCCAGTTCGCTCGGCTCGTCCTTGGCCTCAGCCTCGGGGGCCTGGTACCACCAGTAGCCCTGGCGCAAGTCGGCGGTCTGCGCTGCGTACGCGCTGCCGGGGGGTGCGATCAAGCTGACGGCAGCCGCGAGAGAATGGGCCCGTCTCAAAGCACTCGCTCCATGCGCGTGAGCTTGGCGATCGGCACGAGGCCGAAGTAGCGGCTGTCGAACCCGCGCGGGTGACGCGATCCCACATAGACCATGCCCGGCCGGATGACGCCGCTCCAGCGCAAGTGATCGAGGCGCATGCCGTTGTGGGCCCTGGACATGCTGACCCCCAGGAGCTCGCCGTTGCAGAAGTACCAGCCGTCAAGCTCGGTGCGCGAAATCAGCGAAGGGTGTTCCCGGGTCTCAAGCCGGTCGCCGGGCAGGCAAAGCGCATGCTTGGTCACTTGCACGGGCGCGCGCCCGGCGATGGGATGCCTGAGCGTGAACCGGACATAATCGCCGCGAGCGATCTTGCCGGGGCTTTCGGTAACCACCCACGCTTCGATCGACGGGGACATGACGATCGCTAGGCGAGGCATGATTATGCCGGCGGCGAGGGCAGTCGGGCAGGCGACCAGGAGGGCGGCGCACAGACGGAGGCGGTCTGGTTTGTCGTTCTCGTCGCCTGCGAGCGCACCCGCGGCGGCGCGTGGCAGAGCGACGAGGATATTTCGCAAGCGCGCCGAATGGCGCCGAAGCGTTTCAGCGGACGGTGAGCAGGGACTGCGCATCGCGAACCTCCTCTTTGCCGCCGAGGCGGGCATATTCATCGAGCAGACCGGTGAGCGCGCTGTCCCCGTAGACAAGACGGGCGCCCGAAGGGGGAGTAGAGGCCACTTCGTCACCGCGTTCGCAGTAGGGCTGGGTTGGATCGCCCGGCAACATGGCAAGCGCCGGCACGCGCGAGACGGCGTATTGGCGAAACACGATGGGATCGACCACGATCTGGACACCGCGCATGGCGCAGGCCGGTCCCTCGCAGCCTGGATCGATGCGCAGCATTTCAGCGCTGAGTTTGGCGAAGGGCGCGATCTTCTTCATGCCGCCGGGCAGGCCGCGGAAGGCGATCACGCCGTGGACGCGCTCGAGCTGTGCGGCATAGCTGCGCAGCACCGGCATCGGTATGGAGGACGAGGCGAACAGCAAGGGCGTCCAGCTTTTCGGCGTGGTCGGTGCCGCACCGGCCTTGGCGATTGCCTGCTCCTCGGAGGGTTCAAGCCCGAGCGTCTGGCGCAGCAATTTTGCCTGGCGCTCGCGTTCTGCCGCCAGTCCCCTCTGCGCCGCCTCATTGGCCGCGCGGGCGCGAGCCTCCATTGCCGGATCGGCGCTGCGGCGCTTCAATCCCTCGAAAGCACGGCGTTTCTCGGCAGGTGCTGGCGCGGGCTGCGGTATTGGAACGCGGGCGTCACTCGACTCGTTCTTGGCGTTCTGCAGGGCATTCCTGAGGCGCTCCATCGCCTCGTTGCCCTCATCGCCGATCGCCTGTCTCGCAGGCTGTGCGATCACGCTGCCCGGCACCAGGCCGAGAAGCCCTGCGATTATGGCCTTACTGGCCAACGGCCTTGAGATAGGCATCGACGCGTTCCTCCATATCGATCTGGATCTCGGATTGGGCGCGGGCCTCGATGTCCGAATAGTATTCGGAGAGGTCCATCTTGCTGAAATCAAGCGCTTGAAACTCTTCGGGCGTGAAGCCCCGGCACATCGGTTTCCTGGCTGTGCCCCACGGATTGTCGTTGAAGGCCTTGAGCTGCGGGCGGCCCTGTTCCTGGATGATGCGGCCAAGCTTGGTGTTGAAGCAGCAGCTTCCGCGCGCCTTCTGGAGACAGACGCCGAGGACGCTGGAAGTGCAGTAGGTGCCGATCTCGTGGCACATACCCGAGGCCCGCAGCATGGCGGTCTCCATGTCCTGCTCGTCGCAGCCCGAAAGCAGGAATTCCATCATGAAGTTGATGGCGAGACTGATCGCGATCGAGGTCGGATCGATGCCGACAATGAGGGCGTTGGCGCCGGCACTGGCGGCCTGGCTCGCCGTCGCGCCCGCCTTGAAGGCAGTATAGGCGGCCTTCATGCCGGTGAGGACGCCCTTGGCAACGGCGATCTTGGTGCCGATCGACGCAACAGAAGAGCCCATGCCGTCCTTGACGATCTTGCCCTTGTCCTTGCAGCAATTGGCGAATGTCGTCGAAAGCCCCGGCGGGCGGCACCGCATGCCGCGGCCTGAGAAGATCTGGACTTCGCCCATGCAGTTGCCGTCGGCATCGATCTCGCCATTGGCCTCGGTTCCCAGATCATCGATCGCGGGTTCCTCGACGATCGGATTGGCGGAAAGGTCGATGCAGGCATGCGGCGAGCAGGCAGGAGTGCTTGCCGAGGTCCGGGAATGGCAGGCAAACTGGGGACCAGCCGGGCAACTGTAGGTGCCAGTCGCGTCGGCGATGCAATCGACCGCTTCGATGGGGCATAGCTGCTGGCCGTCTGCGGTCTGGACGCAACTTGCCTGTTCGCCTTCATCGGCAGCGTCGCCATTGCCGTTGAGGTCAGCAGCGCAGATCTGCTGGGCCATCGCGGGGCTGTGCATAGCTGCAGCAGCCACGAGGAGGATTGCGGCGAGCGGGAAGCGCTTGCCTGCAAGTTTTCGCCTGGCGCAGGTGGCCGATCTCATGGCTGCACCTGTGTGCAGACGAGGTCGGCGCCAGCGAGACGGACGCTCTGCATCATGACGACCGCTTCGGGGAAATCGTCGAGACAGCCGCAGGCCGAAACGATCTCTTCGCCCGGGCCAGCCGGACATTGGTTGCCTGCGCCGCAGGCATGATAGAACGTCTCGGTGCCAACCGGCACATTTTGCTTGGCGGCAACGGTGCCGCCCGCTGCCACCGCGTCGTTGGCGGCAGCCTTGCGCGTCTTGCAGATGGGCTCGCAGGCCGCGACCGAGCCGCGATCGGGCAGGGCAAAGGGCCGGGTGGTCTCCGAATAGCTGCCGTCGGCTTGTCGCGTCCTGTCGGCGAGAAGCGTTTCAGTCGAGCGATCGAGAATATAGGCGCCGCGGCTCGTATCGGGCTGCGCGAGCTCGGTTCCGCTGCAGCGGTAGGTTAGATCCTTCAGGAAGAAGTCGCGAGTAAGCTCGGTCGGGCAGGCGCTTCCTCCCATCTGCCGCGTCTGAATGAGGGGCTTCAGGCCGGTCGCAGTGCCATTGAGGAAGGTCTGCACACCGTCGACCATTTCGCTGTCGATGCGGCAGGCCGTGTCGCTGGCGATGTTGGAGCAGCCGTCCACGAGTTGCTCGATGGTCTTGCAGCTGCTGTCGACGTCGACATGGATCTGCACAAAACCTTCGCCTTCGTCAGCAACCGCCAGGCGCAGCCAGATCTCGTGATCGCCAGCTGTCAGGAAAGGTTTGATGTCGAGGTTCGGCGTTTGCGTGTAAGTCTTCTTCTGCTCGCATTTCGCGGGCGGCACGCCGGATGACGTCCAGGACTGCGGCCCCGAGGCAACCACCTGGCCGTCGATACGAACCTGCCCCCAGTCATCGGCGAACCAGCGGGTGAGGCGTGCATCGACGATGCGGGCGGGGTCGCTGACATGCAGCGTCATGCGAAAATCGACGAGCGAACAGCTGCCTCCGGCGAGGCTGTTGTCGGACGGCGACCCCATCAGGAAATCGAGCGAGCTGCCCGCCTCGTTGGTCGCATAGCCGCCAGCGGTCCGGCTGATGATTTCACCGGGCTTCGGAGAAAGCACCGTGACCGTCCGCTCGATGGTGCAGTGCCGATACTGGAGCGAGGTACCGGATCCAATTTGCGAATTGGCGAGCGCCTGGAAAACGGCGCTGCTGCTCGAGGCGGTATAAGCGTCAGAGGCCATCGCTGCGGAATTGGCCTTGTAGGCCGACTGGGGCAGGGCCTGGTTCGAGGTGCATGCGGTCGATTGCGCGCCGACGTAGCGGATCGATGGGCCGTCGATCACTGCCTCCGCAACGCCGTAGCGCGGGTCCGCGCTGGTGAGGGCGCCGACCATGCCGCCGCCGAGGTCCCTGAGAACCCCGCTCATATTCGACCAGGCGAGACCTGCGCCGCAGCTGGCGTTGATGCAGTAGCAAGGCCCGCTGCCGGATTGCCGAACAGCACCGCCTCGGGCTGGATGATCGCGCCCAGTGTCGCCGACTGCCATGTGGGCAGAACCTCGGTCATCAGCGCGACGTCGATGGTGATCGGGAAGATGCAGGTCCAGCGCACTGCGGTGATCGGGTTGAACACTGTGCCGGCTTCGCACTTGGAGGCTTTTGCCGTGCCGGGAAGGATTGCTGCGCTTGCGGATGTGAGGACGCCCGCAGCAAGAAGCGCTGCGAGGCGGGGACGGGAAAGGTTCACGGCAGCGTCTCCTTCGGTGCTTTCAGGCTTTGCGGGCCGTATTCGGTGAGCACGAGGCGGGTGCCGGCCTGGGCGACGATGACCGGCGCCGATGTGAGGCCGAGACGCTCCTTCACCCGCTCTTCCAGAATGAAGATCGCCCTGCCTGACTTCTCGGAAAGATCGATGGGATCGCCGTTCTGTCCGGCCGCTGCGGCAAGCAGGATGAAGTCGGTCGGCCGCGCGGTTCGGAGAGCCCAGCCAAGCTCGCCGGGATGGACACCCGATGATCCCGCCGACGATGACCGCGACGAAGACCGTAGCCATGACGACAATGAACTCCTGACTGTCGAACCAGAGGATCTGGACCGGACGGTGCAGGTACTGGGGCAGACGTTCGTCCAACGCTCTTCTCCCTTGCTTCACCACGCTGGGGCCGGCGTGGTTTCCGCGAGGCGGGGTTGCCTCACGTTCCGGAATTAATTTGCACGCGCAGGGGCAGAGCCGACCGGCATTTGGTGCCGGGCGGCGCGTGCTTCAGATCACCATCCCGAAGGTCTGGAGGATGGAATCCGCCTTGATGAGGCAGACGGCAGCGACGATTGTCGGAATGCCGATCATGATGTTCGAGAACAGGCGCGAGACGCCGAACAGGAACGCAGCGACACCGCCGACAAAGCCGAGCGGGCCTTTGACGCCCTGGTTCACGACAATGTCGTAGATATCGTAGCCGAGATCGCCGGCGGCAGGCGCCGAGAAAGCATGGGCTGCGCCCGCGCCGACAATGGCTGCAAAGAGGGCAAGTGCTGCAGCGCCTCCGGCGCGGTGGCCCTTTCCCAGGACAAGCTTCTTCATCTCAGGTCTCCTATGGTCGGAGCCATCCGCATTGTGATGCCTTGCCGGCAGCGATGGGTGTCGTTTCCGGCCGGCGGCTATGCTGGACAGCTCCATGAGAGGCGCAGCCACCGGCATTCCCGGTCCCTCGGCGCCGTGCTCGGGTGCTGCGCCGAAGGTCCGCCAGATCTGAAAGGAAGGCTCAGGGATCCTTCGCCGGCCTGGCGTACCCAGGAACGCGTCTATTGGACCCTCAAGGCGGATTACCTCGCCGGTGCCCTTGTTCCCGGAGTTCGCTTTGATCTTCAGGCGTTTGCTGATCGGCATAGAGTGAGCAGAACACCTCTGCGCGAGGCAGTGTTCCGCCTGATGGGTGAACGCCTGTTCGAGCGCCATCCTGACGGCGGATTTATGGTCCTTTCCCCGCAGCCTGCTGTGCTGGCGGATCTCTATACCTGGAATGCATTGCTTGTTCTTGAGCCGATGCGCCATATCGACGCGGAAAAGCTCGCGAAGCTGTTGCGGTCTCTGGGGGATGCACCAGCGCCAGACAATCCCGTGGACCTCGCTCTACAGATAAGCCGGCTCTTCCTCATGCTAGTCTCGGAGATCGGTAATCAATCGGCGATCGATACGATGAGGAATCTCAATGAACGACTGCATTACGCAAGGATTGGCGAATGCGATTCGCTTCCTGACGCCTTCAAGGAGCACAAGTTGCTCCTGACGACAGACGTTCGAGATCTGCAGCGCGTCTTTCGTCGTCGCCTGGAGAGCTATCACCAACGGCGCATTTTCCTCTATTTGCGCCAATAGCCGAGATGTTCGGTCAATTAACATGTTTACATCGCTGTGGAGAACTGTCTGCATTTCTGACTTTTTTAAGTGACCGTTGTAACGTTCTGAGATTTGCATCGTATTCTTAGACATTTTGTCTGGATATACATGCTGAGCATAATCTCGATTATCCGGTATTCCTTTTCTGGTCACCAATGGAGGTGACTTAAACTGAGGAGTGCAACCATGCATCGCAATGACGAAACGCACGAGGACGAAGTGTTCGACCTGGGTTCGCTGTCCGAAGAAACCAAGGGCATCCCGCTCGGCCAGGTGCAGGACGCGCTCGGCGAGTACTCGACCGGTCTCGACCAGGACTGACCCCACGGTGGTGCGCGGCGATGCCGCGCACCACTGCTCCAGGGAATTCGATATGGATAAGGGACAATTGGCGCGGATGCGCGGATACTGCGGCCCGGAAACGGGTTTCGTCGTCGACCTGGGAGGGGTGTCAGCGATTACGCAGGGTATCCCCGTGGGCCCGCTGACCGAAACCCTGGGAGACTACGTCTCAGCTGCTGCGCTGGCGCAGGACGTTGAGCGACACATGGATGAGCGCGCACGTCGCGCCGTCTGCGGAGCGATGTCCTGATGGGCTGCATGCTGCGATCCGGCGTGCATTTTTGCATCGTGGGCAGCAGGCCCATCTTTCTCGATCTCGTATCGGATCGGTATTTCTGCTTTGGTTCACCGGAAGAGAACAGGGCCTTCATGGCGCTACTGTCCCGGAGCAATGCCGACTTCGAGCCTCTGGAGCGACACTACAAGACCGGGCTTCTCGTCCAGTCGGCAGGTATCGAGGTTCCCCAAACGTGCGGTGAGAACAACGACGGAGTTCATGAGGTCGCGCCGGTATCAGGCAATTGGCGACAGGCACTTGCCTTTGGCGCTGCATTTCTGAAATCACGCCGTGACCTGAAGCGCAGAACCGCACGCGAACTGCTGGATCGGCGGCCGGAGTCTTTGGCATTGCCGACGAAGAGTGTTTTGCCGCGTGAGGTAGCAGCACGAATCAACGGCACTATCGCGCAAGCAGCGCTTATCTTCGGCACCTTCGATCGCTGTCTGCCAAAGGCTCTCGCGCTTTCGAGACTGGTTCTTGCTCACGGTTATCAGCCGACCATCGTTTTCGGTGTCACGGGCAGGCCGTTTTCCGCACATTGCTGGACCCGGGTCGGTAATGTGCTGCTGGCCGAGTCCGAAAGCCGCATCCGCAATTACACGCCTATCCTGGCAACCTGATGGGACGTTTTCTGCTCGCTATCGGCGCGCCGCCGGACAGAGCCAGCGATATGTGGAAACGGTTCGAGGAAAGCGGTGCAATGCGGCTCGCAGTCGAACTCGAAGGCGTGCAGCTCTGGTCGTCGGTCGACCTGCCGCTGTCTATCGAACCGGGCGGCAGCCGGATGATCTTGGGTCAGGTCCGTTCCCGTTCCTTGGGCGATGATGATCATCCATCGGGGATACTTCCGCAGCATGAGCAGTGGCCCTCGTGGCCGAAGCTCATCGAGGCATTCTGGGGCCCATGGCTCGGTATCGAATACAAGCATCGTTCGCTACGGCTCGAACTGGTCCGCAGCGCGGATATCGAGATGCCATGCTACTATGCGCTGGCGGCCGGCGGCATTTATGCAGCAAGTGACGCAGATCTCCTTGTTGCAGCCGGCGCGTGCACGGGCGAGATAGATCGTGCAGCGCTTGCTTCGGCTCTGGTCTATCCCGCGCACCGCCCATCGAGCACGGTACTCGCGGGGATCACGGAGCTCGAACCAGGGCGCCGCCTCGAATGGACACCCGGACGCCTGCGCGGGCACGCGCTCTGGAATCCATGGGACTTCGCCTTGCCCCCGGCACAGATTCACGATCTGCAAATCGCCGCAGAGACAGTTCGCGATGCCGTGCTGATCGCGGTGCGCGGCTGCTCCGCCGGACAGCGGGTCATCCTCGGCATGTCGGGCGGGCTGGATTCGTCGATCGTGGCTGCAGCGCTTCGCGCAACCGGTGCTCAGTGGTCAGGGGTTACCACCGTCTCTGCCGAGCCCGCAGGCGACGAGCGATATTATGCACGCTGCGTAGCAGAGCACTTGCAGGTCCAGTTGGCCGAGGTGCCGGACAACATCGAGCGGATAGATCTTCGGCAATGCCACGCGGCGCATCTGCCGCGACCAAATTCCCGATCGTTTTCTCAGTCCGCCGACAAGAGCATGCTCGAAATCGCCGCTGCGTCCGGGGCCAAGGCTTACCTTCATGGCGGGGGAGGCGACAATGTGTTTGCAATGCTGGATTCGGTTCGGCCGGTCCTTGATCGGGCCCTCGACACGTCAGGTTGGGCCGCTTCTCAAACGGTCTGCGATATTGCCCGGATGACGGGGCGCAGCGTCGTCGACGTGGCGCTCAGGGCAGGACGATTGGCGCTACGGCACGGGCGGGACGCACCCAGGATTGGAAACAGTGCCTTCCTGTCCCAAAGCGTCCTGGAGACCGCTGAATTTCCGCATCACCCCTGGCTTGATACTCCGCCCGGCGCCCGGCCTGGAAAAGTCCTGCATGTCAACTGGCTGATCGGCATCCAGAACTTTCTGGAGGGGCACGCCGGACAGGGCGATCTGCCGTATCGGGCACCGCTCATGGCGCAGCCCGTGATCGAGGCATGCCTGCGCGTGCCGACGTGGATGTGGTGCACCGGTGGTCGCAATCGTGCCGTTGCTCGCCTGGCGTTTGAGGCAATGCTGCCGGCGCAGATCATGACGCGCAGTGCCAAAGGGACGCCCACCAGCTTCCTCTATGACATTCTCGAAGCGAAGCGCGATGAGGCTCGCGAGATGTTGCTCGAGGGCAATCTGGCAAGCCTTGGCTGCCTCGACCGGGACAAAGTCGAGGCAGCGCTCGGCGCCGTGCAGAGGCTCATGAGCGGAGATGTACTTGCGCTCATGCGTCTCATCGACACGGAATCATGGATTCGCGCGCGCATCGCTCGGCAACGAGATTGATAGGAGCTGGCGGTCTCGCTGGGCGTGCCAGGCTGCCCATAGCTCGACTTCGTGTGTCATTTCCGGTGGCCCGCGGCGCTGGCCCTGGAGCCAGTACGCAAACCAGTTCAGTGCGCGCAGCTGCCGCCAATAGGCATGCGCTGGTTCGCGGCCGAGCCAATGTCCTTCGTTCGGAAAAATGAACATGTCCGCGATGCCGCCTGTCCGGCGGATTTGGCGGTAGAGTTCCAGATTGTTCAGGTACTCGCTCTCGGGAAGCTCCATCAGCACCGGTGCCTCGATCCGGGCTGCATTGAGCGAGGGAGAAATCTTGCTCCAGGTGCCGCCCGGATCCTGGTCCAGCGGCGGTAGATTGAGGAAGCTGCTCCACAAGCCGGACCGGCGGGAATCCGGGGTCGCGGTTGTGAGCTGGTATACCCACGGATCGATGGTTATGGCTCCCCCGAGGACTGCAGCCTTGAACAGCCTGGTATGGCTGACGGCATAGGCGGTGACATTGGCGCTGAAACTGTGCCCGGCTATCCCCACTCTGTCCGGATCGATAATTCCCATGCGGTCGAGCAGGGCGATTGCGGCCTGATAGGATGCGAGGCTCGCTTTGTGCGGTGCCAAAACCGCCGTTTTCTCGTTGAATTGGGGCGCGAGTTCGTTGTCGCCGTTGGTGTTGATGCACAGCGCCGCGAAGCCGTGAGCGGCCAGAACGTGCTCGGAGATCAGATAGGAAGATCCGCCGCGCAGGAATCCCGAGCAGCTGTTCGTGGTGATGACCAAGGGTAGCCGGCCGGAGAATGCGCTGGGAAGTATGAGCTTGCCAGTGCCTTCCCGGCCTTCTGCGTCTCGCCAGCTCAGGAACCGGGTTCTCCCGAAATCGCGTGCATCGAGCGCGGCGTTGGGATTGGCCAGCGTTGCGATCTTCGCTGTCTCGAGATTGATGGTGACCACACGCGGAGGTGTGGATGGGCCGGAGTATGCGCAGGCAAGCAGTACGCCGCTTTGAGCACAGGGCGTTCGCCGAAAACCTCCGCCATCGAGCAATCCGCCGGGATCGGCGCTCTTGCGGACCGAGCCGGTATCGATGTTCCAACGATAGAGCACGGTTCGCCCCGATGTTGCACGCTCATAAGCGATGACGACCTCATTGCGACCAGGCACGAGAAATGCAGCCTTCAGGCTTCGCATGCTCCCGCTGCAGACCTCTGCGGAGCAGACGCGGCTCGCCCCTGACGCATCCGCGGCCTCCACGTAAAGCCGCCGCGAAGCCTGAAATCGTGTCGGCACTCCGCGATCGGTGATGCGGACGGTCACCAGCGAGTTGGCTGATCCCGTGGTCCCATTGCCGCTTCTATCAGGACTTCTGCTGCCCTGCGGGGGCGGAGCTGGGGAACGCTCTGTTACGGAGAACAGGATCGACTTCGTACGTGGCTGGCCTTCGAAAGCCTCCTCGGCGGCGCTGTCGCCGCTGAACCTCAAGGCCGTGACACGATCGCCGATGCTGAAGTTGTCGGTAATCCGCAGGCCTTCGGTCGAAATTCCGGCATCGAAATGGATGCCCATCGCCTTCTCCCGGGCCTGCCCGAGGGCGATGGTGCTGCGCGCATTGTGTACGACGTAGTCTATCCCATCCCCGTTTTTTCGCAGTGCGAAGGATGTGACGTCGGCCTCATCGTGGGTCACTTGCCGCCGGGTACCATCCAGACCCAGCCGAAGCACCTGCACGCCCTCGGGGGTCAGACCGCGAATATAGATCGCATCGCTTGCGCGACAATGGGCCTTGCGCCAAGCGCGCGGACCACATCGGCGGACTTCTGCGAGCGAACGAGGGCAACAACCTCGAAGCCCCTGGCGACGAAATGGCGGATCAGGTTCCGCCCGAGATAGCCGCTGCCCCCGGTCAGGAAGAGCGGGGACAGCAGTTCTGGATCGGAGGCGCGCTCGCCGCCGATGGCTTGATAGTCGTTCATGGGATTTTCTGCTTTCTAGGTTACGGGCAAAGGCCCGGCACGATCAGCCCGGAGGGCCGGATGCGAGCCAGCGGATATCGTCGAGCAGCGCTTCGCGCTCTTCGTCGGACCATTGGTGGTACCCTTCAGGCCTGCTTCTGCAACACATCGTGGAGTGCGGAAATCAACGCGCAGGGCAGCGCATTTGCCCTGCCCGCCGGAGATGCGAAGGTCGCCCTGGGTGGAGGTATTCGAAGCAATAGCCTGAGGGCAAAGCGGACCTTGTCCTCGCCGCTCGACTTCGACGTGACGCAGGATGTCTATTATGCGTTCGGCGAAGTGAATGTGCCGCTGATCTCGCCCGATATGCAATTGACCGGCATCCGCAAGCTCAGTGCGACTGCGGCCGTGCGATACGAATCCTACAGCGGACTGGAAAGCCTCGCGACGCCCAAATTCGGGATCAATTACGTTCCCGTCGATGGACTGGAGATCAAGGCAACCTGGGGCAAAGCCTTCAAGGCGGCGACACTCTTGGTACGCGAGTAGGCCCCGGGAAAGCGCGAAGGCATCGCCCGGTTCTCATCGACGTTGACCAGCGCCCGGCCGTCGAGAAGAACCGACTCCGTGCTGACCTGCACCGCCCGCCGCACACCTGCCTGCCGGGCCATGGCAAATATGGCGCGGGTTCCCTCGACATTGACCTGAACATGCTCGGGCGTCTCGGGACCGTGGCTCGTATGGGCTGCGGCATGGACCAGCGAGCGGCATCCTTTCATGGCCTCGGTCACGGACGGGCTGGAAAGCTGCCGGGGACCACACTTGGTCGGCTTCCTCGACGGAATCGAACATCGGGACCCAGGTGGGTTCCAAAGGGCTGCCGAGGGAGATGGTCTGCTTCCCGTCGGTCGCTACGACATGCCATTGCAGCGCGGTGCGGTTAAGCTCGACCAAACGCGATACCGTGCGATAGGAAATCCAGCGCCCGTCAGGGGAGAACGAAACGCCGTCGATCGAGGCGGTCTCGATTATTTCCGTCAGCGACACTTGGGGGCTAGCCGATGTGGTGGTGGAATGGACTGCGCCTGGCGCTACGCCTGAGAGCAGGGATAGTCCCAGTGCCGATGCCAGCCATCGCCGATTGGGGTGCGGTGATAGGCTTCTGGCAGGCACAGATCGGGCAGGCATTACCATTGCTTGGAGACCCCCAAACTCACGAACCGGCCGATCGCGGAATAGTTGGCCGAATCGTAGGGCGGATCGGCAATGTAGGCCGAACGGCTGTAAGGCGGGGCCTTGTCGAAAAGGTTCTGCACCGAGAAGATCACGTCGACACCCTTGAGTATCCCGCGATCGACATTGGTCTCGTGGCGGATTGAGATATCGACCGTCGTCTGGGCGTCGATCTGAGCGGCCGGTGTGGAGCGCGTATCGTCGAGTGCGCCGGTGTAGTTGACGCTCGCAGCAACGGTGGTTCCGGGTTTCTCCCAGGACAGACCGCCCCGCAGACGCCAGTTTGGCGGATTGTAGATCGTTCCGGCAAGCTCGGTGTATTGGGATCCGGCTACGACCTGTTGCTTGCTTTCGAGATAGGTCCCGGCGAGATTTGCCTCGATCCTGCCTGCAGCGCCGATATCCCGGCCGTAGCGCAACGAGATATCGACACCGCGAACCTGCTGGGCGGCGACGTTCGCAACGCGGTTGTCGATAATGGCGACGACCTTCGACGGATCGTAGCTACCAACCGAATTGAACTGCAACTCGCGGCCTTCGATTGCTGCCGCAAGCTGCGCAGCGCTTGGATCGAGTGTAACGAGGCTGGCATAGGCCGGGTTTGAAAGCGATTGCCCGGGTACTGCGATCGGTGTCGCGATCCGGTTCTTGTATCGAATTGAGAAAACGTCTGCCTCGAGGCGCAGTCCGGGGAGCGTTGCCGGGGTAGCAGCTATGCTCGCCGTCCAGGTTTCGGCGCGCTCTGCTTTCAGATCGGGCTGGCCGCCAGAGATGTCGAGCACTGTCGATCCGGCGGGATAGCCTACGCCGCCCCGTGTCGTTGCAAGGCGAACAACGGCGATCTGATTATTGTAGCGCTGGTAGGCCGAGGCGGAGCGGATCGTGCGCGCGCAGAGCGGCAATGGCTTCGAGGCTGTCATCGTGCGGCCGCGCTTCGTCTGGGGGCGCGACGACACCACCGCCTTGCCGATCCTGACGCAAGCGGCGCGTTCGGGGCAGATGGCATGGATCAACGGCGGCGAATACCTGACGTCAGCCACGCATGTCGCCAATGCCTGCCATGGCATCGAACTGGCGCTGCTGAAGGGCCGTGGAGGTGAGGCTTATTTCATCACCGACGGCGAACCCTCGACGTTCCGCAGCTTTGTCTCCCGCTTGCTGGAAACGCAGGGGATCGCTCCGCCCGAAAAGGCGGTGCCTTCCTGGCTGGTCGGCACCGTCGCCCGCGTGGGTGAGTTCGCGGCACGGCTTTCCGGAGGCCGGATCAAGCCCCCTGTGACACGGCAGGATCTGGCGACGATGGCGGTCGAGGTGACGCTCGACATTGCCAAGGCCAAGCGCGATCTCGGATATGCCCCGGTGGTTTCGGTCGACGAAGGCATGGCGGAACTGAAGCGCCTCGCTTCTGCCGGCGGGGATCAGCAGAAGTAGGCGTTGGGCTGGGGGGCTGAGCCGGGCTGGCCTGCTTCCACCCATTCCAGTTTGCCCTTGAGGAACGCCAGCGCGGTATCGAGTTCGCGCTGGCGTTCCTCAAGCCTGACGATCTGCTTGCGCAGGACTTCACCGGTCCGCTCCGGCGAGCCGGCACCTCGGCGGTATTCCTCGGCGAGTACGCCGATCTCTGCGAGCGAGTATCCGAGCGACTGTTGCAGCCGGATCATTTGCGCAGCCGTAACGTCGTCAGCGCTGAACACCTGATAGGGATTGGCGCCGCCTTTTCTCGCACTGCGTTGGGGCTTCAACAGGCCCTTGGCGATGTAGAACCGCACCGTGTCGACCGATAATCCGACCTTCTTGGCGAACTGCGAAATCAGCATGAAAGTGCCTTGACCATGGACCATACTCCACACTTATAGGTCCTGCCTGTCAATATCCGGAGTTGTTCAATGACTGGCATAAATCGTCTTCCGCAGATCGCGCTCGGCAATGGCGGCCCAACCATCGGCATCCAGGGGCTGGGCTGCATGGGCATGAGCGAATTCTACGGCGATACCGATGAAACCGAATCCCGCGCCACGCTGGAGTTCGCGCTCGAACTGGGTGTCACGATGTTCGACACTGCGGATGTCTACGGCATGGGCGAGAACGAGCGCTTCCTTGCGCCCTTCATTCAGGCGAACCGGGACCGGGCGGTGATCGCCACCAAGTTCGGCTATGCCCGGACGCCTGAGACCCCGGACGACTGGAGCCTCGACAATCGCCCCGAATTCATCCGCCAGGCAGCCGAGAACTCGCTACAGCGGCTCGGCATCGAGGTGATCGATCTCTATTACATGCATCGTCGCAGCACCGATGTGCCGCTCGCGGAATCGATCGGCGCGATGGCCGATCTCGTCGCCGAGGGCAAAGTGCGCGCTCTGGGCCTCTCTGCGGTCAGCGCAGAGGAACTGCGCGAGGCGCATGCCGTGCACCCGATCGCCGCGCTTCAGTCGGAGTGGTCGATCTTCACGCGCGATATCGAGGCTGAAATCGTGCCTGCCGCGGTGGATCTGGGCGTGACGGTCGTACCCTATTCGCCGCTCGGGCGAGGGATGCTTACGGGCCAGGCCTTTGCCGAAAACCTCAGTGCCGGCGACGCACGTTCCTATTTCCCGCGCTTCTCTGCCGAAAACCGGGAGGCAAACATGCGCCTCGTCGCCAAGATCGAAGAGATCGCCGCAGGGCAGGGCGCCACTTCGGCGCAAGTCGCGATCGCCTGGCTCTATGCCAAAGCCAGGGAACTGGGCGCGGCGGTCTCGCCGATCCCCGGAACGCGCAATCGTTCGCGTCTTCAGCAGAATGTGGCCGCAGCCTCGATGAAGCTTGAGATCGCGGCTATGGCGGAACTGGAACCGCTCGCACGCAGTGTCGCAGGAATTGCCATCTGATCAAACGTCCGGCGAGTTGGTCCTGCAGGACCGGCTCGCCGTTCGGCAATCGACGGAACTATGCAGACAGGCCCTTCTCGAGTTTGCGGTTTGAAGAGATGGTCGCCTCAGGAACCGGAACGCTCGTATTTTGCGACGTGGGCTTCCCGGTAAACGGCTGTCCCATATTGCTGGAAGCCGAGGCGGCCGGCAAGTTTTGTCGATGCTGCGTTCGCAACATCGATGATGCAGACCGTGCGCGCTGAGGCATGTTCCTGACCGAACCATCCGAGCAAAGCCGCCATCGCCTCCAATGCATATCCTTTGCCGTGGGACGCGCCCGCGAAGAGCCACGCGGCTTCAGGGTTGCCGTCGAAGTCCGGGCCAAGCCCGCGCCGAAAATCGGCAAGGCCGACTTCGCCAATGAAGGTGCCGCTCGCGCGTTCGAACACGGCAAACATGCCATATCCGAGCAGGCTCCAATGACCGGCGTAACGAAGCAGCCTGTGCCATGCTTCTTCGCGCGATGTCGGAAGGCCGCGAATGAATTCGTGTACTGCAGGATCGTGGGCGAGCTCGAAAACGTGATCGAGGTCCTCGATCGAATGGGGGCGTAAAGTCAGGCGTTCGGTCGAGAGCATTGAGAAATCCGTTGGAGTTTGTCTATCGGACGGCATGGAGCTGCCTTATTCCGTTCGGTAATTAGGCCATTATTGCGAGTGCCTACATGCACAACCGGGACGGCGAAGTTCATCTTCGCCGTCCCGATGATACATCAGATCATTCGCGCAGAAGGGAAACTTTGGCACGCCCCCTGGCCACCAGATCAAGTGGCCATTTGAATGTCCGCTTCCAGGCGCCGAAGGATCGCTGTAGATGACTGTTATGGGCGCATACGGGCTAGCTGCACACGCCGAATTGCAAAAATCGACGGTTAAGACCAAGCTTGGATTTATCAAGGAGGCGTGTGTGAGCAAGAAGGCTGCTGTTGGGGATGTGTTCCTCATTCCGCTGGATGAAGGGCGAAACGGGCTCGGACAGTTGGCAGGCGACTGGAATGGCGAGCTATATGTCGTCATCTACGACAAGGTAGTTTCGGATGCGGCGTCCCCGGCGGATGTGGATAATCAACCGCTTCAGTTTGCCGCCCTCACGCTCGATGCAAAACTGCATCACGGAGATTGGCGAATAATCGGCAATCGGAAGCAAAATATTGAGACCATTCCGCAGCCCTGGTTCAAGGTCGGCGTCGAAGGTCAAACCTATGTCGAAGCCCGCGACCGATCCGTCACCCGCCCTGCAACTGCTACGGAGTCAGCGGCGTTGAGACTTCGGACTGTTGTTGCGCCCGTGCGCCTCGAAAACGCATTGAAGGCTTTGCATGGCATAGGTGAGTGGCAGCCGCGCTTTGACGAACTTCGTGCTTCGTATGCCAAAGAGAGCGCCGATCTGATCCGACATTAATGACCGCCCCCCACTCGTCGGTGGTGCTGGCCGATCGGGTCGAAAAGCGTAACCGGACAGACGGCTTCCTGGCGCGCCAGACCGACCCTCGAGCGACTGACAAGGGCGCATTGCCGAAACGCGGCTCAGCCTGGAGGAACAGGTCCAAGCGCCTCTACAATGCGACAATCGGCAACGATGCCGCCATCGCAGGAATCGATCACGGCCTTAAGCTCTTTGCGAAGGGCGCCCAGGTCGGCCAGCTTGCGATCCACCTCCAGCAGGTGCTCTTTGGCGATCCGGTCGATACCGGCACAATCGCAGCTGCGGTCGCCCGAGATGCTCAGCAATGCACGAACCTGATCGAGCGAAAACCCAAGGTCGCGGGCACGACGGATAAAGGACAGTCGGCCAAGCTCCGCCTGGCCATAGTCCCGGTAGTTGCTCGTCGTCCGCGCCGGCTTGGGCAGCAGGCCGATCTTCTCGTAATAGCGGATCGTCTCGATCTTCGTGGCCGTAGCCTTGCCCATATCGCCGATCGTGAATGCCATGCCCTTGACCCTGTAGTTGCCACAGGCCCTATATAGCCTGTCATCACCGAAACAGGAGATGCATATGGCCGGCGGATGCTGCGGCGGATCACAGGACAATACCGAAAAGCTGAACGACACGGCATGGCGGCGCGTGTTGTGGATCGCGCTTGTGATCAACGCGGTCATGTTTGGCGTGGAGATCGTCGCCGGGGTCACTGCGGGGTCCGCATCGCTCAAGGCCGATGCACTCGACTTTCTGGGCGACGCAGCCAACTACGCGATCAGCCTCGGCGTCGCGGGCTTGGCCCTGGAATGGAGGGCGCGGGCCGCGATGGCCAAAGGCGTGTCGATCCTGCTGTTCGGGCTGTGGGTGCTGGGCAACACCATCTGGATGGCGGCGCAGGGAACTGTGCCTGCCGCAGAGACTATGGGTATCGTGGGCGTGATCGCGCTGGTCGCCAACCTTGCCTGCGCCGCGATGCTGTGGCGCCACCGCGAGGGTGACGCCAACCGACGCTCGGTCTGGATCTGCTCGCGCAACGATGCGATCGGCAATATCGCCGTGGTCGCGGCTGCTTTGGGCGTGTTCGGCACCGGCACGGGCTGGCCGGACATCGTGGTCGCAGCAATCATGGCCGCGCTCGCACTATCCGGCGGATGGCAGATCATCCGCCAGACTCGCGGTGAACTGAGGAGCACGCCTATTCGCCGCCGAAGCGAATCCGCACCCCTCCGTTGAGGACGAACCCATCGGTCGGTGCCCAGGCATCGACCGTCCATGCCCCCGTCGCGGCACGGCGTGACAGGAGCAGCGGGTCGTATTTCGACTGCCGCACATTGAGCAGGTTCTCGGCATTAAGGAACAGGCTGACCTTGCCCAGTATCACTTCGCCCATGGCGCCGAGTTGGACAAAGGGCCTGCTTCGCGTCCGGTAGGGATTGTCGTCCAGCGACTGCCGTCCGGTATAGTACGCCTCGATCCCAAAACGGCCGCGCCCCTCCTTTTCCCACATGCCGACGAGGCCCGCGCTGTCTCGCGGCGTCAGGGGTACGATCCGCCGACCGGGGCCGTCGGGATCGGGTTCACTCGCAGCGACATGGACGTAGCTGCCGGTCAGAGACAGAGCCCGCCAGCGGTAGCGCAGCAGCACTTCGGCGCCGCGTGTCCGCGTAACGCCATCGGCATTGATCAGCGTGACATGATCCGCGTCCACCATCTGCAACTGCTGAGCGTGGTCGATGTTGGACGCGAACAGGCTGAAGTTGGTCTCGAACGACCCGCTCGCGTAGCCGAAGTCGATCGACCCGCTGTCGGCGATCTCCGCCTTGAGCTTTCCGTAAGGAAGGAGGCGCGCAAGGCCGTTGGCCTCTGTCTCCTCGACGAACGGTGTCGGCGCGTAGAAGCCGCGCCCCAGAGAAGCACGGATCGTCCAGGGACCGGGGCGATAGAGCGCCGACAGCCGGGGACTGACATGCGAACCATAATCGCTATGGGCATCCCAGCGCAGGCTTCCCGCGAGGGTCAGCCTGTCGGCCAGTTCCTGCTCGCCCTGCACGAACAGCGCGGGCACGGTGTAGTTATAATCGAAGGCTGAGAAGGCTTTGGAGCGGTAGTCGTCCAACTGGATCGCAGCGCCTGCCAGCCATGTTGTCGCACCTGCCTTGCTGCCGATCGACGCCTCGGCAAAGGCCGTGCGGTGGCGGTCATTCTCTACAGTGTCGCCGAAGACATGGCGATGCGACTGGGTGACGCCCGAGGCGCGCAGATGCAGTGTGCCGATGCCTTCCAGCGGTGTTTGGGCCGTGAGGCCGAGGTCGTAGCGTCGGCTACGCAGCGTCTGCGCGAACGGCGCCCCGTCCGGCGCATTCGCGCCTGGCATCGTTCCGCCGTTGCGTTGCTCGGCCATCGCGCCGAAGGTGAGCAAGGCCTTAGTTCCATCTGCGGCATCGACAAACAGCCGGGGGCGGACTGTGAAGCGTTCATAGCCCGGCATGTCGGCCCAGCCATCATCGTTCAGGTCCTGACGGCTTTGCCGGTCGTAGCCGGTCGTGAGCGAGGCGCTTAACACGCTGCTGAGTGGCGTGGCGACATAGCCCGTCATATCCTGCCCGTTGCGACTGGTGGCATTGAGCAAAAGTTCGCCCTGCGGTTCGCTGGCGGGACGACGCGACACCAGATTGATGACGCCGCCCAGCGCCGAGGGGCCATAGAGCGCTGATGCAGCGCCCTTGATGATCTCCACCTGGCCAAGATCGGTAGGCGGGATTTGCAGTAAGCCAATGGAGGGGGTCTGCCCACCATAGAGGGGTAATCCGTCAGCCAGGATTGCGTATAGCGGCCCTTGAGACCTTGAATGCGCACATTGGCCGCGCCCAGCGCGGGCGATGTCGTCTGGACCCGCACGCCCGGCGTCTCGCTTACCAGCATGGCGATGTTGCCGGGGCGCATGAGGAGCTTCTCTTCGATCTCCTCGCGGTTGATGACCTCGACGCGAATGGGCTCGTCCTGAACCCTAAGCCCGGTGCGCGTTGCTTGGACCACAATCTCGGTTTCGGCCTCCTCGGCATGATCAGCCTCGGCCTGAGCATAAGCTGGGCCGGCCATCATTGTCGCGATGATCAGCGCGCTGCTCCCGGCGTACACCATGCCGCTACGAAATATCGAAGTCACATTGCCCCCGTTCCCGCCTGACTTAAAACGCCGGGCACGGAGGCTCCATAAGGCCTGTAGCAACTACAGGGTCAAGGGCGGCTTTCAGCATCGACAGTCGCCGGCCTAAACGGCCGGAATGGGCGCACAACGGCCGGCGCTTTTTCAGGCTAAAGACTAAGCACGCACCCTTAATAGCGTAGCCTGTTCAGGCCTGCCGGTAATGTAGCGACGTAGTGCTCCACAAACAGTTGACGGATTGTCGCAGCTCCCACTGAGCAATTTGTGATGGTTGCGAGCCCCCGCAACCATTTTCGCCCAGGTCCGATCGTCCCGCTCCGTCCGGCGACGTCCACGGGCGATCATTTTCCCAACCATATCAAATATTTTTGACCATCCCGCCGGGCCGTCATGCGTCCCGCTGCGGCCCGTTCAATGCACCCAGAGCCATTTGAATTGGGGGTATTTTTGGGGGTAGCATTTGGGCCGATACCCCCAGATGGACACGGCCCATGGCGCTCACGGAACTCGAGGTCAAATACGCGGCAAAGCGCGGCAAGCCTTACAAGCTTGCCGATGGCGGCGGATTGCATGTTCTCGTCCATCCAAACGGTTCCAAGCTGTGGCGCATGAAGTACCGCTTCGCCGGCAAGGAAAAGCTTCTCAGCTTCGGTCAATACCCCGACGTGTCGCTGACCGCGGCCCGTGCCAAGAGACACGAAGCACGCCAACTGCTGGCGCTGGGCAAAGACCCCGCCAAGGTCCAGCAGGCCAAAGACGAGGCGGAGGCTCGTACCTTTGAGATCGTCGCGCGTCAGTGGCACGCTCGCCGCGTGGATAGTCTCAATCCCGCCCATGCGAAGCGTCTCCTGGCGCGATTGGAACGCGCCGGAAGGCTTCGGGCATCTCGAGGAAGGGAGCGCCATTACGCAAGGCGCCGGGCTTGCGCTGGATTACCGCCAGATAATGCCGCCAGTCATAGATTGTGCGTCCCGGCTTGTGATGAGAGCGCTCGATGAGCCGGGCATGTTCGCACACGATCTGGCCTTCGGCCGCTATGACCAGACGATCAGGGTAGATCCGCAGGCTGACCGGTCGGTTCGCGAAGGAGGCAGGTACCGAGTAGCGGTTGCGGTCAAAGGCGATGAGGCAGGTCGGCGACACGCGCTTGATCTGCTCGACAAAGCCATCGAAGGGCCGGCCCAGCGGCATCAGGCAGGAAACTTCCTCGGCATGCGCATCGGCCACCGTGCCGGGCATGACGCCATGCTGGATATCGCTCCATTGGACGATGCATTGCTCTTCCAGCCAGGCGTTCAGCTCAGCCAGGCCAGGGAAACTGGGCATCGGTTGCCACAACCGGCGCCGAGCGTCCTGGACGTTCTTCTCGACCTGACCCTTCTCCCAACCAGAAGCCGGATTGCAGAAATCCGTCTCGAACAGATAGTGGCTGGCCATGGCGGCAAATCTTGCGTTGACCTGCCGCGCCTTCCCGGTCCCGATCTTGTCGACAGCGGTCCTCATATTATCGAAGATCCCACGCTGGGGCACGCCGCCCAGCACTCGGAACGCCTGCGTCAGCGCGTCGAACAGCATCTCATGGGTCTGGAGCAGATAGGCGCGGACGATGAAGGCGCGGCTATGCGCCAGTTTGGTATGAGCGACCTGCAGCTTCGTGGGCTTGCCATCCAGCACGGCATAGTCCTCGCTCCAGTCGAACTGGAACGCCTCGCCAGGCTGGAAAACCAGGGGCACGAATGTTCCACGCCCGCTGGTCTGCTGCTCATATTGCAGCTCGGTCCGCCATCGTCGGGCAAAAGCGGCAACCCGGTTATAAGAGCCATCGTATCCCAGCTCGACCAGATCAGCATGCAACTGCTTGGCAGTCCGCCTTTGTTTACGGGATTTCTTGGATTCCACTCGCAACCAGGCCGTCAGCTTCTCGGCGTAAGGGTCGAGCTTGCTCGGCCGGATCGGAACCTTGAAGCTCGGCTCAATCGCGTCAGAACGCAGATATTTGCGGATGGTATTGCGGGACAGGCCGGTCCGCCTCTTGATCTCCCGAATGGAGATCTTCTGCCGGAAATGCCACCGGCGGATCACACTGAGTAAGTCCATGTTGATCACTCCACGACCCTCCGACTGGCAGCCGGAGGCGAGGGAAACATGGGTCAATTCTCAATGGTAATTTATACGCCCCCCGGGTCACATCTCAGTGGCAATCAACAACCATTATCCACTCCGCGATAATCATCCGCGATTGGTGGCCGGATCGCGGTCCGGACATCCTGAAGGACGGAATGCCGATCATCATCCCGGGCTATCGCTACGGGGCGGCTGCGACGCAGCGAGGGAATGGCATTCAAATCGAGCTTTATGCCAAGGGTGAGGAAAATGCCCTTTTTCTCTATCCAGAATCCCGCTTCAGCGCGGATATTGCTTCGCTCGGTGGGCGGCTGAGGGCCGCTGAGGCGAGGGGCGAGGCTGGTGCCCTCGCTATTTCTCCTGCGCTGGCGGAACGCCGGGAGGCTCTGCTCGACCTCGAACGCCGAAGACCGGAAGACCTCAAACATTTCTTTGCCGAGGCGCAGCGTCGTTTCGGCGGCAAGGATGTCTATGCCACGGCTATGTGGGCAATCCTTTACGATTGGGCGGAAGAGGGGCTGAAACGTGGTCTCACGAACGTTTTCGGTAAAGGCAGCGTGTTGCTGACCGGAGGGGGAAACAAGGGCAAGGAGCTTCCGGACAATTGGCGCGAGCGCGTGCTCGAATTCCTTGGATTCGACACGATCTACGAAATGTATGCTACCTCGGAATTGATGGGGCTGTGCATGATGTGCGAGCAAGGCCACTATCACATCCCGCCGATCCAAATCCCGTTTCTGCTCGATCCGGCCACGGGTAAGCCCCTGCCGCGCAAGGATGGCCAGACCGGACGATACGCTTCGTTTGACCTGATGCCCAATACCTATTGGGCGGGGCTTGTCACGGGCGACGAAATCACGCTCTCAGGCTGGCAGACGCCCTGTTCCTGCGGCCGTACTGGGGTGCACATCATCCCGCCGGTTCGCCGTTACAGCGAGAAGGAGGGCGGTGATGACCGCGTAGTCTGCGCCGGCGCTCCCGAAGCTCATGACAGGGCGCTGGAATTCCTTGCCGAACTATCGATGTGAGAAAGCTGATGAACGATGACTTCCGCGTTCCTCTCATTATCCGAGGGCAAATCATCGGTGATGGTGATGTTCTCTACGGTGGACGCCGGGGAGGCGTATCCTTTCGTGCCCCGGATTTGGCAAAATACGTAGCGGATTTGCCGCTACGCACGCCGTCGTCGATGGCTGATCTCTATTCGCTGCGGTTCGAAGAAATCCTCGATTTCCTGGTCGCGCTGGGTGAACGATTGGACATCGGACGGAATCGCCATCTTCAGCATGCATTTCGTCTGTCCTGCCTGACGTCTGGACTGTCCGAAAGCATCCTGCGCCGCCACTTCCAGCATATGGGCGCGACGTTTGATCGCGGGGAGATGCGACGAATGATGGAGCGTTCGTGCGGCGTCGATTATCTGGAGGGCTGGGTTGACCAAGGACCGAGCATTTTCCCTGGCCTTTCCGCGCGCACGCGCGCTTTCGGTGCACGAGCTGTCCATGTCATAGCCGGCAATGCACCTATCGTGTCGATATTGACGGTAATCCGCAACGCGTTGACGCGATCTGATGCGATCATAAAGTTGCCGTCGAACGATCCGCTGACGGCAGCGGCGATCGTCCGGACCATGGCCGAGATGGCGCCGGAGCATCCATTGTCCAGACACATATCCGTCGCCTATTGGAAAGGCGGCGATGAGCAGGTTGAACCGGTGATCTATGATCCGCGGGGCATCGAGAAAATCGTTGCCTGGGGCGGTTTCGATTCCGTGAAGCACATCACGCGCTACCTCCAGCCAGGCATCGATCTCATAACGCAGGACCCCAAGCTCTCCGGAACGATCATCGGAAGGGAAGCCTTTGCCGACGACGCAACCATGAAACAGGTGGCGCGTCGCCTCGCTCTGGATATTGGCGCACAGAACCAGGAGGGCTGCGTTTCGGCGCGCGTCATCTACGTCGAAAGCGGGACAGATGATGTCGGACTGCGCAACGCCAACCGCCTGGGCGAACTCACCTTCGAGGCTCTCCAGCGATTGCCCGATCATCTCAGTACGCCTCACAAGGCATTCGACACAGCACTCAAGTCGGAAATTGATGGCGTTCGCCTTAACGATGAAGAGTACCGGGTTTTCGGCGGGCGATCTAATGAAGGCGCGGTGATCGTCAGCCAGGATGACTACCCAGTTGATTTCTCTCGGACACTGGCATGCCGCGTGGGCAATATCGTCCCGGTCGATACCACGGATACTGCGATGAATTCCGTGAACGCCTACACTCAGACGATTGGGATTTTCCCGGAAAGTCTCAAAGAGGCGCTGCGCGATCGCTTGGCTTATCAGGGAGTTCAACGGATCGTGTCGTTGGGGGGCGCTGCGACCATGCAGCATAACATGGAGCGGCAGGATGCGATCGAGCCGGTCCGCCGGATGGTGAAGTGGGTGACCGAGGAACATGCACCGGGTGAACTTTTGGCCTCGTTGGCGGATTGAAGGATTGAGCCATGCCCGACGCAGATTTGATCATCCGAGGCGGCACGATCGTCGACGGGACCGGCGGGAATCCATTCGTGGCAGATATTGCTGTCCTCGACGGCCGCATATCTGCCATCGGGGCGAACCTGGAGCGAGCCCGAGAAGAGATCGATGCCAATGGTCTCCTCGTGACGCCGGGCTTCATTGACATCCATACGCACTACGATGGCCAAGTGACTTGGTCGGACAGTTTGGTGCCGTCCGCCGAACACGGCGTCACAAGTGTAGTCATAGGCAATTGCGGGGTTGGCTTTGCGCCATGCCGCGCGGGCGACCGAGAAGCACTCGTCAATGTCATGGAGGGTGTTGAGGATATCCCCGAGGCTGTCATGGCCACGGGTTTGCCTTGGAACTGGGAGACTTTTCCGGAGTATCTTGAAGCGCTAGGCAACTGTGCGTGGGACGTAGACGTCGGCGCATACATTCCCCACTCTCCCTTGCGCGTCTATGCGATGGGCCAGCGCGGCCTGGACCGAGAAGCCGCGACGCCTGCGGATATCGTCCGTCTCTCCGAGCTTGTCAGCGAGGCCATGGATGCCGGCGCACTGGGGTTCGCAACCTCGCGCTCGCTCGTCCATCGTCGCGGGGACGGAGCCTTCATTCCCTCCTTCCAGGCCGCGTGCGAAGAGTTGGAAGCACTCGCCCGGGCTGTGGGAGAGAGTGGACGAGGGGCCATTCAAATGATCCCTAACCTCGACACTGCAGACTGGTCGGGCGACGTCGATCTGATGAAGCGAATGGCTTGCGCTTCCGGCAGGCCAGTGACGTATTCGCTGGCCCAGTGGGCCGGAAATCCCGATGGCTGGCGGCAGACGATGGACGCGCTGCTGGAACATAACCGTAGCGGCGCGGCACCGATCCTGGCTCAGGTCTATCCCCGGCCCATGGGAGCATTGTGCGGCCTTTCCACTTCGGCAAACGCCTTCAGTTATTGCCGGACCTATCGGGCGCTCGAGGATCCGCCATTACCTGAAAAAGGAAGGCTCATGCGCGATTCACGCTTTCGCGAACGACTTGTGGCGGAAGAGCCCGATGAAACGCCTACGCCGCTCCACGCACTGCTGCGAGCATGGGATAATCTCTTTCCGCTCGGTGATGAACCGGACTACGAGCCGTCGCCCGATTCCAGCATTGCATCTCTTGCAAAACGACGTGGAATCGAACCGGCCGAACTCGCCTACGAACTGATGCTGGAACAGGAAGGGAAATCCTTAATCCTGATGCCTTTCTCAAACTATGCGCAGTGCTCTCTCGATCCGGTGCTCGCCATGATGAAGGATCCTTGCAGCATAATCGGCCTGGGAGATGGAGGCGCGCACTACGGTATTATTTGCGATGCCAGTTATCCAACGACAATGCTCGCCTATTGGGCACGCGACCGCGGCGGTGAGCGACTTTCCGTCGCGGCTGCTGTTAAGGCGCTTAGCGCTGATAATGCCGCCTTTCTCGGTCTGCACGACAGGGGGCGGCTGGCACAAGGGCTGAAGGCCGACATCAACCTGATCGACCATGCAGCCCTCAGGCTTCATGCCCCGTACGTCGTTCATGACTTGCCGGGAGGCGGTCGCCGATTGGCGCAACATGCGTCCGGATATCGTGCGACGATGGTTAGCGGCGTCATCACTCGTTGGGATGGCGTCGATACCGGCGCACGCCCCGGACGGCTAATCCGGGCAACCTAAGCCAGCACTCCATCAGCTTGCTCGGGGTCGCACTTTGGTGCCGGCGGTCAATCCGTGGCGAATGAAGTCCGTTGCCAGGAAGTCGTGCGGGAAGCCTTTCGGAGTGAAACTGGCCGCTTCCAATCGATCGAGATGGTGCAGATCCAGCGAAACGCCGAGCGCGGTTACATTGTCCTCATATTGCCGCATCGTTCGTGCACCCAGCAACGGCGAGACCACGGCCGGGTTCGCCAAAGTCCAAGCGATGGCCGCTTGTGCCGAAGTAGCGCCGACGTCGTCGGCGACTGCCTGAACGGCGTCAGCAATGGCCAACGTACGAGCGTCCAGCTTGCCCGCAGCGGCGAGCATGGCGCCACGTCCTCCGGTGTCCTGACCCTCTCCGTTGCTCCGGGCCGCGTATTTGCCGGACAGCAAGCCGCTTGCAAGAGGAGACCACGGCATCACGCCAATGCCGAGTGCTTTTGCGGCAGGAATGAGATCCCGCTCGGCGGTACGCTCCACAAGATTGTATTCGGCTTGCAACGCTGCGAACTGGGTCCAGCCTCGCAGGTCGGCCATCGTCTGCAATCGCGCCATCTGCCAGGCGGGCGTATCGGACAGACCCAGATAAAGAACCTTGCCCTGGGTCACCAAGTCATCAAAGGCGCGCATGATTTCGTCTGCGGGGGTGCTATCGTCCCAGACATGGAGAAATAGCAGATCGATGCGATCGGTGCGAAGCCGGCGCAGGCTCGTCTCAACGGTCTGCATCATGTTGCGCCGGCTGTTTCCGGCAGCATTGGGATCTCCAACCGATCGCGTCAGGGAGTATTTGGTGGAGAGAACCAGTCTGTCGCGCTTCGCCTCGGCGAATTTGCCCGTCAAATCTTCCGAAACGCCGCCTGCGTAATATCCTGCAGTGTCGATGAAATTGCCGCCCTGATCGACGTAGGCATCGAAAATGCGTCGGGATTCCTCTTCGCCAGCGCCCCATTCCTCGCCGAATGTCATTGTACCCAGAGCCAAAGGCGAAACTCGTAAGCCCGAACGGCCAAGCAGCCGGTAGGTATCGAGCGAAAGCGGTCCTGTATGCGTGCGGTTCATGGCTGTGTTGGCTCTCTCTCTGCTTCAGTCACGACCCAATGCATCATGCGATGGACGGGCCATCCCCCGTCGTGCGGCAGGCCGCCGAACTTTCCGCTATTGATGTTGCCAAGGCCGACGATGCGTTGCGCGCCGGCCGACGACAGCCCGTCGCGCAACTGCGTGATGCGGCCGGGCGGATAGACGCCGACCGACTGGGTGGCCACGGAGACATGGGCAATCGCCTCCGCCAGGCTGGAGACGGCGACCACGTTGACAAGCTTGCCACCGGGATTGAATGCGACCGGATCGCTTGATCGAACAACCATTCCGGTGCCGTCGGGTTGTCCGAACACACGGTAGATCGGCTCGAGATTGCCGAGCATATCGAGTTCGTCCAACAATGCCTCGGGAGGACGTGGTCCGCCTTGTCCATTCCCATACCGAACATCCTTGCCCATCTCGGCTACGAGAGCCTCACAATAGGCATCGACTTGCGGTAAGGATCCCTCGACGAACTGGAAGCGAGCGCAGCTACATGCGTCCTGATTGAAAGCGATGATATCGGCCGCGCTGCGCCGGGCGATCTCGGCTATAGGCAATCCTGCGAAAGCCTCCTTGCCGATCAGCGAAATCGAGATCTTGGGGTCGAAGGATATGATCTCGAAACCGGGAGCTGCATATTTCATTGCATGGCGAACGGCCGCTTCGCCTCCCCACACCGCCAGCTTGTCGAAATACTGAGATCTGAAGATGTGCTCCTCGATCGCGGTATCGCCGCCGCGCCAATAGGCCGCCGAGAACGAGCGTGTCACCGGGTGATTTGGCCCGACATCAGCCATCGTGCGCAGAAGTGCCGTGGCAGTGAACATGTCGTTCGAGGGCATCTTCAGCAAATGAACGCCCTTGCTGATAGCCCCGCGCACGATCGTCACCGGCGGCACGATGGGGGCATTTCCGGCAAGGATATGGACCATGCGCGGCGGAAACGCCCGGATGTCGAAGGCTTGGCCCTGGATATCACGTCTAACCCAGCCGTCATTCGCGCCGAGCCAACCGAGAGATTGCTCCGCCTCGGCTTCGACGGCCTCGCGCGTGAAGAACCAACCGATGTCCCTGTAGCAGTTTTCCAGAATTCGCGCGCCAAGACTATTGCAGTGGAGATTGAGGGCTGCCGCTTCCTGTAGATAGGCATTTTTATCGAAATCGAGTGCCTTGCCGACCTCGACGAGGAAATCGACGATTTCCGCCAACGGCGTTTCGAACGCAGGTCCGGGGTCGCGTCTGGGCCAAATCAGCGCGTCGAGATCCAGTGCAGGGGTCATCACCGGGCTCGCGCTCGCTCGGGAGCGATGCTCGACTGCAGCGTCGAGCTGTACTTCTCCCTTTATGACGTGCGCTATCAGCAGCCTCGGCTCGTTGGACATGCTTTCCGGTCGCATGACTGTATCCTCGTTCAAGCCGCGACAGTCGGGGAAGACGAGATCGACCCGCGGACGTAGGAGTCGATGGATCCCGCGCAGCTGAGTTTGTCCTCGCCCCCTTCGAGATCGGCATAACGAGCTACGGCGTGGATCACCGGTGTCTTAACACCTTCAAGGCCCGATCCGAACTCCACCTGGACCTTGTCGCCGGAAATCACGCCGCCCCAACGCGCATCGGCGAGGATGTCGAAAAATGCCATACGCCCCTCGACGAGGCCGATGTCACCGGTCGTGCCGAGCAGATGCTCGCCGGACTTGTCGAGAACCAATGGGACGATCCACGGGGGTACCGCATAGGACTCGGTCGGCTGGATCTTGGCGCAGAAGCCGCTCATCTCCACCATTGCGTAAGAACTGGTAATCCGGTCGGCCGTGACGCCGAAGAATTGCTGGATCTGATCCCGGTAATCTGCCGGGACCGCAGCGCCCTTCGTGCCTCCCCCGAAACTCATCAGAGTGTCGGGGTGGAAATCTCCGTTCTTTATCCCGCGCTTTCGTAGCGTTTCTACGATCTGCCAGGCAACGCCGTACATTACGCCGATGTAAAGGGGACTGTGCCGGCGGTCTTCCAATAGGTCGATCCAGGTCTCGAACTCGGCTGCACGCTTGATGCGGCGGACCTCAAGTTCGGCTTCGTAGGCTGCGATCTCGCCCGGGCCGATCTTGCCTGCTGCCAACAAGCGCCGCAATTGCGCAGGCCTCATGGCATCGAACGCACGGATCGGATCCTCGCTCAATCGGTGCAGTTCGCCGGGCGCTGCCCAGCGAGGAAAGTGGCGGTTGCAGAAATCGATCATCTTATGGGTGCCGCGCTCCGGCATCATTGTGAAGACCGAGCGCGAGTGATCGGCGACGTAGCCGGGCGTGGACAGGTCCGCGGCATGCAGACAGGCTGTGACACTGACGTCCCGGTCCTGGTCCGATTGATCCAGAAATGAGGATTTTCCAGATGTTCCGCTCGAGGCAAATACGTGGTGGCCGGCCAAACGTGCGCGGTCCAACCACTCATCGATGTCGCGCACGTCCGACACGTCGATGTTGTCGGTAGGATAGGTCGCGAGGGTGCCGAGCCATAGGTTCATGTGAGCCCATTGCCCGTTGTCGACAAAGGCTTCCGGATAGCTCTTGTAGTTTGTGTGAGCGAAGAGAAGGGGCACAAGATCGGATAGCCGGTCTATGCCGTCGATCCCTGCCTCTCTGGCGCGCTTGTTCAGCACACCAATCTGCCCGCGCCGCTCCGAAAAACGTTCCCGTGCGGCTTCGAGCTGCAGTTCGGCCAACTGTTTCGGGGCGTTGCGGAATGGGTCTGCTGATCGTGCAAGTGCGATCAGTTCGTCGACGGCGCTCATGTTTGCGGCACTCCCGTTCGCTTGTGCCGCAGCACTATAGGAAGCGCTGTGCAGGATGCTGCAACGATGACTTTCAACACGAGGACATAGTGTCGCCGAAGCGACGTCACGTTGCGGCAAATGATTGGGCGGCAACGAACGGCCAATGCCAGGCACGAGGGATTCCGATCTTCCCAATGCGATGAAGGCCAGAGCGCCGGCCCTAACGCGGGCTGGCTATCTTTCGGCAGGGGCATTGCCTGCCATCAGTCCCCATGGTGCCCCGATTGCAGATCGGGGAGGCGAATATGGCGGGACCGTTGCAGGAAGTGCTGGCATTTTTCGGTGAAAGCGGCGGCACCGCGCAAGACATGATCTCGGCAATGAGGAAGCGATTCACGCCCATCACGCGCTGGGAAAATGTTGGCGTGGCGACGACAGTCGGAATCGAGGAAGCAATGGCCTTCGTTGAGGGTTTCCTGGCCCGCATTCCCTTCGAGCGCTGCGAAGTCGTTGTTCACCACGCCGCAGCGCATGGCAACGTCGTCCTCACGGAGCGCAGCGATATTTTTTACGGAGCAGACGGCGCGGAACTCGTTTCGCTGCGGCTGATGGGCGCACTGGAGATGGACGGACCGTACATTACGGCATGGCGCGACTATTTCGACACCAAGGGCTTCTGAAAGGCGATAGCATGGCAAAAGGAAAAGCTGTTTGGGCACAAATCGCGCCAATGCCTGGTGAGGAGCTGGTCGCGGCGGCGCGGAGCTACGAAGCCACCGGAGTAGAGGGAGTTTGGGCACCCCAAATGTTTGGGGCGCCGTTTTCGACCCTCGCGGCCGCCGCGCCTGCCACGCAGAAAATCAAACTCGGCACGGGCATCGCCTTGGCATTCGTGCGCAGCCCGCTTGAGACCGCTTGCAGCGCGGTTGATCTCGATCTGATCAGTGGCGGCCGTGTCGTGGTGGGACTTGGCTCCAGCGCGCAAAGCCAGACGGAAGGATCGTTCGGGTCGACCTATGGAAAGCCACTTGCACACATGCGCGAAGTTGTGGGCATGATCCGCAAGATCGTGGCGCTCGGTCACACCGGCGAACTGTCGCAGCTTAAAGGCGATTACCATAGTCTCGACCTTTCGCACTTTCGCCTGCTGCAGCCGCCGGTGCGAAGTGAGATTCCGATCTATCTTCCTGCAGTATTTCAGAAGGCTTGCCTTCAGGCTGCCGAGATTGCCGATGGACTGCTGGGCCACCCTTTGTGGAACGAGGCCTGGATCGAACGCGAGGTCATTCCGAATATCCGGGCAGGGCTAGACAAATCTGGACGAGAGCGCGGAGATTTTTCGCTCAACCTTTCGATCTTCACGGCGATTGATCCGGATCGCAAAGAGGCCATCGAGGATTGCCGGGCGACCGTGGCCTATTACAGCCAGTCCCCGCAATATCTGCGCTATTTCGAGGAGATCGGCTTCGGCAAGGAAGCCTCCGCTATCCAGGCGGCATTTGCTCGAGGCGATCTAGCGGCAATGACTGCCGCATGCCCGGACGAGATGGTGGAGAGCATCGCGGTCGTAGGCGATGTAGACGAGGTGCGCGCCGGCGTGGCCAGGCGGGCAGCGGCGGCAGACGCGATTACGCCCGTAATTCCGCACTATGGCCTCTCGCCCGAAAAGAGCAGGACATACAGCGCGCGGCTGGCGGAGGCTTTCTATGGCTGATCCAGTGCGCCAACCGATCGCCTCGATGGCACGAGCAGGTGCTTACAACCGGCATTCCGGTTTGCAGCATGCCAATCTTCATTCGGCGCTTCCTCTCTGGGAGGAGGCAGTGGGAACTATCGCTGCGAATTCCCAAGGCTTGGTTCGGATTGTGGACTACGGCGCCTCGCAAGGGCGCAATTCGCTGCTTCCTATGGGCACAGCCATCGACCTTGTGAGGGATCACAACGGCCAACGAGCACTGGAGATCATTCATACCGATCTCCCATCCAACGATTACACGTCATTGTTTGGGCTCCTTGCGACCGAATCGGACAGCTACCTTGCGGGCCGGCGCGATGTATTCCCGATGGCGGTGGGCCGGTCCTATTTCGAACAGATTCTACCCTCCGACAGCGTGGACTTGGGGTGGTCGTCCAACGCCTTGCATTGGCTCAGTCACAACCCCGTCAATGTCGCCGATCACGGCTGGGCCGTATACAGCAACAGCGTGCTCGCGCGCGAAGCGGTCGATGATGTGCTTGCCCAGGATTTGCTCAATTTCCTGCGGGCCCGGTCGCGGGAATTGAGGGTCGGAGGGCGTCTAGTGTGCCAATTCATGGGGCGTGGCGGCGACCGACATGGCTTCGAATGGATGGCTGGTCACTTCTGGGCAACGCTCCTCGACTTGAGGCGCGAGGGCCTGCTCGATGACGACGATACATTCATGGCGACCTCTCCATCGGCGGGACGTTCCCTGGAGCAATTGAAGGCGCCGTTCGAGCAGGGGCTCCTTCCTGACCTCTCGGTAGTTCACGTGTCTTGCGTCCGCTCTCCAGATCCATTCTGGGATGCCTACCGCGAAACCGGGGACGCGGAGGCATTCGGCTTTCAGTGGGCGTCGATGATGTGCGCGGCGAACGGCCCCAATTTCCTGGCCCAGATAGGCCGCGACAGAGATCCGGAACGCCTGATGAAAGAATTAAGAACAAGGCTTGCCACGCGTCTGGCCGCTGATCCGCAGCAGAGTGTTTCCTATCTCGCGCTCCTGTCGATCCGAAAAGGGAGCTAGCCACGCGGAATGGACGATCAACGAAAGTCATATCGGAACGTGTAGATTTGCGAACGGCACCTTGGTGAAGGCAGCGGAGAAAAGCGGTGAGCGATATCGAGAAAAATAAGGCGATTGCACGGCGTTATATGCGGGCTGTGGAGGAAGGAGATCTCGAGACAATCGAGGCTTTGCAGCACCCCGATTGCCAATGGTGGATATTGGGCCATGGCGACATGACACGGGCGGATTTCATCGCCAGCGTGAAGGGCGGATTGCTGTCGGCTGAGCGGCGCACGGCGAACGTTGTTGGAATCACCGCTGAAGGTGAGCGAGTTGCCGTGGAAGTGAGCGGCGAGATGGTTTTTCCCGACCGGGTCTATCGCAACGAGTACCATAACCTTCTGATCATCCGAGATGGTCAGATCGTTTCGGGCAAGGAGTACATGGATACGCGCGCGGTGGCTGAGGCTTTTTCGTCCGGCGCTTGAGCACGTCAATATTTCGCTGCTCAAGCTAGAGTGTATTTGGGATGGCCTGATGCCCCCAAGCGGCCTCGCCAACTGCATCGGACGGTAATTCGAGAGCGCCTGCTTGAGGTGCTTTTTGGGAAAGAAAATGGGCATTTTTACTCACGCGTGCCTCGGCACCAATGACTTGGGGCGGGCAGCCTGCTTCTATGATGCTGCGCTGCTGCCGCTCGGTATTGCCAATTTGGGGCCGTTTCAGGAACAAGGTCTCTGCTATGGGCGCACTGTTCCGGAATTGCTCATTCTGCATCCCCTGGAAGGCCGCGCGACTTCGTCAAATGGTGCGACCTTGGGATTCAAGGCGCCCAGCAGGCTTGCGGTCGACCAGTTTCATGCGGCCGGGTTGGCGGCGGGCGGAACCGATGCAGGGGGGCCGGGACAGCGGAATGCGGTCCCCCACGCCTATGGCGCCTATTTGCTCGATCCCGACGGTAACAAGATCTGCGCCTATTGCTTCGATCCGTGCTGATCGGATTTCCGCCACTGAACCCTATCGGATTGCAGGTTCGCTTTCGCACCTCCCCGCCATCCTGCCCACATCGGGAGACGAGAATACCCAGGAGGACAGCCCATGCATGAAGCTGCATTGCAATTGCTCAAGCGGACGATGGACGATCAGTTGGCCCGGACTGAACACCCGAGCGACTTTCCTGCCTTGCCGCCCATTCCGGCTGGACGCTACACCGATCCCCGGTTTGCGGCCCTCGAGAAAGAAGGGCTGTGGGATCGTGCGTGGTTGCTCGCCGGCATAGCTTCGGAGCTGCCAGAGCCCGGTTCTTACCGACTCTTTCAGCACCTCGATCGATCCGTGATCCTTTCCCGCGGAAAGGACGACCGGATTCGCGCATTCCACAACACCTGCCGGCACCGCGGTTCGCCCCTCCTGCTTGAGGAGGAAGGACGGGCCTCGCGGTTCGTCTGTCCTTACCACTCCTGGAGTTACGCGCTGGACGGTGCCTTGAAAGCGGTGCCCAGCCAACACGATTTTGCCTGTTTCGAAAAGTCGGACCACCGATTGGCAGAAGTGCGCTGCGAAACTTATCGCGGCTTCATCTTTATCAATTTTGATGACGCGGCGGGTCCTTTGCGCGAATTTCTTGGCGAATTTGTTGCCTTGACCGAAGGATATCCCCTCGAACGCATGGTTGTGAAGGACCGGTTCACGGTCGAAATGGATTGCAACTGGAAAATCGCCTATCACAATTTCCTCGAAATCTATCACGTCAATACTGTTCATCCAAAGACGCTTGCACCGCACCTCGATTCCCGCAGTTTCGTGATAGCTCTTTACGACGGTGGCCATATGCGTTTTGGCACGCGCAAGAAAGGCGGCGTTTCGCTCTTCGAAAAGCCGCCTGTGCAGCCTGACGATATTGCCGACGTCTTTCTCGAGAACACGGTCGCATTGCCCACTTTTCCGAACACGTTCTTCTCGCTCGATCCCGTAGGTTTCAATCTGCAATGCTTCTGGCCGGCCGGGCCGAACAAGTCGATCATGGAAGTGCGCCAGATGGGATGGGCAACGGATGACGATGCCGACAGGGAATATTGGGGCGAAATGCGAAAGGCCACCGAACACATCCTGTCAGAGGACCTTTGCCTATTCTCCAGCATACAGCAATCGCTGCGCAACGGCGCATTGGCTTCTATCATTACGGGTTATCAGGAGCGCGCGCTCTATTGGTTCGAAGAGGAAATCGACCGCCAGATTGGTCCGGATCGTGTACCGCGGGACCTTCAGGTGCAGCCGCGATTGGGCTCCTATTCCACGCCCCATAGCGAATGAGCCGGGCAAGCCGACAAGCTGCGCGATCGTCGCGGTGAACCTATCAGTTGCGCCGTCATATCGTCCATGGGCGGCATGACGGCGTGGCTGATGCGATATACTTGGTTTCCGCCGGAAATTTGATGAGCAGTTTTGGAAAAATGAATCCAGTTGTTTGCGGCAATACAAGCGCATCGGCGGAGCGGTCAAATTCTCCTCGGGGAATAGCTCCGCCGCACTGGCTCATGAAGATGGATGCGGCGCGCGCGAATATCATTCGTCGATTAAACGCGTCATGTGGTGATTTGCATGCATTCAAAAGTTGAAGAACGAGTAGACAATTTGGAACGCGCAGCTCTCGAGTTCGAGGGAGCACAATTCGCAACGCGCCACCTTCTGGCAATGCTACTATCCAGGCTCGACAGACATGAGGCTGAAGAATACTTTCGGGATCTGCAATGCACCGGGCGTAAACACGTCGTCGAGCTCGGTAAGGCCCGCTTGACCGGGTATCTAGATGAGCTTGAAGCAGTTCGTCACGCTGCTTGCCTGGCGAGAACCCAGCCAGTTACGCCCTTGCGCGTCGTTTTGTGAAGCCGATCGCCCGAGTTTGGTGGCCATCAGACGGATTTCACGACTATCGCCCTCATCAGATGTCGACGTAATATCCCTCGCAGCAGTCATTAATTCGGAGACAAATCAGAGATAGTCTTTGCCAAGGTTTCAGTTTCGCTGGCCAACGCAAAGTGCGCACCATCACAGGTGGGCGGAGTGTGGGAGAGCGTGGGTTTGGGTCAGTTCAAACCACCGGCTACCTTGTTTTTTTAAGCGCTCGTAGCGCGCGGGTAGCGGCGATCCGTCCTGCAATACCGGACACACCGCCGCCGGGATGAGCGCCTGCACCGCCGATAAGAAAGCCGGGAAATGGCGGCCGGGGGCCGCCGAAACCGGAAGCCGGACGGTGCACCCCCGATCGCAGGGCACCGAAATCTATGTGGGTGACGCACCCATTGCTGACGTTGAGCCGCTTTTCCCGTTCGCGCGCGGTTTCCACGAAGCGCCCGACCTCTGTGTCGAGCCCGTCGTAGAACTCGCCAAGATGGCTTATGATCGAGGCCATCGTTCGGTCCTTCAGCTCCGGGCTCCAGCCCTCGCGCGCATCCACAGCAACACCGGGCAAGTAGATGTATGCCAGCGAACCGCCCGCCGGAGCCTGCGAAGGATCGGTATTGGACAGCGGGCTGAGGGACATCGCGTGACGTTCGGGAATGTCGCCGCGTCGCGCCATGGCAAATGACTTCCGCACTTCGTCGGGCGTTCCGATGAGCCCCACGGCCTTGTCGAGATCGGCATCGTCATGGCGCATGTCCTGATGTCGCTTGAGCCGCAGCGGCCCGGACATCGCAATATTGGCGAGAAGCGGCGCGGCGTTGGATCGGTTCGACGGGGCATGCTCGATGCGTTGCAATAATGTGCGCGAAACGCCGCCCGGCGTCGTCAGGCGCATCGCCGTTCGTGGGTCGCACGTCGCGATCACCATCTTGGCGCGTATGATCCGGCCATTTTCCAGCCGCACGCCTTTGGCCGCGCCGTCGTCGACGATGATTTCCGCAACCGGCGCATTGAGCTCGATCGAGGCGCCCGATGCTTCGATACTGCGAGCAAGCGCGTCCGAAAACGACTGGAGGCTGCCGATGGGTTTACCGGTGCCGTATTTATGCGTGACGGCGAAGATCATGTACGCGGCAGCATTTCCGTCGTCATCGATGGGACCGGCGCCTGCGGCGATTCCCAGCAACAGCGCGATTGTTGCGGGGTCTTCAAACCTTTCGCAGGCGATCTGGTCGGCGGTCGCCTTGGACATCGCCACCAGTTCGTCTTTCAGCCGGACGTTGCGGACCGCGCTTTTGATCACCTTCGACATATTCCGCACGTCGGGGCGTCCGGGCTCGGCCATCATCATGGGAAATCCGATATCCATCATGACGTTCAACGTCTTCATGAAATCCAGATAGGCCTTGCCGTCGTTGCGGTTGATGCGGGCGATGTCTTCCGCCGTGCGGCGATAGTCATAGAAGAGGGCGATAGAGCTGCCATCGGGATGGAGGTAGGCGTAAGTGGGATCAGGATCGACAGTCCGCAGGCCGTATTTATGGAGATCGAAGTCCTCGATGATGCCAGATTTGCGCGCAAACAGCAGTTCCACGGCGCAGGGCGTTACCAAGTGCTCAGGCGCTTCCGGAATCATGTAGCCCGAGCTCGTCATCCCGCCCACTTTCGCAAGGCGCTCGACGACGACGACTTTCTTGCCCGCACGCGCCAGATAGCCTGCGGCCGCCATGCCGTTGTGGCCGGCTCCGATAACGACGACGTCGACCTCGTCCATCATTTCCCGCTATCCCTTAGCAAATCAGCCGTTCGCCGCAGCCGTGTACGCCTTGCCCCATTCGGCGAGGGCAAGAAGGCGCGTCTTTCGGTCTGCCTGGATGCGCGGGATCTGCGCCTCATCCGGACCGTCGGGCACGATCACAAGGGGCTCCTTGCCCAGGCTTGCAAGGGCCAGTGCACAGACGTTTGCGGGATCGTAGGCGGTCGAATAGTCCATCCCGAGCCCTTCGGTCGCCCGGCGCAGGGTCGGAGTGTCCATGATCGGGGCGGCAATTCCGAGGATATCTACGCCTTGTCCGTCGAGCTCTGCCCAAAGCGATTCCACGAAATTCAACTCGAAAGCCTTCGTCGCTGAGTACATAGTCAGCCAGGGCTGGCCGCCAAGACCGGCTCCCGAAGACATGACTATGATCCCCCCGCTGCGCCGCTTGACGAGTCTGTTGCCGAAGCCATGAACGGCTTCGACGACATTGGCTGCATTCATGGTCAGAAGGCTGAGCGCTCGATCAACCGGCTCTCCAAGGAAACTGTTGCCGGCCCCGTCGGCCCCGGCGTTCGAAACGAAGAGTCCGATATCGAGATCACGGGTCTCTTCGACGAGCCGGGAGCCCGTTCCCGATTGCGTGAGATCGGCAACCACCGAGCGAAACGCAATCCCGTACAAACCGGCGAGCCGTTCGCCCAGTTGATCCAGGGCCTCCTTGCGGCGGGAAACGAGGACCACGTTGATGCCCATCGCCGCAAGTTGTTCTGCATAGCTTGCACCGGTTCCTTCCGAGGCTCCGGCGATCACCGCCCAAGGGCCGTAACGGCGTGCAAATTCGGCGTGATCAAGCGGGGGAAGCTCTACTGTTCGCATGCTGGAATGATCCTTGCCCGGGTAACCCGCGTCAGTTTGTTTCATTGCGCGGATGGCGCTTGTTACAAGCTGACGGGGAAGCTCCGTCCTATCGGGAGGCAGGGAGCATCCTTGTTGATTGAAAGGACTGGGACATTGCAAGGTCGTTAATGTTCCAAAACATCGGAAAACTACCATTCCGCCCCACGCTGGTATGGATTCTTGCGGCAATGGTGTTATCCTTGCCCGGTGGAAACAGCCTCGCCTCAACGACGTATACGGATACTCCGGCGAGCAACCGAAATTTTCCTTGATCGCGGTTATGCCGGTGCGACGATCGACGACATCGCGCAGGCTGCCGGTGTGGGGAAAGTTGCGATCTATCAGCTCTTTGGTGACAAGGTGGAATTGTTCGCCGAGTGCATGATCGACGCTGCGAAAACAGCTTCGGAAGGTACCCGGTCTGTGCTGCGCTGTGATGAACCGGTTCGTGACGTACTTGTCGCGTTTGCCGAGCAGCACATTCGCCAGATGCTCCGGCCGGTCTTCGGCGCCAGGCCGTTCTACGAATTTATTCGGGTGCTCCTGAGCGCTTCGATCACACATCCAGATATCAGTGGACGCTGCCTCGATATCCTTCGGACCGAGGAAGCCGCCCGGCTGAACGACTACTTCCAAGCGATGATTGATCGGCGGACGCTGGCAGGGGGCGATGCAGATTTTCTCGCGCGCCAATTCATGCAAACGATCTTCTTTACCAATGTGGTCATTTTGGAGCCCGCAAGCGCAGAGTGCTACAGCAATCCGCGCGTTTCCGCGGAAAATGCGGTTGACCTGTTCTTGAATGGATGTGCGCGAGGCGCTCTGCGATGTCTGGCGGTTGCTTCAGATTGACGTGATCGATTCTGAATTCTCGTCGTGCCATCATCTCCGGCCAGGCCCTGATCTGCTCGCATCATGAAGATGCCAAGCTGGCCGCTTGACACTAATCCATGAGACGCACCCTACCCTTGGAAAGGCGCGAAGATGCAGGGGCTCCGCAATTCTATAGAATATGGAATTGCATCGCCGCCTCCCTTCGCCAGACGTGCCTTCCGGCCCGAGCCTGTTCGGCACGGAGCCGGTCAGTACGCCGCCGACCCGCCGCCAGGCCGTTCTTGAGCGCCTTCGCAGCAGCATCGTTTCAGGAGCCTTGCCCCCCGGTACGCTGCTGCGCGAAACGAGTTTGGCGGCGCATCTGGACGTCAGCGCGACGCCCGTTCGCGAGGCACTTGGCACGCTAGAGGCCGAAGGGCTGGTCGAGATTGAAGTGCACCGCCTGAAACGGGTTGCGCGCATTGACTTTCGCAGCATGCGGGACCTGCTTCGCGTTCAGTCCGAGCTGTGGCGGCTTGGATACATATGGGGCATGCCACATGTTGGCGCAGGGCAGGTAGCTCAACTCGAACACGCACTTGCGCGCTACCGAGCGTGTTTGGCGAGCGATGATTCCGCAGGCGCCCTCACTGCTGGGCTGGATTTCCATACGATCTTCATCGCGGCGTCAAGCAACCAGGAGCTGCTGCGCTCAACGCTCGACCGCAGAGCCCTGATTGCAAGGTTTGTCCTGCTGCACGGTCTTCAAACGATTTGCCCTCTCGGGCTTTCCCAGCATGAAGCGATCCTTGCCGCCTTCCTGGCGAACGACCGCTCCGCAGTGCTCGCTGGTGTCGACCGCATCGCCACTCGCCTGATCGCGCTGGCCGAACAGGGGTGCGAGCTGTCCGACGATGTTGCTGAAAATCAGAAAATATCACTATACGAAAGAGATACCTGAGATGGATTTCGAACTCGAGGACGAATACCGTTCCTTTCGCGACACCGTGCATCGCTGGGTCGAAAACGAGGTGCCCAAGGAGTGGGCGCGAGCGCTCGAGAAGGACGAGCATGCCTACCCCTATGCCCTTTGGGACAAGCTGACTGAGGCGGGCTTTCACGGCGTCGGCATTCCCGAGGAATACGGCGGGCAGGGCGGCGACGTGGTGATGCAGATGCTGCTGGCCCGCGAACTGGCGCGTTCCCTGGGTGGACTGGCATGGATCTGGGGGATCACCAGTTTTGCTGGGGGGAAGTCGATCGGTCTCTACGGATCTGCCGAGCAGAAGGAGAAGTATCTGCCGTTGATCGCTTCCGGTCAGCTCAAGGCCGCCATCGCATTCACGGAACCGGGGGGCGGTACCGACCTGCTTGGCGCGATGACGACAACGGCGGAACGCGTCGATGGCGGCTGGAAGCTCAACGGCGAGAAAACCTGGTCCTCATCTGCGCATGTCGCCGACTATCTTCTGGTGATTGCACGAAGTGACAGGAATCCGGAGAAAAAGCATCAGGGACTGACTCTTTTTTGGGTTCCCGCCAAGACTGCCGGAGTGACGATAACCCCGCTCGCCAAGCTCGGCATGCGATCGATGGGGAGCTGCTCGATCCATTTCGAGGATGCTTTCGTCGCAGACGAACAAGTGCTCGGCGAGCCGGACAAGGCCTGGTACATGTTGCTGCCCACGCTCAACAACGAGCGGATCATGGTCGGCGCGTTCTGCCTGGGCGTCATCGACGGCGTACTGGAAGACGCTGTCGCCTACATGCAGCAGCGCAAGGCATTCGGCGGGATCATCGGCCGTTTCCAGAGCCTGCAGCACTATGTGGCGGATATCGCCACGATGCAGAAGACCACAGAACTCATGCTGCATTTCTGCGCCGACAAGCAGAGCCGAGGCGAAGACGTTGGCGTTGAGGCGAACATGCTGAAACTCATCGCGTCAGAGAATGCCAACGCGGCCGCAGATCTCGGCATCCAGATCCTGGGCGGCATGGGCTACTCCGCAGAGACCGACATGCAGCGATACTGGCGGGACAGCCGGCTCTGGCGGATCGGCCCGATCACCAACGAGATGGTGCGAAACGGTATCGCCGAGAGCCTCGGGTTGCCCCGATCCTTCTAAGCGACAGGTGCAGGAATGACCGGCCCCGGAAATGGGGCGGGACAAACGACAGGGAGTGTGGGAGTGATGATGTTTCCGGAGCAGGCGATCCCCGATCACGTGCCGCCAGCCTTGGTGAGCCGGGACTTTCCATTCATTTTCGGAACGACGACGGACAAAGATCCGTTCGACGATCTGGCCATGCGGATCCATGACGGACCCGATATCATTTACGCGGCCCATGCCTATCCCGGAGGAACGGGAGCATGGGTGCCACGCCGCATGGCGCATCTTCGCGAAATCTATCTCGATACAGAGCACTTTTCTTCCACCGACTTTTCGCCTTTCTCGAAGCTGGTCGGTGGAGCGTGGATCAATTCGCCGGCGGAACTCGACCCTCCGGCGCATGGGCCATTCCGTCAGATGGTGAACCCGGCCTTCACGCCCAAGGCCATGGCGGCGCTGGAAGACAGGATTCGGCACTATGCGGTGGAGTACATCGAGACCTTCGCCAAGCGCGGGCAGTGTGAATTCATGGGCGAGTTCGCATTCGAATTCCCGATCAAGGTCTTCATGGAACTGATGGGTTTGCCGCTCGACCGGGTCAGCGAATTCATGGAATGGGAAATGAATCTCTTGCATAACCACGATTTGTCCAAGATCGCGGATGCCACGCGCAGTGTGCTTGACTATCTGGCCGGCGAGATTGCCGACAGGCGCGCAAATCCGCGCGACGATCTCATTTCATTCGGCGTGCGGGGCGAGATAGAGGGACGTCCTCTGACGCAGGACGAACTGCTCGGCTTCATGTTCAACCTCTTTATCGGCGGGCTCGACACCGTCTCCACGAACATGGGCCTACAATTTCGCCACCTCGGCACACACGTTGAAGACCAGGCATTTTTGAGAGCCGACCCTTCACAGATCCCGCATGCCATCGACGAATTGATGCGGGCATACGGGGCGGTCACCACGTTTCGCACCTGCAAGAAGGAAGCGGTGATAGGCGGTGTGCAGTTCAGGCCGGGAGATAAGGTCGCCATGTCGACAACGCTCGCCGGGCGGGACCCCGACGAGTTCGAAAATCCCTGCGAGGTAAAGCTGGACCGGCGGCCGAGGCACGTCGGCTTCGGCTTCGGCATACATACCTGCGTCGGCATGCACCTGGCTCGCCGCGAATTGCGGATCGCGATGGAAGAGTTCCTGGCGCGGATTCCGGAATTCCGCCTTGCGCCCGGTCATCGGGTGCGTTGTCATCTGGGCATGATCCAGCCAGTGGAATTGCCGCTGGTCTGGTGAGGTTGCGACGGAGCCGTTTCCAGGACAGTCGCTGCTTCCTGACAGGAGAGCGCCTTGGAAACGGCTTTCGAGCCTAAAGGTCGACGCAGGCTTCGTCGAAGTCCAGCCGGGGATTGCGGGGATGGAGTCCTGCCGGATCGCCGTGACCGATGTTGCACAGGAAATTGCTTTTCCAGCGGCCATCGGGGAAGAATTCGGAATCGAGGCTGGCCGCATCGAAGCCCGACATAGGACCGCAGTCGAGACCCAGGGCGCGGGCGGCCATGATGAGATAGGCGCCTTGCAATGTCGAGGAACGGGCGACAGTCTGCGCGACGAGTGCGTCATTGCCTTCAAACGTCGCCCGCATGTCCCTTGCGGGAAACAGCTTGCCGTAGAATTCATAAAACCGTGTGTCACCCGCTACGATCACAGTGCAGGGAGCCTGCATGACCTTGTCTCGGTTGCCAGTGTTGACGTGAGGCAAGAGCCGGACCTTGGCATCGGCCGAGCGGATGAAGACAAATCGGGCCGGATTGCTGTTCGCGGTCGTCGGGCCCCACTTCGCGAGTTCGTAGAGGTTCCGAATGGTCTCCGTGCTGAGCGGACGATCTTGCCAGGTGTTATGCGTGCGGGCTTCCCGAAACAGGAGGTTCAGCATCGTGTCGTGTTCGAGCGTGGTTGCGCCAGTCATCCTCATTCCTCGTCAGTGGAGTAGGAACCGCGAATTCCACGCTCGATCCATTGGCGATGTTCGCGTGCGAGGATAGCTTCGGCCTCTTCGGCCAGAAGCGCCATCTCCGCGATCTCCCAGACGCGGTGGTTTCCGGTCGCATAGGCGCGGGCGTTCTCGCGATAGAGGAGCGCATCGATGATGTTGCCGTGCAGCTTGTCAAGAACGCGCGTCACTCGGCCGGGCGTGCCCATTACCAGGGAATTTGACGGAATAATGGTGCCGGCGGGCAAGAAGCTGTGAGCAGCAACAATCGAGCCGTGGCCTATGACGCAGCGCTCCATGATCGTGGCACCGATGCCGATGAGGCAGCCGGGCTCCAATGTGCATCCGTGCAGGACTGCACGATGTCCAACTGTACAGTAGTCGCCGATGATGGTCGGGTCATTCCAGCCGATGTGGATCATGGCGTGATCTTGCACACTTGCGCATTTTCCGATGCGGACATGACCTCTCTCGCTCCGAACGACCGCGTAAGGCCACAGACTGCAATCCTGTTCCAGCATGACGTCGCCGAAGATCCGGGCTGTGGGATCGACGTAAGCTGGTAGAGAGCCGATGCTCGCCTCGGTCACGATATCGCCGTTCGTTGTCTCTGTTGCTACCCCTGCGCAGCATCCATGGGCCGTCCCTCTCTAAATGGGCTGTGGATGCTGCCACTGGGGCGATCGCCTGCCTAACACGCGATCGCCCCGGCATTTTGGATCAATAGGCACCCGGCGGAGAGATCGGATCGGCTCCGGCAAGGTTCCGGCCATAGATTTCGTAGCCGATGGTCGGGATATTCTGGATGTGGCGGAGAGCCATCGAAATATCGCGCCAGTAGCGGTTGATCGGCTTGTCCAGCGCAAAACCGGAAGAACCCGCCTGGAACATCAGCGATTCACTCGCACTGTGAACGAGTTCGACCATCTGGGCACCGCCGGAGCGCTGCTTTGCCTTCTCGGCGAGGGTGAACTCCTCACCCTGCGCAACTCGGTCGAGCTTGGCTGTGAGGTTGAACAGGATCAACTTGGCCGTGTCGATCATGGCGGCCGCTTCACCAAGGTCGCGCATGTAGGCACCGGAATTGGTGCGCGGCGAAATCGTCGTCGTCAGTACGGGCTTCTTCGGCGATTCCGCCGTAACGATCTCCAGCATGCCCTCGACTGCGCCAATGAGCTGGGCAATGCCGGTCGTGCGAACCACCGGAACGGCAGGAAGGAGGTCTGAAGGCGCGCCGAAATGACGCTTGGTACGATCGATCTGGCCCGCGCGTTCGTCCATCAATACCATCTGGTCATCGGGAATGAACACGTCCTTTGCTATCGCCGTGTCCGACCCGGTTCCCTGCATGCCCGAAACGAACCAGGTGTCCTCAATAGTCATGCTGTCCATCGGCAGATAACACATGCTGATGCCCGGAACGACCGGCCCGTCGTAGCCTTCAAGCACCACGCCCTGTTGCGCCCACTTCGACTGGCGGGAGCCGGACATGTAGGGCCATTTACCGTTGATGATCCAGCCGCCGTCCACCTTGCGCGCCTTGCCCGGCGGGTTGTAGGCGCCGCACACGGTCTGCGGGCCCTCGCCAAAAATTGTGTCCTGGACACCGTCGGGCGCGAGACTGGTGATCCAGCTGGTGCCGTTGATGATCTGCATCACCCAGCTGACCGCGGGGTCGCCCTTGGCGATTTCCATCTGGACGCGGCAAAAGTCGGTGGTCGAGAGTCCGAAGCCGCCCAGGCGTTGAGGCAGCAGAAGCCGCAGGAAACCTTCCGTCTTGAGCATTTGATCGACGGCCGGGGTTGGGCTGCGCCGCTTTTCCCCTTCAGGCGCTTCCTTTTGCAGGAATTCGCGCAGGCTGCGCGCCTTTTCCACCAGGCCGTCGGCCACCGCCTTGTCGGCGAAACCGGATTGCGTGTCTGATTCGAGCTTTGCTACTGTTGCCATGAAATCATCCTCTCGTATTTTCGGCTTGGTGGCCGGCGATTTGCATTGCGATTTCGTGCAGCCGATCGGGAGAACCGTTCCAGAGTTCCAGCCATTCACCAGTGGCCGGAATGATCAGCGTGCTAAGCTGCAGGCGAACGAGCGTGTCGCAGAATGTGTCCCGGTCTATGGTATTTCCGGTCAGTCCTTCGAAATAGTCGAGCACGGGTTCGAGAGCGCGTTGCACGGCGGCCTTGTGACGGCCGAAATGGCTGCGCAGGAAACTCAGGTGAAAGGCAGGTTCAACTTCGAAGATCCGTTCCGGCGACCGCTCGATCGTAAAACGGCCGAAGAATTTCATGACGGCACGGAACCGCTCGATCGGATCGGGAATGCCTTCGCCAGCCTCGACAATGCCCTTTTCGAAACTGCTGCAGATGTATTCGCTGACTGCCGCGAGCACTTCTTCCTTGGACGCGAAATGACGATAGAGGGTCCCGCGCGACACCCCGCTGCTTTCGCTGATGTCACTCATCGACAGTCGCCGCGTGCCGATTGTTGCGATCGCGCGCAGTGTACCGTCCATGATCTTCTGGACGCTGCCCGTGCTGTCGGTGGCGACGACTTCGCTCCAGTCGGTGTGCGGCGTCAGTTTCATGTTTGGGCTTCCATTTCGGCAAGGTTGTGCGGAACGCTTACATAGCCGGGCAGATGCTGACCGCCATCGACATTGATCAGCTCGCCATTGACGAAACGCGACATTTCCGAAGCGAGGAAGAGCACGACCGGTCCGATGTCCTTCTCGGGATCGCCCGCGCGCTTGAGCGGATTACTTGCTGTTGCCATTTCAAGGAAGCCGGGCACGTCCTCTGCCAGCTGCGCGAACACCTGGCCCATCCCTGTCGGTGCGATCGCATTGGTCCTGATGTTGAACCGGCCCCATTCAACCGCAGCGGTGCGGGTCAGGCCCAGGATCGCCCCCTTGTTCATGTTGTAGTCGGCATGAAGCCATGCACCCGTCTGGGCGTCGATCGAGTAGAAATTGACGATCGAGCCGCCGCCGCGTGCCTTCATGTGCGGGAAGGCGGCACGCATGGCCCACCAGGTTCCCCAGGTACCGATCTCGAGAGTGCGCTGGAGCATCTCATCGGTCTTCTGTTCCAGCAACACGTTGGCAGACAGCTGCGAGGCATTGTTGATCAGGATGTCGAGGCCTCCGAACTCGGAGACGACCCGCTCGATCATGCCTTCGACGTCGTCCTTGATTCCCATGTCCGCCGAAAGGCCCATGGCGCGGGTTCCGAACTCCTGGCTTATCTCGGCCGCAACCGCTTCCGCCGCCGCGCCGTCGCGCCCGGTAATGAGGATATCGGCGCCCTCACGCGCCAGACAGCGGCTGATGCCGTAGCCCAGCCCTTTTGCCCCGCCCGTGACGATCGCGATCTTGCCCTGAACCAACCCAGTCAAGCAGCTTCTCCTGCAAATTGTTCGCCCAGCGCGCGGTCCATTTCCATGCGTTCCTGGCAATAGTCCTGCGTAAAAACGTAGCCCCGCACGTTCTTGCCGTTGTCGCGGAACAGATACTTGAGCCCCCGCTCGTCGTTGGCCGCTTCCTCCCACCGCCCGGCAACGCCGATCGGAGCCGGAAGCAGCACCACCGGGTAGGCTGTGGTCTTGACCTGCACCGAGAGCGGCGGAAAGTGGATATTGGTAGGTGTTCCGAGCGCACTGGGAGCGATGGCGCGCGCTGCCGACATGATCGGTGTTACATAGGCTGCGAGGCCTTGCGGATATTCCGCGCAGTCGCCGATAGCGTAGATGTCGGGATCGGAGGTCCGCCCGGTCTGGTCGACAGTAATGCCCCGGCCGGTCTCCAGCCCCGCCTCACATGCCAGCGCGACATGAGGGCGAAGACCCACCGCTGAAAGCACCGCAACGGCTTCAATGACCATGCCGCTGTCGAGCTGCGCGCGAACCCCGCTTGGAGACTTGTGGATGGCCGTGATCTTGCTGCCTAGGTGCCATTCGACGCCCTTGGTAGCCAGCGCATCACGGATTCGATCACCGACCCCGCTGGGTACCAGCTGAGCCAAAGGATGGAGCAGCATGTCCACGACTACCGGAAAATAGCCTGCGGCAGAAAGATCGTTCGCAAACTCAGTTCCGACAAGTCCGCCGCCCATGACCAGCACTCGCCCGCCAGCGGGCAGCCGCTCGCGAAACTCGCGGTAATTGTCGAGATTGTTGACAGCAAGAGCCCGGTGGGCCGCGTCGCCATCGATCGGCGGGCGCACAGGATCTGCTCCAAGCGCGAGGATCAGTTTGTCGTAGAAGATCGGCCCGCCAGTTGTCAGTACAGCCTTGTCCTGCCGATCTATGGCCTCGACGAGGCGTCCTGCGCGCAGATCAATTCGGAGCTGAGCCGCCATTTTCTCACCCGGCGTGGTAATCAGGGCGTCGGGCATTTTGCCCTTGGCCAGTGCGGTGGACAGCGCCGGTTTGGAATAGAAGTGGCCATCGTCCTGCGTCACCAGGGTCAACCGGGCGTGCGGCGCGAGCTTGCGTAGCTCCCGCAGGACGCCGTAGCCGGCGAGGCCGCTCCCGATGACGACGATGTGCGGGGATGACGTCACCGTGCCCGTCCGATCAGAGGAAGATCGCAAGATTGGACATTCCCAGCGTGGATTGGTCGACAATGATCTCCCTTACGGACAGCTTGTAGTTGCCATCCACAAGACGCCAGACGTCCCGACGCTGGGCAGTAAGCGTCTCGTTCTCCGGATTGTCGAAGCGGCTGCGCTCGACGAAGAGGTAGCTGACCACTTCATATTCGCCGGTCTTATCGCTCTCGGCGATCCGCACATTAGTGACGAACCGCCGCGTGCGCGAGGGCGGGTCTTCTGCCCAGGCGCTCTTCGAGAGACGACCAGTGCGCATGAGGATCGACCCGTAATTCTCGTCGAAATGCTTCATCGTCCGTACGACGTCACGGTCCTTGTTGGGGCCATTTCGCGTGAGACGCAGCGGTGCCGTATAGATCAAATCCTCCGCAAGGAAGGCGACCCAGTCGTCGAAGCGCCGCTCGTCGAGCGCAGCCGCTTCGTCATAGAGCGTTTCCAGAATGCGGTTGTAGACCTCCGAACCGAGCGGTACCCGCTTGGTGGAAACAAGACCGCGCATCACTCCAGTCTTGTCGATTGCGGCCGTGGCGTAGTTCACCATGTCGTGATCCTCCCAGTCTCAGGCTTCGGCCATCAGATTGTAGTAAGCCATCCACCAGGCCCACTGCGTGTCGTCCTTGGTGAAGCCGGGATAGAGATCGCCGCCTCCCACCCAGCCTTCCGGCCGCTCGTGGCCGTGAAGCGCCTGGTACTTGAGCGTGATGGTCTTGCTCATGTGGCCGCGTGCATTGCGCATGATCTGCGGCCAGGTATCGGCGTCGTCCTGCTCGATCGTTCCGGAGGTGCCGGTCGACCAGATGGCGTTCTGCAACATATCGCGCTTTACGTCCTCAGGTGCGTCCTTCTCCGCGAAAATGAAGTTCACGAATTCGACCCTGTCCGGCCCCTTGGGAACATAGGTGTGCAGCGACAGCGCGCCTGACGCGCCGCCATCGGTGCGAGGCGCAAAGATGAATGCGATCAGCACGTTGGGGAACATGCCGCCGACTTGCGGGGGGATCGTCGCTAACTGGTTGACCTGATCTTCCGTCAGATTCTTGAAGAGCTGAGGGATCAGGTCCTTGGTGATGCCGGGCGGCGAAAGTAGATGAAGGCGCTCTTCGGTCGACTTCCCTTCAAAACTGACATCCGCAAACATCTTGAAGGTTTGGGCCGCTTCCAGACAGCGCAGGGTATGGCCTTGCGGAACCGAGATATCGACACCGTACATGCCGGGCGCCGTATCGTAGATCGATTCGGCAGTACCGCCCATGATCCCGCCTTCCATAAGCGAGCGGTGCAGCGTCAGAGTATGGAAGCCGTCGGATCCCGACTGTTCGCCAGGGATCTTCCAATTGCAGGGCAGCACGAAGCGCTGCGGCGGGCCGAGCATTTCAAGGCCGTTATCGGTACGGCAGAACAGCTGATCGAGATAGAACTTCGCGTCGCCGAGGTAATCGTCGAACGAAAGATCCTCGTTCCACGTTGCGAAGATGAGGCCGCCGTACAGATGGACGCGGGCCTTCTTGAGCCCGAGTTCTTCCTTCTGGCGCTTGTTGCCGTGCATCTGTTCCTTTTCGATCGGGGCGCCGATAAAGCTGCCATCGGGTCGGAAGGCCCAGCCATGGTAGATGCAGCGGTGGGCATGGGCATTGCCCGCCTCGGCAGTGCAGACCTTCATTCCGCGATGCGGACACACGTTGAGCATGACGTGAATTTCGCCGCTACGGTCGCGCGAGACGATGACATTGTCCTCGGCCATATCGCGCATGACGTAGTCGCCGGCCTTGGGAATCTCGGACTCATGGCCCAGCAGGAGCCAGGTTCGCGCGAAGATGCGCTCCATCTCCAGCTCGTACAATTCCTTGTCGTTCATCACACGCAGCGACACTTCGTTCATCTCGCGGTCGATGAGATTGTCGAGCGTCGTCCCGTCGCTGAGTGTCAACCCAGGGTGGTGCAGCATCTTCCTCTCCTTGGAAAATCCGTGTTTGATCGCGTTATACATATTGAACGAAATCTGTTCAAGCTGTAATAATCCGAAAAAAGGAGAGGACTATGAGTCAGAAGCTGAAAGTCGTGATCGATAAGGCCGCATGCTGCGGATACGGCGTCTGCGCCGAGATCTGCCCCGCGGTGTACAAACTCGACGCCAACGGCATCGTATACGTGGACGACGAAATCGTGCCGGACGGCCTGGAAGAGCTGGCACGCGAAGGCGCCGAAGCATGTCCGCAGGCCGCGCTCGCAGTGGTCGACGCCTGATAAGGGCTCGGTCGGTGGTACAAGAATCCTGATTCGCCCTCTGGGCGAACCTGTCGCCGGGAAGGTCTCAGGACGGAGCGGCTAGAGGCAGCAGTGTCAGAAATCAGGCAGGACGGGAAACCACGGCACTATGGCAAGCGGCACCGAAATTCTTTTCAGGCCATGTGAAGTCGGGCCGCTAGCGCTGCCCAACCGCTTCGTAATGGCGCCGATGACGCGAAATTTCTCGCCTGACGGGATTCCGTCAGCGGGTGTGGCGGACTACTACCGCCGCCGTGCCGAAGCGGAAGTAGGTCTGATCGTCACGGAAGGCATCGGGGTGGATCATCCTGCTGCCGTCGGCAGGGAGACAATGGGGGGCGGAGCCTCGCCGATCATGCATGGCGAGGCCGCGCTTGCGCGGTGGCGCGCGGTCGTGGACGGGGTCCATGAGGCCGGGGGAAAGATCATTCCCCAGCTATGGCACCAAGGCGTCATCCGAGTCCCGGGAACCGGCTATCATCCCGACGCGCCGTCTGCGCGCCCCTCAGGCATCTGGGGCCCACTCGACAAGGCGATGGTGCCCCCGGAATATCTCGAACAGGTTCGCGAGCCTACCGCGCCGCTGACAGAGAACGAAATCGCCGACATCATCGTCGGGTTCGCACGAAGCGCGGCAAATGCGAGAGCCGCAGGCTTCGATGGCATCGCCCTCCACGGTGCACATGGCTACCTGATCGACAGCTTTCTCTGGGGAGAGACAAACCTGCGAACGGACCGGTGGGGAGGCGCACTCCCAGACCGCGCCAGGCTTGCGGCAGAGTTGGTCCGGGCAGTGAGGGCCGCGACGGCGCCCGATTTTCCGATCATGTTCCGGTACTCGCAGTGGAAATTGCAGGATTACGATGCGCGAAATGCGCAAACCCCGGATGAGCTCGAATCCTTGCTGACACCGATTGTCGAGGCGGGCGTGGACCTATTTGACGTCAGCACCCGGGTGTTCTCGGCGCCCGCATTCGACGGCTCCGATCTCAGCTTGGCGGGATGGGTAAAACGGCTTACGGGCCGGCCAACGATAGCGGTGGGCGGCGTCGGCCTCTCGCGCGATTTGCAATCGTCGTTCGCCCAGCCGACCGTGATGACCAACAATCTTTCGCTTGTGGCGGAGCGCTTGGCGAAGGGTGAGTTTGATCTGGTGGGGGTGGGAAGGGCGCTACTGATGGACCCGCAGTGGGTTTGCAAGATGCGGAAGGGAGAGAGCGTCAATCCCTTCCGGCTGGAAGCTTACGGGTCGCTGGATTAACGCTTAATGCGTGTCACAGGCGGCAAACACTTGAATCCGGGCGAGGTTGGTGCGCTCGGGCTGAGCCGCCATGTACCGCACGGCATCCGCAACATCCTCAGGTTGCATCGGCGGTATGAAACTGTCCCAGGCCGGCTGTCCGCGTGACTTCATGTCCTCGAATATTTCCGTGCTGGTCGTGCCCGGCGAAACGATACCGACTTTCACTCCAGTGCCGGCCAATTCGACCCGCAAACAATCGGTGAACCCCTCCAGTGCTCGCTTCAGGCCGCCGTAGACACCGACACCAGGTGCAACGATGTTGGCGCCGATGCTCGAAATATTGATGATCTGGCCTCTGGCTGCCGATTTCATTGTCCGTGCAAACAGAGTACTGGTGCGAACGACCGCTTCGTAATTGAGCGCCATCATCGGTCGCAACTGGTCGAGATCGAAATCGTCGATCGGTGCCGCATGAAGAATGCCCGCATTATTGACCAGAATGTCGGCTCGCCCGAACTTAGCCAGAACGAAGTCGTGCAAAGCCCGAGCGGCGTCGGGATCCGCCATGTCGGCTGAATGGACACAGGCATGCTCGCCAAGTTCGCCCGCCAGTGAGGCAAGGCGTTCGGCGCGGCGGGCGACCAGCACTGTCCTCGCGCCCGCCTCGGCGAGCGCTCGCGCAGTGGCCGCGCCTATCCCCGACGATGCCCCGGTTATAATGGCGACCTTACCTTCAAGGGCGTTCATTACCGTCACTCGTGCGCTCCTGTCTCTTTCAGCCGGATCAACCGCTTGCCGTGGTTTTCCCCACGGTAAAGGCCCGCAAGGGCATCCGGACAGCTCTCAATCCCGTCGAGTATTTCCTCGCGCCACGTCAGGCGGCCCTGCTCGGTCCACTCGCGCAGCTGCGCAACTGCGGCGGCGTAACGGGCCATGTGATCGAAGACGACGAAGCCTTCCATTCGTGCCCGCTTGACCAGAAGGTGGCGTTCCACGCGCGGACCATCGGGCCAGGGAGCCCAGCGGTCCTGCGACGCTGTTCCGCAGACGATGACACGGCCGCCGAGCGCGAGGTGGGGCATTACCGCGTCGCTGATCGGGCCGGCGACGTTGTCGAAATAGACGTGGATCCCCTGGGGCGCGACGCGGCTCAAAGTGGCGGCCACGTCCTGGCCGCGGTAGTCGATCGCAGCCTCGAATCCAAACTCCTCGACACAGCGCCGCACTTTGTCTGCTCCCCCGGCAATACCCACCGTGCGGCATCCAAGGATATTGGCAATCTGGCCCGCGGCGGACCCAACCGCGCCTGCGGCCGTGGATACCAGCACGGTTTCACCGGCGCGCGGCTGCCCGACAAGCGTGAGGGCCAGATAGGCCGTGACGCCGTTTATTCCCAAAATGCCAAGCGATGCGCGAAGTTCTTTTTCGCTGGTCTTCTGAAGGATTTGATCGGCCGCTACGCAAGCGAAATCCTGCCACCCGAACCATCCTGCGACGTATTCGCCAACTTGGAAATGTTCGTGGTTCGATTCGATGATACGGCCTGAGGCGAGGCTGCGCATGACCGAGCCCAGGGCCACCTGGTCTCCGTAGTTACCGACGTCGGCGATCCAGCCGCGCATGGCGGGCTCGACCGAGAGATAGTGATTTTGTACAAGTATCTGGCCCGGACCGGGACGGTCCACCGGAGCGCTGCGGATTTCGAAATGCTCGGCCTGGGCAATGCCTGCCGGACGAGAGCGCAACCTGACCTGCCGGTTCGTCGCCATCAAAAACCCGCTCTGACCATCGTGAATTTCCGGCGGGATATCCGCCAGCCTTCTGCCGTGCGGATCAGGCAGTCGTCATAGAATCCGGCCGCTCTGGTCGCGCTGCCTCCCGGTGCCGGGTCGGTCAGCACAGCGTCCACATAACTGCGGGCCAGAATCTCGCTATTGCGGCTCTCGACCACGATATTGGTTATGCGGTGAAGCGTCGCGCCTAGATTGCGATGCGCGGATTCCATGTACTCGGTGATCTCGCGCGGTCCGCGCCATTGACCGAAGCTGCCGTAATCCACTTCGCAGTCATTCGCGAAGCAGGAGCGAAACAAGGGCCAGTCCCGGGTATCGATGCCGGTCGCGTAGCGCAGCAGCAGATTGCGGATTGCGCGCTCGTCATCGGCCGCGACAGGCGATGTTCTCGTCAGGCTGCCTGATGTCGGCATGCTCCATCCTCCCGTTTTTGTTACTTGCGACGATAGTGCGTAATCGGGGCGACTTGCCCGTCCAAGGATAGGAGCTTGCGGGGACACGCCCCTATTTTTTACGATTTATCTGGCCCATCATTTCGTCGGCAGAGCATAGGCGATCAATTCGTCACTCGTTCCAGACAGCATGGCTGCATGGCCGCCGGCCGCGATGACGACAAATTGGCGTCCGCTGGGCCGGGACCAATACGTGGTCGGCGATGCATTGCCGCCGGCTGGCAACCGTGCTTTCCACAACACCTGCCCACTTTCCGTCGCAAGGGCGCGAAATACGTGCTCCTGAGTCGCGCCGATGAAGGTGAGGCCGCTCGAAGTCGTTAGAGACCCGCCAATGTTCGGCACCCCCATAGGTATCGGTACGAGCGAAGGCAGAGCCAGCGGCCCGCTGTCGCGCGATGAGCCCAAGGTACGGGACCATACCAGCTTGCCGGTTCTGAGATCGACGGCGTTGATGCTGCCATAGGGCGGCTGCTGACACGGGATCGCGAGCGGCGAAAGAAAGGGTGCGATTTGCGCGGCGTAAGGCACGCCCTGTTGAGCCGCTGGACCTCCCACATTGCTCATGTGCGCTGCATTCATCGGCTTGATGCCGCGCCGGTCCGCCTCCGCTCGGGAAATGAGGCGGTTGTAGTTGGCGACCTGGTTGTTGTTGACGATCATGAGGCCGCGTCTCACATCGACGGAGACACCGCCCCAGTCGATCCCCCCAAGGTAGCCAGGCCACGTAATCGTGAAGCGGTCTGTCGAGAGGGGTGTCATTTCGCCTTCGAAACGGGCTTGCCGAAAGCGGATGCGGCACAATGCCTGATCGATCGGCGTGAGCCCCCACATGCTCTTTTCCGTGGGAGCCGGGCCGCCGAAACTTGGCATCGCGGCGGAAAAGGGCTGGGTGGGAGATAGTCGCTCACCGGCGACCGCTCCGCGGGGAACAGCGCGTTCCATTACAGGCAGTAGGGGTTTACCCGTCATGCGGTCCAGGACGAAGATCTGCCCACGTTTTGTGGGTTGTACAAGTCCATGGATGCCGCCGGGCAGGTCGAAGAGAGTAGGCTGCGCCGCAACATCGTAATCCCAAAGATCGTGATGTGTCGTCTGGAACGACCAGCGGACTGCTCCTGTCTGGGCGTCAAGTGCGACAACAGCGCTGGAGTAGCGATCGTCCAGCGCCGTGCGGTGGCCGCCGAAGTAGTCAGGCGTTGCGTTTCCGGTTGGCACATAGACGAGCCCCAGAGCTTCATCGGAACTCATCGGAGCCCAGCTATTCGGCGTGCCTCTTGTGAATGTCGCGCCTGGTTCCGGTGAACCGTGATCGTCCGGGCGGCCAATATCGAATGCCCACGAAAACTCGCCCGAAACAGCATCGAACGCGCGGATGACGCCCGAAGGCTCCTGCGTTCGCTGACCGTCGATGATCCAGCCGCCGACGACCAGCCGTCCGCGAACCAGCGCCGGGGGCGAAGTGACGAAGTAATAGCCCTTTTCGACGGACCCAAGGCCCTTGGTGAGATCCACCTGGCCGTTCTGTCCGAAGGCGCCGCAGGACTGTCCCGTGGCAGCATCGAGCGCCAAAAGCCGAGCATCCAGCGTAGCGGTATAGATACGTTCTGAGCAGGTGCCCGTCGCGCCGGGCACGCGGTAATATGTCACGCCGCGGCATACAAGGCCGTAAACGCCTTCGAGGTTTGTCCTTGGCGAGTGGCGCCAGAGCTGGCGGCCGGTTTCAGGGTCGAGTGCGATTACATCATTGTTGCCCGCGCAAATGAACAAGCGATCACCGATCTTGAGGGGATTGGTTTGAAAGGCCGTGCCCTGCTTGCCGCTTGTCAGTTTGCCCGTATGGTAACTCCAGACGGGTTTCAGATTGCCGACGTTTGCTGGTGTGATCTGACCAAGCGGTGAATAGCGCGAGCCTCCGCGGTCGTTGCCGTAGGCAATCCAGTCACCTTCTTCCGAAGCTGCTGGTGCCGGTCCCCAAGCTGTGCTTGTGGCAGCAGGTGTGCGGTCAGCCCAGAACGCCGCCCCGATCCCGGCTATCCCGATTACCGCGAGGCCAGGCCAAAGTAGGCGGCCGCCGGGCAGGGCTGCCTGCTGGCCCACATGCCGGCGGTACCAACCTGTCAGCATGTAGAGACCCATGACAGTCGGCATTGCGATCCGCGGCGCCAGTGCCCAGCCATCGAGGCCGCACTCCCACAGCGCCCAGCATAAGTTCACACAGAGAAATACCCAATAGAGCAGCGCAGACTTTGCTTCCCTCCGCCATCCCAGAACTGCGCAGACAAGCATGACAAGGCCGCTCAGCACATACCAGGGCGATCCACCCAGCAAGGCGAGCTGGGCGCCAAGGACTGTCAGGGTACCGCCTGTTGCGCCCAGCAGCACCAGGAAAGCATGATTGAATAGGCGTCGCATGTCACCGCCTTGGGTCTCAGGATGGAAAGTGAGCGCGAACTCAGGACGGCAGTTGTTCAGCCAGCCAGTCCGGGACATTGATCCGGTAGCATTTCTGTTCGTAAAGGCGGCTGATCTTCCAGCCCTGCTCGGTCCGGATAAAATCGTGAATATACCAGAGGCCAAATACGAGCGTGTCGCTCGATTGCCCCTGCGAGACGGTCATCGGATTGTAGCATACCGTCTTGGTCCGGGCGGTATCGCCATCGATAGCGTATTTTGTGGTCGACACTGCGTGCTGGTAGGCGAGAATGGGAGATAGCCCCTCCACGAGGAATTGCTTGATCTCGGTCAGTCCGCCGCGCACGCCCACCATTTCTGAATAGTCTATCAGCGCGTCTTGCGTGAAGTACTCGTCAAGCGCGTCCCAATCGCGATTGTCCACGGCATAACAATATCCCACGATCAGGTCCTGCAGTTCAAACCTGTCGGACATTTCCTGCATGCTCAGGGTCATGGCCTCTCCTCCGTTCGATATGGTGCGATCGCACGGGCGTTCGTCCTGGCCGCCTTTCGTTGGGTAGGTGGCAGCAGGTGCGGGGATCGGGATGACGGGCTACGGCCTGCGCGATGGGCGGGCCAGATATCAAGCAAGGAGAATACTGATGGGCCTGGCCCCGTTCACTGAAGCCGATTTCGTCCTGTCCAAGGAGAAGCGGGCCGAAATCACAGCCGGACTGACTGAGCGGCAGGCTTTCATGGTCACGCAATGGATGGACCTGCACGAAGTCATCAATCGGGGCGATTGGGACGGCATGGATGCCTTCTTCAACACCGACACCATGACGTATGACAATCCGAACCGGCCGGATCTTGGCACCTACCATATCTGGAAGACCTCGCCGCAGGGCCTCTACAAGACGTTCCCGCCCAGCACTTACCGGACTTTGAAGGCATGGGGTCGCGGCGACGATGAGGTCTGCGTGCTCTGCCATCACTACGGCAAGCACACTGGCGGTCCCTACATGGGTGTTCAGCCGACAGGAAACGAACTCAACGTCCTGTGGTTCTCCTGGCTGCGTTTCCGCGGCGACAAGATCGACCACATCTATTCGATCTCCGACGTGCTCTCGATGCTGAAGGACCTCGAAGTGATCGATGTGCCTCAGCCAGTCGATCCCTACAAGTGATCGAGCACGCCCCGGCCGCCTGCGTTGTCGGGCGGTCGGGGTGTGAAAAGGCCCAATCTTAGAGCGGGACTTGCGGCATAGCTCGCCAAGGGTTTGACGTGGGGCTCTCGGGTGCCTCGGGGTATCGGCGTCCTTAACGCTGAGAGTTTCCCAGTAGCGGCTGGCGTCTCATTCGCCCGTCTTGGCCATCTCATCGATCCAGCCGTTGAGTTTCGCCCAGCTGTCGCTGCGCGTCGAGGCGAAGTTATGGCAATGCGCAGAACCAGCGAGCGGCATCAGGCTGATACGGCGCGACTTGCCGTAGAACGACGGCTCAAGAAGCGGATCCGGACTGACGTCAATGTCCCCGAAATGCAGATAGACGGGAACATCGATCGCGGCTGCCTCATCCGCCACGCCGCCGGGCACTATCGCCAGGCGGCCGTAGCTGTTGGGCGTGACCGAGGCGCGGGAATCGTCGGCGGCAATGACGGCTTCAGGCACGTCAGGGGCGTGGAAACTCGCGCGCATCGAACCCCGATCCGCTTGACTGTAACCACTGCCTTCGACCCGCTTTTCGAGATCTGCACGCACTTCGTCCGGCAGATCGAGGCTGATATTGGTGAACCCAAGGATCGCAACCTGATCGAAGCTGCGAAACGAGGCCTGCTGAATGATCGTGAGCATTCCGCCCATGGAGTGACCGATGCCGCTGATCCGTTTGCGCTTCGCTGCAAGTTCGGCGCCGAAATCTCCAGCGTCGATCCGGCACAGGATGTTTGCAAGCGCCTGATGGTGCGCCTGCGCGCCGAGCAGGGGATTTAGCAGTCCTTCATCGAGTGGCTTGGAACTATCCCCCATTCCCAGTGCGTCGAGGGTGAGGACGGCCTTTCCCTGGGAGAGGAAGTAATCGATGAAGCTGTAGCCGGGGTGACCGTCAATCCATGCATCCCAGTACCAGCGACTGTACGATGCGCCATGTAGGCAGACGAGCAGGTCGAGAGCATCTGAAGGCACGGTTTCGGGCAGGGCCAGCGTAGCGGCAACCGTGAGTGGCTGCGCGAATTCGATCGCGGGTGCAACGGGTATCGACAGCGTTAATTTGGACACGGTTGCTATCCTGTTTCAGAGGCTGAAGCCACCGTCGACGATGAGGGTCTGACCCGTCACGTAACCTGCACGCGCTGACGCAAGGAAGGCCACGGCGTTGGCGATATCGCCTGCGCTGCCAAAGCTCTGGAGCGCGATCCGCTTGCGCTGGGATTCCCAGATGTCCGGTGTGTAGAGAGTTGAAAGAAATTCGGCGCCAAGCCCTGCGTCGATGATGCCTGGTGCGACCATGTTCGCCCTGATGCCGTATCGCCCTTCTTCTTTCGCAACAGCCCGGCAAAGAGCCTCGATACCGGCTTTGGGAACCGATGAAAGCGCATCGCCAGGGGGGAAGCAGTAATTGGCAACCGATACGACCGCGACGAAATTGCCGAAGCCCTGCGTCCGGAAGTGCGGCAGGGCATGGGCAACCACGCGGGTGAAACCCATCAGTTCGATCTCGATGACTTCGCGCCATTGCTGTTCGACGATCTGACTGACGAATGGCTGCGGAATTTCGACGCCGCTGGCGTAAACGACGGTCCCGATTGCTCCGAACCGCTCCACGGTGCTGCGCATGGCCTCCTGGATCGAAGCATTGTCAGAAAGGTCGCAGCGGACCGCGAGGGTGCCGCCGTTTCCGCCCATTGTTTCGGCGACTGCGAGGGCTCGCTCCTGGCTGGAACGATATCCAATGGCGACTCCGTTCCAGTCAGAGGCAAGCTGCCTGCATATCTCGCTTCCGAGGCCGCCGGTTCCGCCAATGACTATTGCGGCTCCCCGGTTCATAAAGGCAGATGCTCGGCCAGATGGCGCAGCAGTCGAACTGCGAAGGCATCGTTCTGGTCGCCGGTGAACATGTGACCGACACCCTCGGCGATTTCGACCTCCAATTGCGGTGTGAGGCTTTTGAAATGGCGAACGCTCTCGTCCGAGACAAGTTCGCTGAGCTGCGCCTTCACCAGCACGACGGGTGATTTCACCCTGCCGGCCGCTGCAAACAGGGATGCGCGTTCGGAAGGCGGATGCAGGAATTCGGGTGCGGTTGTGCGCGGATCCCAATGCCAGAACAGCCGGCCGTCTTGCTTCCGCATCGACTTGGCCAGCCCGGATACATTGGCAACGCGCGGTTGGCCCAAATGGCGATGCAGAGCATCGGCTGCGTCATCCAGCGTCGCAAAGCCGGCGTCGCTGCTGCGAAAGAAATCGCGAATGCCATCCACGCCGTCATCGACGATCAGCGGCGCCACGTCCGCCAGCATGATGAGCCTGACGAGATCGGGATGACGCGAACCGCCGACCAGTGCCGATTGGCCGCCTCGCGATGCGCCGACCAGCGCAACGGGCCTGGAGAGACGGGTGACGATGGCTTCCACATCGCGCCCGTAGGCTTCCAGCTCATAGTCGCCATCGGCCGCCCAGCCGCTCTCGCCATGCCCGCGCAAATCGAACGTAAGTGCATAGTAGCCGGCCTCCGCTGTCCGCCGTGCCGAACGCGTCCATGAGCGCCGGCTTTGGCCGCCGCCATGGAAGAAGCACACTGCAGGAGCAACAGGGTCGCCGAAGGCATCGGCTACCATGTCGAGATGGTCACCGGGCCACGTAGTTTGGGAAGCGGTGATCATGCGCAAGTCTGCCGATCACGCTGCCGCGACCGGGGGTACCAGTTCTGCAAAGGAAGGATGTTCGCCTGGCCCGCGGTACGCGAACTTGCCCGGCGCATGGTGCCACTTGCCGTCGTTCCTGCTCTCGTAGGGCGAGGCGACCTCGATAAGGCAGCCATGGGAGCTTTTCGGGCCCACCCAGCTCCATTTCTGCCAGGTCATGTCCGGGTCGTTGTAGGTCTTGCCGCCGCCAAGCACCTGAATGCCTTCTGCGGCCAACTTCTCCATCGCGTCCGGTACGTCGTCCGTAGCAAAGCAGAAGTGATGCACGTGCTCGCCGACCTTTTCGAGGCGGTCGCCCATTGGCGTTCCCGGAGAGGGCTGGATGAACTGGATTTCGGTTCCGCCATTGTTGACGAAAGTGGCCCACCGCATGCCTGCATCCGCACCGCTCGAGAATTCGTCGTACTTGACGATACGCTCTTCCAGCGATGCAGGGTCGAGAACGCGCAGGATCTTGGTCCAGTTCTCGATGGCGGTGTCGAGGTCGCGTACGACCATGCAAACGTGGGCAAAAGGTCCGCTAGGCATAATCTCTCTCCTGGAGAATCTTCAGATTTCTATTGTTGCTGTGCCGGAATTGACGGTACCGCGCCCGTCCACGTCGAGCTTGAATTCGCAAGTGACCGTGCTTCCATCGATCGCCGTGACCTTGCCGGTGACGACAGCGCGATCCTCGCCATAGACATTGTCCAGAAAGCGCGAATCCATCTTCGAAATCCGGCCGTTGGGGAAGGCACGCATGAGCATGTTCATCATGTAGGCCACGTTGATTGGCCCCTGGTTGATGACGCGGTTGCCCAGGCCCTTCGCCTTTACGACTTCGACGTCGAGATGGATCGGATTGGGATCCGCGAGAAAGACCGCCCACTGCTTCATTGCATCGGAGCTGACGCGTTCGATGGTGAAGGAAGGCAGTTCGTCTCCAACGTCGTATGTCATGCCGCAAACTCCTTGCGGGGCAGTACCCACACGTTGTCGGTTTCAAGCACTTTGGTGCCGTCCAGCAGGTGCAAACGGAGCCGGTAGGTCAGTACGTCCATGACGCCGAGCTTGCGGCTGCGCTTGCGGACGAGATCGAGGATTTCGCCGGTGACCCTGTAGCTTTCGCCCACCTTCAGAGGGGCGTCGAACGTTACGCCGCTCGAGCCCATCATCGGACCGTCCTCGACGTCGAATTCGCAGGCCTCGCATACGCCGGCCACCGTCTTGCCCATCGCGACCTGGGTCGCGATGTAGTAGTAGATCGGATGCGCAGTGCCGTCAGGCGCCGGCTCGATGCCGGTCGACCGGCACAGCGCAGCGTTTTTCTCGGCACTGATCGTGAAGATCGCCCTGCCGTCCAGAGACGTGCCGGCAGCGTTCGGGGCAGGGGGCAGATCGTCGAGATCGCTCATGGCCATTTCCTTCAGAAAGAGCGGGGCAGCCCGAGGCTTTCGGCAATGGTGTTGCGAACCATCTCGTTGCTGATTGGCGTCATTCTCAGGATCCGATGATCCCGCCAGTAGCGTTGCATGTCCGTCTCTGCGGAATAGCCCATGCCGCCCAGGATCTGGATGCCTAGATCGGCCGCTTTTACTGCATTTTCAGTGGCGACCATCTTGAGCATGTTCGCCTCGACACCGCAGGGCATGCCGTTGGCTTGCATCCATGCGACGTTGTTGAGCAGCAATTCGGTCGTTTTTTGCCAGGTGGCGATATCCGCAACGTAGTGTTGAAGGATCTGAAAGCGGCCGATGATGCCCCCGAACGCCTTGCGCTGCTTCATGTAGTCGAGGGCGTCTTCAAGTACGCCGTCTATCGCACCGAGGCACTGCGCGCCGACCATGATACGCTCGTTGTTGAGCGTCGGCAGCATTGCGTACCACGCCTGCCCCGGTTCCCCGAGCACGTCCTCATCCGGGACGAAGACATCGTCGTAATGGACTTCGCACGAACCCATCGCCCGCATGCCAAGCTTGGGCAGTAGCGAGCAGGTAATGCCGGGAGATTTGGCATCGACGAAGAACATCGTGAGGCCGTGATGCTTCTTTTCGACATTGCGATCCGTCCGGGCGAGGACAAGAAGCCGGTCAGCCGCCTTGGCGGCCGTCGTCCACATCTTGGCCCCCTTCAACCTCCAGCCGCCCTCGACCTTGTCCGCGTAAGTCTTCATCGCGCCCAGGACATCGGTCCCGCCATCGGGTTCGGTCATCGACAGCGAGACGCGAAGCTTGCCCTGCGCCATCGGCCTCAGCCAGCGATTCTTCTGCTCTTCGGTTCCCACCGCACCGATCGTCTTGGCGCCTCCGAACGAGGTAAGGCCCCACACCCAGAGCAACCCCCCTGCCGTGCGGGCGAACTCGCGGGCGAAGATCATCTGCATCATGACGTCGCCGCCAAGCCCGTCATATTCTTCCGGGATGCCGATGCCGAAAAAGCCTTGCTCTGCCAGCTTGTCCCAAAGCGCGTAAGGGTAGTTTTCCTCGTCGGCTTCGAGCGTGCGCATCCAGTCCTTCGGGGCTTCTGCGTCGACCCAGCGGCGCACCACGTCACGAAAGGCCTGCTGCTCGTCGGTGAGCGAAAAATCCATTGTACTTCCTGTTCTCTTGCGCTCCCAATTGGCACCCATCCGGTGCGCTCAGAACCTATCGTCCTATAGGGTCGGCCCTGCGTGGAAGCGAAACATCTGGTCTACCATCATGGTAAGCTGGCTGGTGACGGGCGCCTGTTCGATGGGATCGCCCTCGGTTCCGACCGTGTTGATCGCAACCCCGAGAGGTGTGGGCCAACCGCGCAGGGCATGGGTTATGCTGCGAAGCTGCTGGAGCGTTCCAACCGCAGCCTGCCAGCCAGCAGCCGTGGCGATTGCGCCGACCGGCAGGCCGTCGAAGTAGCAGCGACTGTCCCGGTTCGTATCCTCGACATAATCGAGCGCGTTCTTGACGAAGCCCGATATCGCACCGTGATAGCCCGGCGAACCGATGATGATGCCATCGGCGGTCCGAAGCAGTTCAATATAACGCCGTGCTGCGTCGGAGCGCTCCTGATTTTCCGGTGCATACGGGGGGAAATTGATGTCTTCGCCCGAAAGGATGGTAGTGCGTGCGCCGCGCTCCTGCGCGATTGCTAGCGCTTTACGCAGGGCGCGTTCGGTCGATGACATGGCGCGCATGGTGCCGCCGATGGCGATGAAATGGGGCTGAGTCATATCAGATCGACAATCCACCTTCGACCGGAATGACCGATCCTGTCACGTAGGCTCCGGCGCGAGAGGCCAGATAGATGGCGGCGCCCGCCAGGTCTTCCGCAGTACCGGTGCGCCCGCGCGGCACCATGCCTTCGACCATTTTTCTCATCTCGTCGGACGTGATGACGGTCATCTCCGTCTCGAAGAAGCCGGGCGCGATGACATTGGCCGTGATGTTATCGCGGCCCAGTCGTTTGGCGAGACCCTTCGCCAGCCAGTGGATCGCACCTTTGGATGCCTGGTAGGCGTAGTTCTCCTTGGGACCGACCTTGAGAGCGCCTACCGAGCCGATGTTGATGAGGGATGCCGGCCGTTCCTTTGTCCCGCCGGCGCGCAGTAGAGGGAGAAATTTCTGAAGCAGGAAGAACGGTGCCTTCAGGTTGAGATCCATGACCTGGTCCCAGTCCTGCTCGCTGTAATCGTCGATAGGCGCCTCGGCCATCGCACCGGCATTGTTGACCAGGATATGAAGCGCATTCTCGGCTTCACTCACGCGGGCGACGAGAGCGTCCACTCCCTCCAGGGATGAGACATCAGCGGTTAGCCCGATGCATTGACCCCCGGTCGAGGTGCTGATTTCCCGGGCGGCATCGAGCACTTTGGCCTCGGTCCGCGCGCAGATATAGACCTTGGCGCCGGCGGCCGCGAAGCCGGTCGCTATATGGCGCCCAATGCCGCCGGAGCCGCCCGTCACGACGGCGATGCGGTCCTTCACCGAGAACAGTTCTGCGGGGTTCATGCGTCTACCTTCAATCCGGCGATTTTAAGGATCAGGCCGGTGGTGCCTTCGGGATCGCCCACCAGCAGAGCATGGTCGCCGGGATGTTCGTGAATGTTCCAGCCGAGCGCGCGCGCGCGCTCGTGCATCGCCGTCATTACGGTCACGGCGGCGGCGATATAGTCCACCGGTCTTGCGATGGTTTCGCTGCCCTTGGCGATGGCGCCCGCTGTCGCCTTCATTGGCTGGTCAGAAAGGTTGTCGAGCAGCCACTTTTCCCGTGCGGGATCCATGAGGTGCGGATGCTCCTTGGCAGCCGCACGCTGCATCTCGTCGACGCCCGAACCGATCGGTCCCTCGCCGGCTTCAAGCAATGCATCGAGCTGTGCGACTTGTTCCTCGGGTACATAACCCATCAGCGAGGCGATGCGCTCGCCCGAATGGGCGATAATGGCGTCGAGGTAGATGATGCTGGCGATGCGGTCGCCCACCTCTGCTATGATACCCGGCGCCACGGTGCCTGCATAGCTGTGCGCTACCAGCACGACGTCATGCAGATCTTCGAATTTGAAGACGTTGACGATGTCGCGCACGTGGGTCTCGTTGCCCACATCGCGGCCGATGAGATGGCTGCGCTCGCCAAAGCCGGTAAAGGTCGGTGTGTAGACCTTGTGCCCGTGCGCTTCGAGAATCTCCCGGACGTATTTCCAGGTCCAGCCGCCCATGCCGCCGCCGTGAAGAAGAACGAATGTGGTCATGGCAATCAGGCCTCCGCTGGTTCGGTGTTCTGGATAAATTCGGGGAATGGGTCCGGCCCCCAAAGGAACATGCTGTCGTCAGGGGCGTGGTTGGCCGAGGGCCAGTCCACATCCGCAGGAATGAAATCGATGTCGGCGGAATACTCGCTGAAGCTGCCCCAAGGATCGCGTACGTAGTAGAAGTAGTTCGCACCCAGCACGTGCTGGCCGAGGCCCCAGTTGGGTCCGTAGCCGGCGCGCGCCATGCTTGCGCCGCCGAGACCCACTTCCATGACGGAACCCACGTCCCAGCTGTTGTGATGCATACCGCGGCGGTCGGAGAGCACGAGTGCGAGCAAGTGGTGATCGCTCCCATGGACACCATGGAGAAAGGCAACAGCGGGCTCGCTCTTGTCGGAGAGCCGCAGGCCAAGCGTCCGCTCATAAAAGTCGATCGCGGCGTTCACGTCGGTGGTGAAAATCGCAAAGTGCGAAAGACGCCGGGGGTGGACCTTGGGTGCCTTGCTGTTGGGAATCGCGCCGGACTTGCCGGGTTCTGAACTCGTGAAGCTGAAGCGGCTCTTTTCGGCGGGCGTCGCCTTTTCCGCAACGCGGACGTTGATGGGAAGGCCGTCGAACCCTCTGAACCAGATACCCTTGGCTTCTGCGTTGTCAGGTGCCGGGATGAATTCCACACCGGCGCGCTTGAGGTGGCCGCGAAACGTCTCCTCCTCATCCGCGAATATCCCGAAGCTGAGATAACGCAGCCGCTTGGCATCGCCTGCCTGGCTGAGGACTGCCCACCTGTGCGGATGACCCTGCGCATAGAGTTCGAGCCGGCCATCCGCCTCGCGCACGTCCAGACCGAAGAGCGTGTAGAAGCGTCGTGCCTCGTCGAGGTCGGGCACTTCCACCGCAAAGTGATCGATGGAATGGACACCAAGTACATTGGCGCGGCGACTGGCGATGCTTTTCTCGTTCATCCTGTCCTCCATGGCGGCCGAGCGATGTTCTGGCGCATCGCTCGGCCCGAAATCACGCTGCCTTGATGGGATTGACCAGCAAGCCGATTTTTTCGATCTCCACTTCGCACACATCCCCGTCCTTCATGAAGAGCGGAGGATTGCGGGCAAGTCCGATGCCCGACGGCGTGCCCATGACCAGCACGTCGCCTGCTTCCAGCGTGAAGCATGTGGAAAGCAAGGACACCGTATCGACAACATCGAAGACCATGTCAGAGGTATTGGCGCTCTGAACCACCTGCCCGTTCAGCCTGGTCTCGATCTTGAGCCCAGCGCCGCCCGCGGGCAGTTCATCGGCCGTGACCAGCCATGGACCGAAGGCACCGGTATCGTCGAAATTCTTGCCCACGGTCCATTGCGGCGTCTTGAGCTGATAGTCGCGCACGGAGCCGTCATTGAACACCGAGTAAGCGACGATGTGGGACAGCGCGTCTTCCTTTCCGATGTTCTTTCCGCCCTTGCCGACGATTGCGACCATTTCAGCCTCGTAATCGAGCTGGTCCGATGTGGCCGGCTTGATGATCGGTGCGCCGTGGCCGATCAGGCTCGAATTGAACCGTCCGAAAACTGTCGGGAATTCGGGAACCTGAAAGCCGCCTTCGGCAGCGTGATCCTTGTAGTTGAGACCAAGGCACAGGATTTTCGGCGCCTTGATGAGCGGAGGCAGAAATTCAAGGTCGTCTTGCGCGACGCTCTCTCCCTGGGCCAGGACTTTGCCGCCCGCCTTTGCGAGCGCTTCGCCGCCCTGAGCGACAAGGTCGTCCAGATCGTAGAGTGCCGCGTCGCCGAAAATCGCCTTGATGCCGGAGCCAGTGTCCACCGCAACGCCGATGCGACCGTCCTTCGAAACTTTTGCCAAGCGCATGATTCGATCCTTTTCCAAACTCGGGCACCGTGGGGTGGCTCGGTCGGCTCGTCAATCTGAAATATATTCTAAGTACTCAAATATACCTCTAGCGTTTACCTTGCATTTCGTTGCTGCTATGGAGACTGGGATGACAAAAAAGCTCAGCCTCACCGAGCAGGCCTATCGCCGGCTGCGGGACAATCTCCTGACCTGCCGCCTTGTGCCGGGGGAGCGGATCAACATCAAAGACGTGTCGGACAACCTGGGGTTCAGTCTCGGTGCAGTCCGAGAGGCCTTGTCGCGCCTGACGTCTGAAGGGTTCGTCGTCCTTGACGATGCGCGAGGCTTTCGGGCAGCGCCGATTTCCATCGCCGATCTGACTGACCTCGTCATGGTGAGGAGTGACATCGAGGGACAGTGTCTTCGCCGCGCCATCGAACGCGGCGGCCTCGATTGGGAATCGACGATCGTGAGTGCTGCCCACCGTCTCAGCAAGACGCCGACACGCGATCCCGACATGCCGGAGCGGCTCAATGAGGACTACGCCGAGGCCCATGGTGACTTCCATCATGCCCTCGTCGATGCTTGCGACAGCCCATGGTTGCTGCGCATGCGCGAATGGCTCTACGCTCAATCCGAACGATATCGCTACCTCACGGTTCCGCTCGCAACCGGCGAGCGGGATCTGGTGCATGAGCATGCCGAAATCGTCGAAGCCACGCTTGCCAGGGATGCGGATCGGGCCGTCGCTCTCCTCAGAAGCCATCTCGAGGCAACAGCCAGGCTTCTGATCGATGGACAGACCGACCCGGCGGGTGAGGCGAACCTGCGTTTCCTGGATGACAAGGCCGCCTGACACCATTTTCAGCGTTGCCTTTGCTGGCCCGTGCCGCCCCCGCTGGCCGGCATCAGCATGTTGCTCATGCCGCCGTCGACAAGCACATCGATACCGCTGATGTGGCTGGCCTGCGAACTGGCGAGGAACAGGATGGCGTTGGCGACATCCTCGGCCAGGCCGAGTTTACGCAAAGGTATACTGGCTTCCCGCTCTTCCCGGCGCGTCTTGTCACCGTAGCCGGCGGCCGTCATCGGCGTGTAGGTAGGACCGGGAGAGACGGTATTGCAGCGGATGCCATCGGGACCCCACTCAATGCAGAGTTGCCGGATCAGCATCAGAAGCGCCGCCTTGCTGCACGAATAAAATCCGAGCCCCGGCGTGGGCTGGGTGCCCGACATCGAACCTGTAGCAATGAAGGCACCCTTGCTGGCTCGCAGGTGCGGATGCGCGGCCTTTGCTAGCAGCCAGGTGGAGCGAGTGTTTACCGCGAAGATCCGGTCGAAGTCGGCAAGTGGCTGGTCGACAAGAGCGCCACCCATGATGATGCCCGCATTGCTGATGACTGCATCGATACCGCCCATGTGGGCGAGTGCAGCCTCGACGATGCGATCGCCGCAGTCGGGCTCGGCAAGATCGACGACGCAGCCCCCTGCCGCCGGCCCAATTTTGCCCGTCACTGCTCCAAGATTGGCCTCGTCCCTGTCGGCGAGGAGCATTGAGTGCAGGCCGGGCAACACTTGTCCCGCCGCCAGCAGTTCAGCGCAGGCGCGGCCGATGCCGCTGGCTGCACCAGTAATGACCACACGCATTCCATTCTCCCTTTGCGCGCAGCGCCTGATCAGTCCTTGAGACCAAGCTCGTCCATCAACGCGCTGCGCAGCTTGAACTTCTGTATCTTCGATGCCGACATCGGCCATTCGTCGATGAACCGGATGTGCCGGGGCACCTTGAACGAGGCAAGGCGCGCCTTGGTAAAGGCGATCAATTCCTCCGGCTCGACAATCACGTCGCCGTCTCGCTCGATGTAGGCTGCAGGGATTTCGGCCAGCCGCTCGTCCGGCAGGCCAACGACCTGGGCAAGACGAACAGCCGGATGCGCGGCCAGGACCGCTTCGACTTCTGCCGCCGCGACGTTCTCGCCGCCCACCTTGAGCATGTCCTTGAACCTGCCGTGAAACATCACATGCCCGTGCGCATCGATCGAGCCGATGTCGGCGCTGTGATACCAGCCCTCGCTGTCGAGCGCCTGGGCCGTCTTCTCAGGATCTTTGTAGTATCCGTCGAACAGATTGTAACCGCGGATCAATATCTCGCCCCGTTCGTCGACGGCTTTCTCCAAGCCTGTTTCAGGGTCGATGATTTTCATTTCGATGCCGGCAAGAGGATAACCGAGCTTTCTGAAGCCCATTTCCGGCTCCATCCCGTAGCCGCCGGTGGTCACGATTCCTGTAGCCTCCGTCATGCCCATGGTCCCCACCTGCAACATACCGGGAGCCTTCTCCCGGTATGCCTGACCGACCCGGTCGGGCATGAAGGCAAAGCAGCTGTTCTGGAGCCTGACCGAGGAAAGATCTGACGTTTCCCAATCGGGATGCGCGATCATTGCCTGATGAAATGTGACGAAGGGGAGGAACATCATCGTCACGCGCTCCTGCTCGATCTGGCGCAGGCTTTCTCCGGCGTCGAAATGCGGCTGTCCGATGAAGGTACCACCTACCTCCATCGCGCCGAGCATGCAGAGCATTGCGGCGATATGGAAAAGCGGCAGCGGCGACCATGCTCGCTCGCCGGGCTGGAAGGCCCAGCGATAGTGCGCCAGGTTGTTCGCCTCGCGCGTCACGGCTTCATGGCTTAGTAGACAGCCCTTGGGATTGGCCGAAGTGCCGGAGGTGTACAGAATCATCGCGGTATCACGTACGCGAACAGTGAGGCGCGCCGCATGGATTTCGTCTTCGCTGACCTGTTCGGCGGCTTCATCGAACATCGCCTGGTCGATGAAGCCGGGAACCGAACGACCGCCAAGCATGATGATGCGGGAAAGCTTCGGTGCCGCGGCAAGTGACAGGCGAGCAGGATTGTCGGCACTCGCCAGGTCTGCAAACGCCTCGTAAAGCCGGGCACCGAAGTCGACGTGTTCAGAGACAAGATCGTTTGTGACGATGGCTGCAAGGTCGGCGTTCTCCGACACGTACGCCATCTCTGGTGCCTTGTAGCGGGCATTCATGAGAACCGAGACGGCACCGCACATCGCATTTGCGAAAAGCGTTTCGACGAATTCGATGCTGGACGGCAGCAAGATGCCGACATGGTCGCCCCGCCGAATCCCGAGCGCCCTTAGCCCCCTCGCGCGGCGCAGAACACTGGCCACGACTTCGTCATAAGTCTTGCGTTCGCCCGGAAAAACCAGGGCCTCCCTGTCCTTGCCCTTGTCCCACCCCGCCAAGAGGTGATCACCCAACGTCGTCGCGGTGATGCGAATTGCGGCGTCGTCTTCACCCGTCATGCTCACAAAAGCTCGTCCTCAAAGTTCGTCCCTGCGCGATGAGTGCGAGATTGCAGCGAACCCGCGATCCTGCGCCTTTCGTTGGATAGGTGCGGACAGGCTGGCCAGACCCAAGAGCAGGATCACGAAAACACCGATCACTGGCCGGGAAATGACGATGGAAGCCTATATCTACGATCATGTTCGCACGCCGCGCGGCAAGGGCCGGCCCGATGGCGCGCTGCATGAGATCACTTCGGTCGAAATGGCGACACAGCTGCTCAAGGCCTTGCAGGAGCGCAACGCACTCGACACCGCCTTGCTCGATGACGTTATCATTGGCATGGCGCAGCCGGTCGGCGAACAGGGCGGTGTCCTGGCGCGCGCGGCAGTTCTTCAAGCCGGCTATGCGCAATCGGTGGCTGGCCAGCAGATTCACCGATTTTGCGCGACTGGCCTCGATGCTGTCAGTCTCATCGCGGCCCAGGTCCATTCCGGCATGATCCAGGCCGGCATCGGGGGCGGCGTTGAATCCATGAGCCGGACGGTCATGGGCTATGATTCCGGTGCCTGGACGTCGGACCCGGCTGTTGCATTCGGCAACTATTATGCGCCGCAGGGCATCGGCGCGGACATCATCGCGACGCTCGACGGCTACACCCGCGAGGATGTCGACCGTTTCGCGGTCGAGAGCCAGCGCAAGGCGGCCCGTGCCTGGGAAAACGGCTATTTTCGAAATTCCATCGTGCCAGTGAAGGACGTGCTGGGCGAGGTCGTGCTCGATCATGATGAGCACATGCGTCCGGGCACCACGCTGGAGAGCCTGGCAAAGCTCAAGCCCGCATTCGAAGGCTTCGGGAAAGCCGGTTTCGAAGCTGTCGCAAAAGCGCGGTACCCCGAGATCGAGGACCTCGACTACGTCCATCACGGCGGCAACAGCTCCGGTATTGTCGACGGTTCCGGGCTCGTCCTGGTCGGCTCACGGGCGTTCGGCGAGAAAGCGGGGCTCAAGCCCCGCGGGCGCGTCCGTTCCTATGCCAATATCGGTTCTGAACCGACGATCATGCTGACGGCCCCTGCGGAGGTCTCGCGCAAGGCTTTGCGGGCCGGAGGAATGATGCCCAAGGACATCGACCTCTGGGAGCTCAACGAGGCCTTCGCCAGCGTAGTTATGCGCTTCCAGCGCGACATGGACATTCCCGACGACCGGATCAACGTGAACGGCGGCGCGATCGCCATGGGACATCCGCTCGGCGCCACCGGCGCGATGATCCTCGGCACCGTGCTCGACGAATTGGAACGCCGCGACGCCGAAACCGGCCTCATCACGCTGTGCGCGGCCAATGGTCTTGGGACCGCCGCTATCATCGAGCGCGTCTGAACGCTGCTCCATTCCTAGAAAAAGATCGGGACACACCCATGAAGACAATGCGACTGGAGAAGGCCGAAGACGGCTTCGCGATCCTGACTCTCGATGCCGAAGGTTCGATGAACGTCGTCAACGACGGCTTCATTGCGGACATGACGCAGGCCACCAGGCAGATCGCACAGGACGACGCCATCAAGGGCGTTATCCTGACCTCGGGCAAGAAGTCGTTCATGGCCGGCGCGGATCTCAAGCAGCTGGTCAATGGCTTCGATACGCTCACACCGCTCGAGGCCTATGCGTTCTCGAAGCGGGCGACCGACATGCACCGCGCGATCGAGCAGTCGGGTAAGCCGTGGGTTGCAGCGATCAATGGTTTGGCGCTGGGCGGAGGTTTCGAACTCGCGCTGGCCTGCCATCATCGCATCCTCGTCGATGATGCAAAGGCCACTGTCGGCCTGCCCGAAGTTACTGTCGGTCTCCTTCCCGGATCTGGAGGCACGGTTCGGCTCGGTATCATCGCCGGCATGAAAACGGCGCTCGACCTGCTTCTGACCGGCCGCGCCGTCGCGCCTGCCGAAGCGCTCAAACTGGGCATCGTGGATCAGGTGGTTCCCGAAGCGGAACTTCTCGATACCGCCCGGACGTGGCTGGCGAGCGGGCCCGACCCTGTCAAGCCGTGGGACGTCAAGGGCTGGGTTCCGCCTCAGAAGAAAGGGCTCACGGTACCGGAAGATTCCGCCGCGTACATGATGGCGACGGGAGGCCTTGCGAAGAGCGGCTATAATCAGCCGGCTCCGCTCGCAATTCTCAATTCGCTGTTTCAGGCATTGCAGTTGCCGTTCGACAAGGCGCTCGCAGTAGAGGGCAAATACTTTGCTAAGCTGCTAACCGATCCGGTCGCCCGCAACATCATTCGCACGACCTTCATCTCGAAGCTGGCAGCAGAAAAGGGCGCTCGCCGCCCCGCAGGCTATCCCAGGTTCGAAGCGCGAAAGGTCGGCGTGCTGGGCGCGGGGATGATGGGTGCGGGAATTGCCTACGTTGCGGCCAATGCCGGCATCGACGTCGTCTTGATCGACCGCGATGTGCCGACGGCGCAAAGGGGCAAGGACTATTCAGCCAAGGTACTCGACAAGCTGGTCGAAAAAGGCAAGGTGACGCGGGACAAGGCCGATGCGGTTCTTGCCCGCATTGTCCCGACCGACGATTTCGGCATGCTCCAGGGCTGCGATCTGGTCGTCGAAGCCGTGTTCGAGGATACCGCGATCAAGGCGGAGACCACGAAGAAGGCAGAGGCAGTGCTGCCGCCCGAAGCCATTTTTGCTTCTAACACCTCGACTCTTCCGATTTCGCAGTTGGCGCTGGCTTCGAGAAGCCCGGATCAGTTCATCGGTCTGCATTTCTTCTCGCCGGTCGATCGCATGGGTCTGGTCGAGGTCATCATGGGCAAGCAGACCAGCAAGGAAACGCTGGCCAAGGGTCTCGATTTCATCGCGCAGCTCCGCAAGACGCCGATTGTCGTCAATGACAGCCGCGGCTTTTATACCAGCCGCGTGTTCCAGATGCTGATCCACGAAGGAGCGGCCATGCTGGCGGAAGGCGTGCCACCGGCAGTGATCGAGAATGCCGCCAAGGCAGTTGGCATGCCGGTCGGTCCGCTCGCGCTGCTGGACGAACTCACGCTGGATCTGCCGCTCAAGATCGTCGACCAGGCGATCGCGGAAGAGGGCGAGGCCTATACTCCGCCGGCCGGCGTTGCCGTCATGCGCAAGATGAAGGACGAGATCGGACGCTCCAGCCGCAAGACCGGAGGAGCCTTCTACGACTACCCTGAAGGCGGCAAGAAGCACTTGTGGAAGGGGCTCGTCGAGCACTTCCCTGTCAATGACAGTTGGGACATCGAGGAACTCAAGAAGCGCTTTCTATTTGCCCAGGCGATGGAGACGGCGCGCTGCCTGGAAGAGGGCGTGTTGGAAACACCGCAGGACGCCGATCTCGGCGCGATCTATGGGTGGGGTTTCCCGACGTGGACCGGCGGAACGATCAGCTACATCGATACGATCGGCATCGGCTCGTTCGTCGGGGAAGCGGATATCCTTGCCCAGCGATATGGGCCCCGTTTCCTGCCTTCCGCGTGGCTGCGTGAGAAGGCATCGCGCGGCGAGACCTTCTACACTGCCGAAAGCGCCGACGAGGCCAAGGAGCCCATGCCAGCATGAAGCGCCTGATCTTCGAGCCGGAGCACGAGCAGTTTCGCGACAGCGTCGTCAAGTTCATGAGCGCCAATGTCGGCGCCCATGCCGAACGCTTTCGCGAACAGGGCATGGTCGATCGCGATCTTTACCTCAAGGCAGGCGAGCAGGGATTGCTCTGCACCTGGGCCGAGGAACGGTACGGGGGTGCGGGAATCGACGATTTTCGTTTCGAGCAGATTATCATCGAGGAGAATATGCGCCACGGCGACATAGGCTTCTACATCAATCTCCATAACGATTTGGTCGCGCCCTACATCGCCAAGCTCGGCACACAGGAGCAAAAGGAGCGCTGGATGCCCGGCATCGTCAGCGGCGAGACTATTCTTGCCGTGGCGATGACCGAGCCATCTACGGGCAGCGACCTTGCAGGAATGCGCACGAGCGCGGTCGAGCATGACGATCACTGGGTGCTCAACGGCGCCAAGACATACATTTCCAACGGCATTTTGGGCGATCTGGTTGTTGTCGCGGCACGGACCGATCCGGCCAGCCGCCATGGGCTTGGCCTGTTTGTGGTGGAGCGCGGCTTCGAAGGCTTCGAGCGCGGGCGCAAGCTCGCCAAGATGGGTATGAAGGCGCAGGATACCGCCGAGCTGTTCTTCAGCGATGTCAAAGTGCCCAAGCAAAACGTGCTGGGCGATCCGACGCAGGGCTTCAAGTATCTTGCGCGCTTCCTGGCACAGGAGCGCCTTGTGGCAGCGATCGGTTTCATGGCCACTGCCCAGACTGCCTTCGACCTTACGCTGGACTACGTGAAAGAGCGCAAGGCCTTCGGAAAGCCGATCGGCGCGTTTCAGAATACGCGCTTCAAGATGGCTTCCATGCGCGCGGAGCTCGATGCGATCCAGACGTACGTGGATCAATGCGTGATCCTGCTCAACGCAGGCGAACTCACTGCCGAAGATGCCTCCGCTGCCAAGTTGCTCACGAGCGAACTGGAGGGCCGGGTGATGGACGAATGCGTCCAGCTCCACGGCGGGGCCGGGTACATGGACGAGTACCGGATCAGCCGGATGTACACCGATGCCCGCGTCAGCCGCATATTCGCCGGCACGAGCGAGATCATGCGCGAGATAATCGGGCGCGGGCTCGGGCTCGACGAGCGCAAGCTGACCTGACCGAAGGGAAACTCGCTATGCTGAACCTTGAGCGCATGCGCGGTTACCGGGTCCCGATCGCGCAGGACGTTTGCGATCCGCGTTCCGCCATCCTCTACGCCCTGGGCGTGGGAGCGGGGCTCGCCGCCATCGATGAGAGCCGCTTCCTCTTTGAGCGTGACCTCACCGTTTTGCCAACCATGGCGCTTGTGCTTGGCACGCCGGGGTTCTGGCCGATGGCTGCGGAACTCGGGTGGGACTGGCCGCGAATTCTGCATGGCGAGCAGAGCTTGCGTCTTCATCGACCGCTGCAACTGGGCCAGGTCATTCATGGCCGGATCGAGATCGGAGAGGTCGCCGACAAGGGACCGGGCAAGCCCGCTCTCGTTCGGGCGAAGCGGATACTGACGACGCCGACAGACCAGCTGATTGCGGAGGCAGAGGAAATCTGGGTCCTACGGGGCGAAGGTGGTTTCGGGGGAGACCGATCTCTCGTTCCGCTTGCGGATGGACAATGTCCCGATTTTCCGCCGGATGCAGTGCTTGACCTGCCTACGGCGGCTAACCAGGCGATGCTATACCGGCTGACCGGCGACCGCAATCCGTTGCACATCGATGCCGGAACGGCGGCGGCGGCGGGGTTCGAGCGCCCGATCCTCCACGGACTGGCGACGATGGGCCTCGTTAGCCGCGCATTGATCCATTTGTGCTGCGGCGGAGACGCGTCGTTGCTGACGCGCATGCATGTCCGTTTCACCGCGCCTGTGTTCCCAGGCGAAACCATTCGGACCGAGATCTGGCGCGATGGAGATGACATTCGCTTTCGCGCGTCTGCGAGAGAACGCGGCGTGGTGGTGATCGACGGGGGCAGTGCCTGCGTTCAAGGATTTGTGAAAGAACAGGAAGAGGTCACGTGAAAATACTGGATGGAAAGGTCGCGCTCGTTTCGGGATCGGGGCGGGGCATCGGCAAGGCGATCGCGCTCAAATTGGCTAGCGCGGGCGCAAATGTCGTGGTCAATGACCTTGACGAAGACGTGGCCCGCGCCACCGCGGCCGAGATCGAAGGACTTGGCGTTCGCGCCGTCGTTTGCGTCGGCGACGTTACTGATCCGACTTTTGGCGATACCTTCGTGTCCGCAGCAGTCGCGGCTTTCGGCACGATCGATATCATCATCAATAATGCCGGCTATGCCTGGGATTCGGTGCTTCAAAAGACCAGCGACGAACAGTGGATCGCGATGCTCGATGTACACCTGAGCGCGCCTTTCCGGATTCTTCGCGCCGCGCAGCCGATCATTTCGTCCGCAGCCAAGGCCGAGATCGAACAGTACGGGCGTGCCAAGCGACGGACAGTCGTAAACATTTCGTCAGTTTCGGGTCTTGGCGGAAACCCGGGGCAGGCCGGTTATGCTGCCGGCAAGGCAGGGATTGTCGGCCTCACCAAGACTGTGATGAAAGAGTGGGGGAGATACAACACCACGGTCAATGCCGTCGCCTTCGGCGCGATCATGACGCGTATGACGGCTGGCGAGGCTGGCAGTTCAACCATCGATATCAAGGGCAAGAAGATCAAGGCCGGGGTCAGCGACGAGATCCTTGAGGCCATGGAGAAAGGAATTCCCCTCGGGCGCGCAGGCACTCCGGAAGAAGCAGCAGGACCCGTCTATCTCCTTTGCATGCCGGAGGCCGATTACATCACAGGTCAGGTCATAGTCGCGGGGGGCGGCTGGCAGCTCTGACCTGTGGAGCGAGGGAGGAACTATGTCCTCCCTCGCTCAAGTCTTTTCGCTGCCGGAGGAATGCGGTCCTCGGAGGATACGGCATCAGGGATGAGCCTGGCTGGACGCTCGTCCCTCTGCCGGCATCAAGATCACCCGCAGCCGACTACGCCGCCATCGACCGGAATTTGCGCGCCGGTGACATAGGCTCCTGCTCGCGAGCAAAGGAAGACGACAATTCCGGCGATGTCGTCGGCGCGGCCCAGCCTGCGCAGCGGAATATGGCTGAGCAATTTCGGGTCGACTGCATCCTCGTCACGCATGTGAGCGGTCATTTTGGTAGGGAAGAAGCCCGGTATCACGGCATTGACCGTGATGTTCCGGTCGGCAAGGTCGCCGGCGAGATCCCGCGTCATCATGTGGACCGCCGCCTTGCTGGCAGCGTAACTGTAGGCATTGAGCCGTTCGGCCTTCATGCCCGCCACCGAACCGATGTTGATGACCCGCGATGGATCATCGGCCGTGCCCGCCGCGACCAGTTCGGGAAGGAGTTCGCGCACAAGAGTGAAAGGCGTCTGGACATTGACTGCCATCACGCTTGGCCAGGCCTTGTCGGGAAAGGTATCGATAGGGCCGCCCCAGGTCTTGCCGGCGTTGTTGATCAGGATGTCGCATTGGCCCAGCGCGCTGCGATACAGTGCGGCAAGCTCCACCGCGGCTTCCGGAGTAGACAGGTCTGCGGCAAGCGGCAGGCATGGCCCGAGACCCGACATTTCCGCCGCGGCGGTCTCACACACATCGGCCTTGCGCGATGTGATTGCCACGCTAGCGCCTGCGCGCAGAAGACCTTCAGCGATCATCCGCCCCAACCCCTGCGCGCCGCCGGTGACGAGGGCTTTCTTGCCGTGCAGGCTGAACAGATCGCTCACATCGTCACCACGACTTTGCCGAACTTGTGCTGGTCGCGAAGGTGAAGAAGAGCTTCCTTTGCCTTCGCCAGAGGGTAAGTAGCCTCGATGACCGGCTTGATCCGATGCTCGCCGGCGAACGCTAGCATTTCCCGGAAGTCCTGCGGATCGCCGACCTGACTGCCGACGATGCTGGCGCTCTTGAGGAAAATATCCGTCGCATTGAACTTGACCTCGTTCCCGGCGGTCGACCCGTAGATGACTATGCGCGCACCCGGGTTGATGGCGCGGACATAGTTGGCAAAGCTGGGTGACGGTGCACCATCCAGGACCACGTCAATCCCGCCGGTCAGCTTGCCAACCTGCTTTCGCCAATCCGGGTCGGTATAGAGCAGGCCGCCCTTGGCACCCATCTCGATCGCCCGGTCGAGGACTTCCTGGCTCTCACCGGTCACATAGACGTTCGCGCCCTTGGCGACGGCGAATGCGAGGCCGAACGTGGCGACTCCGCCGCCGACCCCGCTGATCAGCACAGTTTCTCCGGCCTGAAGCCGGCCCTTGAACATCAGAGCCCGCCACGATGTCAGCGCTGTGAGCGGCATTGCGCCGGCTTCCTCAAAGCTCATGAAGGAAGGTTTGGGAGCCAGGTTCTCGGCAGGGATACAGATGTATTCGGCGATCGTCCCGGCAAATGGCATGCCCAGCAAACCGAAGTCTGCAGCGGGCGCATGGCGATTGGGGCCCCAATTGCGGGCCGGATAGAGAACGACTTCTGAGCCCACGTCCACGCCGCTAACGTCGGCGCCGACCTTGTCGACAATGCCTGCGCCGTCGCAACCCAGCGTTACCGGCACCACCATGCCGGGATATTGTCCATGAGAAATGAACAGTTCTCGGTGGTTGATCGAGGCGGCTTTGAGTGCGACTCGCACTTCCCCGGGACCGGGTTCCGGCGTTTCGACGTCGGCAACGCGGGTGGATTCAGGTCCCTCGGCGTTTTCGAGATACAGGGCCTTCATGGTCAACCTTTCCTAGCTTTTGGCCCCGGCAGCTTCGGGCGGCCTGCTTGTTTCGGGCGTAAAGACGGCAATTTACGAAAATTCCCGGCCATCCGGAGCAGGACAATATCTCCGGCTCGCGAGGACCTATCTGCGGATAGGAAAAAGGATTGCGTTTAGGATTTCACACGTCAGAATATATTTCGGATCAAAAAACAAATTGCCACAAGGCATGTCCAGGAGAGAGCCATGAAAGTCATTCCGACGAGCGCTTTGCCGCATCGGATAACGCCGACATTGATTGAGCGCGCTGCCATGAGAGACCTGACGGCCAAGGTCCGCGATTCCCGATTGACGATGGTGTCAGCGCCCGCTGGAAGCGGAAAGACCACCTCGATGCTCTACTGGGCGGACCTGCTACGCGCGCAAGGCCACCCGCTCCTCTGGGTGGCGACACGTGCGGGGATCTTCAACAAGGCATCTTTCCTCTCTGCCCTCAAGGCAGCAGGCGTTGCGGCCGGCCTTCCTTGGGAGCAACTTTCCCTGGATGGCGACGATGCGCCCTGGCTCGAAGCGTTGTCGATAACGATCGACCCGCGGCCCGTCCTTGTCATCGACGATGCCCATCTGCTCGATCAAGCCGCTCTCGATTTTATCGCACAGCTATCGGCGACAGCTCGGGATGCCCTGTGCATGATCGTTTCTGCCCGCGGCGCGATTGGGCTTCCGCTGGCGCGTATGCGCGCATTGGGTTTCCTCAATGAAGTGGGAAATGCCGATCTCTCACTCACGATCGCGGAAGCGGCTCAGCTGGTAACCCAGAGCATCGGAACGCCGATCGACTCCAAGGATCTTCAGGATATCGTGCGGGACACGCAAGGTTGGGTATCCGGCGTTGTGATCGCCTGCGACTTGTACCGCCGCGGCAAACAGGGGGCCGGCAGTCCCAGGTTGACGGGCTTGCGTCCGGAATTTGCAGAGTACTTCCATGAAGAGGTGCTCAGCCGTCAGCCAGAGGACGTTCGCCGCTTCCTTGTCGATACGTCGATCCTGGATGAACTGACCCCTTCTGCCTGCGCGGCGGTCACCGGCGACGAAGATTCTCGCGCGATGCTTGACCATGTGTTCCGCCAGGGGCTCTTCCTGAACGCGATCGATCAGGAACACAGTCGATACGCGTATCACCGCCTGTTTCGTGAGATGGTCCTTGGACGCCTGATGGACAGGGCGCCCGCACGGGCGGGCCTGATGCATTGCCGTGCCAGCGACTACTTCGCCGCCAACGATCAGGCAGTCCTGGCCATCGAGCATGCCCGACTGAGCGGCGATCAAGCATTTCTGGCCCGCCAGCTCGACCAATTGGCGGAACAGCTGACCTATACCGGCTATCTCTATCGCATCGACGAGTTGGGCTCCGCCTTGCCCTGGGCGGAACTGGCCCAGCACCCTTATCTGTTGTTGGCTCTGGCATGGCGGCGCATTCGCCAATTGTCTTTCACCGCCGCCCAGCGCTTTATCGACGCAGCGCGCGCTATCCTCGAGACCAAGGTCTCCGAAGGAAGGGTCGCTGCGCACGATGCGGATCAGATCGATCTGATGATCCGCCATCGCCTGGTCATGCTGGCCGCCGCGCGCGACGACATGGTCAAGGTTGAAGCGGACGCGGAGCCGCTTTTGGTCGAGATGGCCGAAAGCCATGCCTATCTCAGCTGTACGTTGCTTGCCCAGCTCATGTCGGCACGGCGCGAACTCTACCACTTTCAGGACATGCTCAAGCTGGAAGCGGAAACTCGGCGGGCGCTGTCCAGGCCGGGTTCGGATTTTGCCTCGATTGCGCTCAAGGCCTCCGTTGCCCCGACATTGATGGCACAAGGCAAAACGCCCCTTGCCGAGCGCTTCCTCGAAGAAGCCTTTACGCTTGCGAAAGGGTTACATGGCGAGGGCTCGGGACTGGCTGCCTTGCCAGCGCTCCCGCTTGCGGAGCTGCTTTACGACGCCGGCGATCTAGATCGCGCGGCTGACCTGGTCGAACGGCACTTGCCAGTCGTGCGACAGTGGGGATTCGCCGACCAGATGGCATCCGGTTATCTCGTCGATGCTCGCCTTCGCGCGGCGCGCGGCGACCTTCCCGGCGCGCTTGTCACTCTCAATGACGCGCATCTCGTTGCGATAGAATGCGGTCTTGATCGCATGCGCGCCTTCATTGTTGCCGAAGAGGTCCGTCTGCTCGTCAAGGCGGGCCAAATCGAGGAGGCTGAGCGGCACTTCCTGGCCGGCGATCCGCAGATCGACGGCGAGCCCATACCGACGCTGCGGCCGACGCGTCGTAACGAGTGCAATGCGATCGCCTGGTTGCGCATCGAAATGCAGCATCACCGATTGACCCGGGCGCGCAAGGTGGCCCATCGCTGGCTGGAGTTCGTAAAGCGCGCCGGGGCCATTCGCTCGGCCGTAACCTTCGAATTGCTCCTTGCCGAAATCGCGGTGCTCCAGGGCAATCGCTCCGAGGCTCGCCGCGCTGTGCGTGCGGCGGTGGAAATGGCGGAACCTGCCGGCTGGATGCGCACGTTTATCGACGAGGGCGAAGTCATTTCCGCTCTTCTTACCGAGGCCTATTCCCACGGTCCTGAACTCGAAACACCTGCCGACCGGTTCGCGGTTCACTTGGTCTCCCTGATGCGAAATGGCCCGCAGATCGAGACAGACGAGGACGAGGACGACGATTTCGGACTGACCGGTCGCCTGGCCAACCGGGAGGTGGACATTCTTACCATGGTGAGTGGCGGTCTGCGCAACCGGGAAATCGGCGATCGGCTGGGACTGACCGAGGGAACGGTCAAGTGGTACATGCAGCAGATATACGACAAGCTCGGTGTTCGCCGTCGCCCTCAGGCGGTTCTGCGCGCCCGCCAACTCGGAATCCTTCCCTGACGAGCCACCTCACTGCCTATCGAAGGATAGATTGCGGGCGGCGAGGCGGCTGCCATCGAGCGGCTGCGGGAAAGGAAACATCATGGCCAAACGAAAAGTCATCATCAGTTGCGCAATCACCGGAGCGATCCATACACCCTCGATGTCACCCCATCTTCCGGTGACAGCTGACGAGATCGCGGAATCTGCGGTTGGCGCGGCCGAAGCGGGCGCAGCGATCATCCACCTTCACGCCCGCAACCCCACTGACGGCCGGCCCGACCAGGATCCCAAGCTTTTCGAACCGTTCCTCAAGGTCATCCGCCAGCGCAGCGATGCTGTGCTGAACCTGACGACCGGGGGACATCCCTCGATGACCGTCCAGGAACGCATCCGTCCCGCCCAGACTTTCGCGCCGGAAGTCGCCAGTCTCAACATGGGCACGATGGGTTTTGGATTGTTCCCGATGCTGGACCGCTTCAAGGAATTCAAACACGCCTGGGAGCCAGCGGCGCTGGAAGCATCGCGGGACTTGGTATTCAAGAATACCTACGCGGATATCGAGCATCTGCTCGGCACGCTTTCGCCTCTCGGCACGCGTTTCGAGTTCGAGTGCTACGACACCAGTCACCTCTATAACCTGAAGTACTTCCTGGACCGGGGCTTGGTAAAGGCACCGCTCTTCATACAGACATGCTTTGGCATTCTGGGCGGGATCGGCAGCCATCCCGATGATATCATGCACATGAAACGCACAGCAGATCGGCTGTTCGGCGATCAGTATCAGTGGTCGGTGCTCGGCGCGGGTGCCCGCCAGATGAGTGTCGTCGCGATGGCTGCGTCCATGGGAGGAAACGTGCGCGTCGGATTGGAAGATTCTTTGTGGGGCGGCCCCGGGCGTCTGGCCGAGACCAATGCTGAGCAGGTGCGCAACGCGCGCCAGATCATCGAGGGCATGGGGCTGGAAGTGGCAAGTCCGGACGAAGCTCGTGCCATTCTCGACCTGAAGGGCGCGGACCGGACAAATATCTGATGCCGGAACGGTCAGGGCCGCTGGTCGGCGTGCGTATCATCGAGATCGATGCGATCGGCCCGGTGCCGCTGGCAGCGATGCTGCTGGCCGACATGGGGGCGGACATCGTTCGGGTCGCGCGGCCTCCCTCCGCTGGACCCGGTGACTGGGAGGACGTGGGCGGTGATATCCTTCATCGCAGCCGAATGGTCACTTATCTCGATCTCAAAAACGAGAGGGACCGCAGCAGTCTGCTCGACCTGATCGAGCATGCAGACGGTCTGATCGAAGGCTATCGGCCAGGAGTGATGGAGCGGCTGGGTGTCGGTCCGGATGTCTGTCTTGCCCGTAATCCCAGCCTTGTGTTCGGGAGGATGACCGGCTGGGGACAGAGCGGGCCGATGGCCATGCGCGCGGGACATGACATCAACTATCTCGCAATCACAGGGGCGCTGCATGCCATGGGCAAGACCGGGGAGCCGCCGCCAGTCCCTCTCAATCTCGTCGGTGATTACGGCGGCGGCGCGATGTTCCTCATATTCGGAATGTTGAGCGCCTTGCTTTCGGCACGGCGGACGGGGGCGGGCCAAGTGGTTGATGCCTGCATCACGGACGGCGTCGCGTCGCTCATGAGCCTGTTCTACGCTTGGCAGCCGAAGGGCCTTTGGAATGATGCACCCGCATCCAATCTTCTTGACGGCGGTGCGCCGTTCTATCGATGCTACGCCTGTGCCGACGGCAAATTCGTGGCCGTGGGCTGTCTGGAACCCAAGTTCTTTGCGCAGATGCTCGAGGGTCTGGGCCTTGCAGGTCGCGGTTACGATCAACATGAGCGGGCGGGGTGGCCTGGGATGGAAGCCGATTTCGAAGCGGTCTTCCGGACGCGTACGCGCGACGAATGGGGCGAGACCTTTGCGTCGACCGATGCCTGCGTGACGCCGGTCCTAAGCATGGCCGAGGCTCCGGCGAGCCCTCACAACAACGCCCGAGATACTTTCGTCACCCTGGGCGGCGTAACGCAGCCGGCGCCATCGCCCCGTCTCACGGGGACTGTCCCGGCAATCACCGCCGGGACTGAGGCCACCATCGCGGACCTCATTCGGGCTTGGGCGCAGCCGCGTTATTGAAACTCGCAGTGACCATACGCCTCGCAGGTGGCGGTGGTAAGTATCGGCGGAGCCCCGGCTGCCCAGTCCATAAAACTGAACAGTTTTGCCCTCTTTTGTATCATTTCCTCTCCGAAGATAGGTGGTGAAAGACCGTGAATAGCGGCCATTCAGAGTGCTTTGAAAAGCCTGCGAAGAGACAGGCGGCGGGAGAGAGAGTTGATGAAATCGCGTTTGCTGAGACTTGCGCTGTTGTCGGCAGGAACGACCTTGGCCGTCCCGGCGTGGGCGCAGGATGAGAACGCTTCTGCCCCTCAGATGGAAAGCGCGGCGACGGGTGACATTATTGTCACCGCTCGCCGGCGCGAGGAGCGACTGCAGGATGTTTCCGTCTCCATTTCAGCGTTTTCCGCTGAAGCGCTCGAGCGCAGCACGGTCCAGACAGTGAGTGATTTGAGGACAATTACGCCAGGGTTCACGTTCTCGGCTGAAGGCGGTAAGGACAACGTGGCGCTGACGCTTCGCGGCATTGGCCAGCTCCCACTGGGTGAAGTAACCCCGGGCGTCGTGATCTACGTGAACGATACGCCGCTCCCGGCTGTGGGATCGAACGTGCCGACTTACGATATAAGCAGCATTCAGGTTCTGAAAGGCCCCCAAGGCACGCTGTTCGGGCGCAATACGCTCGGCGGTGCGGTGGTGATCGGCACGCAAAAGCCGACATACCGTTTCGAGGGCTTTGGCGAAGGCACATACGGCCGCTTCGACTATCGGGAGCTGCAAGGCGCGATCAACATCCCCATCGTCGAGGACAAGGTCGCGTTTCGCGCCGCGGGTCAGATTCGCCGTCAGGACCCGCGAACGATCGCCTTTGACGAGGGCCCCGGGTTCGACAATATCCATCAGGACGCCTTCCGGCTTTCGCTGCTGATTGAACCCTTCGATGGGTTCACCAGCACCACCGTATATGAGTATTTCAAGGGCGACGAGCTGGCTGGCGGGCTCTATCTTTTGCGTCAGAATTTTCCTTTCGCGGCGCTGGGCCTCGCGGCCGTCGATCCTCAAGTCGAAGCCGCGTTGGCAACCCAGGCTTCCAATCGGCGCGGATCGTTCGACGGGGGAATCGACGGAGGTGCCTCGTATCGCAAGGCAACTGCGATCACCAACGACACGTCTTACAGTTTCGGCGACATGACGGTTCGGAACATCTTTGGTTATCGGAAGAACTACAGTTACCAGCTGATCAATACGGGCGGCCTGCCGATACTCCAGATTCCCACCGGCCTCTCCGCCCCGCTGCCGGCATGGGTGCCATTCACGCTGTTTACGGCGTCGTCGGTAATTGACCGCCAATATCTCACCAACGAGACACAGCTGCTCGGCAACTTCGGCGCGTTCAATTTTATAGCGGGCGTCTTCTACAACAACGACAAGCCCCACGGGCCCACCGGATCGCAGTTCACCGCGTTCTCGGTGGGCGGGGTTCCCGCTCCTGCGGTCACGTCCCATGTCCGTAACCGAAACTGGGCTATTTATGGGCAGATCGGGTACGACATAACCGACAAGCTGAAATTGAACCTGGGGGGACGCTACAGCTGGGACAAGGTTTCAGCGTGCGGCGGCACTATCGGGACCAGCTATGTGGACGAAGCGACTTGCCTGGCAACCGCGAACACCGGGGCAATTGATGGCGTGGGCACAGTATCGAACAAGGGGCAGGAGCCCAGTTGGACGGTCGGCCTCGACTACAAGGCGACGCCCGATTGGCTGCTCTATATCGTATCGCGTCGCGGCTATCGTGGTGCCAACGTCAACACGCCGAAATTCGAAACCGTCTATACGACTGGTGGAACCGATCCTGCTTGTGTCGCAACCGGAGGTGTTTGCCCCGATCTCCGGCCATTCCAGAAGACCAACGAAGAGACGATTACCGATCTCGAAGTCGGTTCCAAGTATGACTATCGCGTGGGAACCGCGCGGGGCCACCTCAATATTGCAGCTTACTATAGCAAATACAAGAATGCCCTCCAGTTCCTGAATACGCAGACGACCGTTCCCAACGGAACGCCGGATTCTCCTTCGAATGGTTCGCTCGCGGTCAATGCGGCGAACTTGCGGATCTGGGGCGTCGAACTCGAGGCCTCGATAAGCCCGGCACGCAGTGTAACCGTCGGCTTTAACGCGGCCTATACGAACGTGACGGTCGAAAGCCTTACCCTTCCCGCTGATTTGCCGCCGACGATCGTGCTCGGAAAGGATCAGATCAACAAGTATTCACCGAGCTTTTCCGGTACGGCCAGCTTCAACTGGATCCTCCCGGTGCGGCCCGCGAATGGCGAAGTCAGCTTCAATGCCGACGTATTCATGACCGCCGATTACGGTGGCCAGAACGGCGAGAAGCTGCCCGGCTACGAATTGGCGAATGCGCGCCTGGACTGGCGGGGAATTGCGGATACCGGGATCGATCTCGGAATCTTTGTGAAGAACGTTTTCAACGAAAAGTATTTCTCGGCCGCGAGCGTGCTTCTCCCGTCCTTCCCGACGAGTTCCGTTTATGCCGGCGACCCCAGGATTTGGGGCGTGTCGGCAAAGTACACGTTCTAGAGCGGCCGGAGCGACCGGTATGAAAATCGGCCTCGAACTATCACGGAGAATGTTGTGATGCTCGACCAACTGCACCTGAGCCACGATGATGCAAATCGCATTTACAGCGCTCTCACTTCGATTTCCCTCAACGAAATGATGGCCACGGCGGAGGCGATGACGCTCGCCGCCCATGGTCCGCGCATGACATATTCGCGCAAGGTCTTCATCCCGCTGACCAAACTGTGCCGCGACGTCTGCCACTATTGCACTTTCGCCACCACGCCCGGTCGGATCGACAAAGCCTACCTGGCCGCGGAGGATGTACTGGCGATAGCGCGCGCCGGTGTGGCGGCAGGATGCCGCGAGGCGCTTTTCACACTCGGGGATCGACCTGAACTTCGCTACGGAGCCGCACGCGACGCCTTGGCCAGATTGGGGCACGAAACGACCCTTTCCTATCTCGGCGAAATGGCAGCGCTCGTCTTGAACGAAACCGGGCTGCTTCCGCACCTCAATCCGGGGCTGATGGGTGCTGCCGACTATGCCTCACTGCGTCCGCATGCGGCCTCGATGGGCCTGATGCTTGAAAGTAGCTCGCAGCGCCTGTGCGAGAGAGGAGGGCCGCACTTTGGATCGCCCGACAAGGAGCCGGCGCGGCGGCTTGAGTCGATTGCTCAGGCAGGGCTTGCCAAGGTTCCTTTCACTACCGGCCTGCTGATCGGCATCGGCGAAACGTGCCGCGAGCAGGTTGATGCACTTGTCGCCATCCGCGACCTGCATCGCCAATACGGGCACATACAGGAAGTCATAATCCAGAACTTCCGCGCCAAGCCCGGCACGCAGATGGTAGATTTCCCAGAGCCGGCATTGGATGACCATCTCTGGGCCATCGCGGCTGCTCGTATCATCCTCGGCCCCGAGATGACGATTCAGGCTCCGCCAAATCTTCAGGAAAGCCATAATTTCGCTCCGCTGCTTCGCGCTGGCGTCAATGACTGGGGAGGAGTCTCTCCGGTAACGCCTGACCATGTCAATCCGGAAGCGCCTTGGCCGCACCTCGACATGCTCGAACGCGCCACCAATGCCGCCGGGCGCACATTGCACCAGCGCCTTGCGATCGGCCCCCGCTATGCAACGGCCGCAAGGCAATGGGCCGCGCCGCCTGTCGCGGCAACCGTTCTTCGGGCAATCGATGCTCGCGGACTGCCAAAAATCGACGATTGGGCCGCGGGCAGAGGCGATGCTGCGCCGCAGCAGATCTCGGCGGGTGGATTTGCGGTATCCCCGCGCATATCGTCGATACTTGACAGCGTGAAAGCCGGCCACGTGCTGGGCGAAGCGGATATCGTGTCGATGTTCGATGCCGAAGGAGCCGACTTCACAGCGATCGTGAACTTCGCCGATCGCCTTCGCAGGGACGTAGTGGGCGAAACGCTGACTTTTGCGGTCAACCGAAACATCAATTACACCAATATCTGCCTCTACAAATGCGGCTTCTGCGCGTTTTCCAAGGGTAGTACCAAGGCCATGCGCGGGCCGGCATATCGGCTCGATTTCGCCGAGATTGGCCGCCGGTCCGCCGAAGCCTGGGATCGCGGGGCCACCGAAGTCTGCCTGCAAGGCGGTATCCACCCCGATTACGACGGTAACACCTATCTGGATATACTTCGCGCAGTGCGTCAGGCGGCGCCGGATATCCATATCCATGCCTTCTCCCCGCTTGAGGTGACGCACGGCGCGAGAACATTGGGGCTACCGCTCGAAGACTTTCTGGCCCGTCTGAAAGCAGCCGGGTTGTCGACGCTGCCCGGCACGGCCGCCGAAATCCTCGATCCCGAAATCCGCGACATCATCTGCCCGGACAAGGTTACAGCGGACGAGTGGATCGAGGTCATGCGTGTCGCCCATGGCGTTGGACTGCGCAGCACCGCCACGATCATGTTCGGCCACGTCGAGGGATATCGTCACTGGGCACGTCATCTCCTGTCGATCCGATTGCTTCAGGACGAGACAGGTGGGTTTACCGAATTCGTCCCGCTGCCTTTCGTCCATATGGAAGCGCCGATCTGGCAAAAAGGCCTGGCACGGTCGGGTCCGAGCTACCGCGAGGCGGTGCTGATGCATGCCGTCGCCCGTATCGTGCTGCATCCCGTGATCGCCAATATCCAGGTCTCGTGGGTCAAGATGGGGCCTGAGGGCGCAGCGGCGATCCTGCAGGCAGGTGCAAACGACATGGGCGGCACCCTGATGGACGAGTCGATCACCCGTGCCGCCGGCGGCGTCAACGGGCAAGAATTTGGGCCGACGCAAATGCGGGCGCTCGCCGCTTCCGTCAACCGGCCCGTGCGCCAGCGCACCACTTTGTATGAAGATCCGCCGGTTCGTCACGGCCATTGCATGGAGACGTTATGATCGATCTATCCTTTCCGTTGCGCGACAAGGTGGCTCTCGTCACCGGAGGCGGCAGCGGCATCGGGCGCGCTACCGCCCGCATGTTCGCGCAGCGCGGCGCCATGGTCGCCGTCGCCGGCCTCGACGAGGCGCCGCTGCTTCTGGTTGCCGAGGAAATTGTCGCCGCCGGCGGGCAGGCATTGCCGATTGTCATGGACGTGACGAGCGAAGACGCGATCGCAGGGGGCGTTGCGCGCCTCGCGGATCGCTTCGGCAGGCTGGATATTCTTCACAGCAATGCGGCGCAGACCGGCGAACTGCAGGAGGATGGCCTCATCGATGCAATGGACGCGGACTTTTGGGACCGCACGTTCTCGATCAACCTGCGCGGATCCATGCTTTGCGCCAAGCACGCCATTCCGCTCTTGCTGACGAGCGGGGGGGGCTCGATCATTTTCACCGGCTCCGGCAAGGGTCTCGCCGGCGATCTTGATTACCCGGCTTACGGCACGTCAAAGGCGGCCTTGCTGGGACTTTCGCGCTACATCGCGACCCAGTACGGGAAGCAGGGCATTCGCTCCAATGTCGTTGTCGTGGGCCTAGCCATGACCGAGGCGCTTGACAGGAACATGCCCGAGGCGGCGCAGAAGCTGATGACCGAGCACAATCTGGTCGACCACCTCGGCAGGCCCGAGGACATTGCCGAAGTGGTCGCATTTCTAGCTTCCGAGCAATCCCGCTACATCACGGGAGCAGCGATCGTCGCTGACGGCGGCTTCACTTCGCACTCGGCCGTCTATGCGGACATGCTGCGCTTTGCAGCGATGGATACCGGAGCCAAGGCATGACGCAACCTTCTATTGCCGTCGTTGGCGGCACGGGAAACCTTGGTGCGGCTATTGCCTGGCGGCTTGCCCGAGCAGGTTATGAGGTCGTAATCGGATCGCGAAATGCCCAAAGTGCGCAGGACGCGGCATCGGGGTTGGGGCACGGACTTCGCGGCGCGAGTAATGTCGACGCGGTGGCAGGAGCCGATATCGTGATCGTCACGGTTCCCTTCGCCGCGCAGCAATCGACGCTTGCTGATATTGCGCCGCATGTCGCAGGAAAGCTGGTGGTGGATACTACCGTTCCCCTAGTTCCTCCCAAGGTCATGCGCGTGCAACTGCCCGATGAGGGATCGGCAGCCATGAGAGCGCAAGCGGCTCTTGGCCCCAGTGCCGTGGTCGTGTCGGCGTTCCATAACGTCGCTGCGCACAAGCTCGCTCAGGACGTCGATGTCGGCTGCGATGTCCTCGTATTCGGAGACGACAAGGAAGCGCGCGGACGGATTGTGGACCTTGCCGATGCCATGGGGCTTCGGGGTCTTCACGGCGGCGCGCTTGTCAATTCCGCCGCAGCCGAGGCGCTGACCTCCATCCTCATTTTCATGAACAAGACGTACCGTGTCGACGGCGCCGGCATTCGGATCACGGGCGAGCTTATCCCGCCAGATCAGCAATAGGCAGCGGCGATGATCGAAATAGTCGAACTGAGCGGCATCGGCGAAATCGCGCCCGGCGACGACCTCGCAGCGATACTTCGAGATGCCCTCCAACGGTGTGGATCGCCGCTTCGCGATGGGGATGTACTCGTGGTAACCCAGAAGATTGTCTCGAAGGCCGAAGGACGGCAGGTCGATCTTGAGCAAGTCGAACCGGGTGAGCCGGCCCGCGAACTGTCCCAATTGACGCGCAAGGATCCGCGCATGGTTCAACTGGTGCTCGACGAATCGAGTGAGATTGTGCGAGCGGTTCCCGAAGTGCTGATCACGCGGCACAAATTGGGTCACGTCATGGCCAACGCGGGGATCGATCGTTCCAACATCGGTCCATCACTGGGCGCTCGTGCACTGCTGCTCCCCCTGGATCCTGACGCAACAGCGGCGAATTTGCATAGCGCGCTTGGAGTGCCGGTAGTGATCTCGGACAGCTTTGGAAGGCCCTGGCGCCTTGGTGTGGTCTGTGTTGCCATCGGCGCAGCGGGCCTGCCGGCTCTCCACGATCGCCGCGGCGAACTCGATCGCGACGATCGCCCTCTGGAAGTCACTCAGGTGGCGCTGGCCGACATGATAGCCAGCGCGGCAGGGTTGGTGACGGGTGAAGGCGCAGAAGGCATACCGGCCGTTCTCGTCCGCGGATGCCGCCTTGAGGGGATGCCGCGCAAAGCCGCCGAACTGGTACGCCCGAGGCGCGAAGACCTGTTTGCATGAACGGGGCGCCTGCGCGCGCCTTCGTATTTGCAATTAGCTCCGCCGCAGGACTTGCACGATGAGAAACTGGATCGCTGTGGTTCCCTGGAAACAGGGGAGGGAAACGAAGTCGCGACTGGCCCCGAGCCTGAGTGCGAGAAAGCGGCAGGCGTTGGCCTGCACGATGGCGGCGCACGTCGTGGGCTGCCTTTCCGGGATCGAGGCAATCGAATCGACTTTCGTCCTGGCGCCTGCCAGCGTGGAAGGTTGGCCGGTGCAATGGCTGCGCGACAGCGGCTTTGGTCTCAACGGCGAACTGAACAGGATCCGCGAACATTTCGGCAGTCGGCCGCTCCTTGTTATCCATGCCGACCTGCCTGCGTTGGTCGGTGAAGACGTGGAGGCCCTGCTTGCCGCGGCGCGGGGGACAGGACGCGCATTCGCCCCCGACCGGCATGGCAAAGGCACCAATGCAATCGCTCTTGCGGACTCGGGCTCTTTCACCTTCGCATTCGGTCCTGGCAGTCTAGCACATCACCGGGCGCAGTCGCCTGCTGCCGCCATTGTCGAAAGGGCGGGCCTGGGTTTCGATCTCGATACTCCGGCCGATCTCGAACACGCAGTTTCCCGACGCCTGATCAGGCAAGCCGCATGAGCCTTCGCCGCTCGCTCCCCTTCCTAAGGAAAGGTGCGAGCACGCCGCCGCGCTTCACTATCCGCCCGACATCGTGAGAGGACAGCAGATGAAACTGAACGTCAGTGTGCCCAACAGCATGCACGTGGCTGCGATGACCCAGCCCTGGGAGCATGCCCTGACGGGCGACGATATTGGGCATGCGCTGAAAATTGCAGACGATCTCGGCTTCAACAAGTGCATGCTGGGCGAGCATTTCATAATTCCCCGTGAGCACATCGAACTGTCAGGCGACCATTACGTTCATGGAACAGTGGCTCTCGCATTCCTTGCCGGCCGAACCTCCAGGATGAAAGTCAGCTCTTCGGTCACGATCCTGCCCCTCCAAAACCCGATCGTCCAGGCCAAGGCATGGTCTACGCTCGACTGGTTGAGCGGTGGGCGGGCGACCGCGCTGTTCGGCGTGGGATGGCTCAAGGAAGAGTTCGACATGCTGGGAGTGGATTTCCATAACCGGGGACGAATGGCCGACGAGTACGTGGCTGCGATCATCGAGCTGTGGACCGCTGACAATCCGGAATTCGACGGCGAGTTCGTGAAATTCAGCAATGTCGGGTTCGCACCGAAGCCGGTCCAAAAGCCGGGCCTGCCGATCTGGTTCGGCGGCGACGCGGAAGCTGTTCTCAAGCGCGTGGCAAAGTTTGGCGACGGTTGGTCTCCGTTCAGGACACCGCCCGAAAAATTCCCGGAGTGCCTGGATTTCATCCGGTCCCAGCCCGAATATGACGGGCGCCCCATCGACTTGTTCTTCGCGCTCGAAATGCTCAATGTCGGTGCGCATCACGAAATCATGGACGACCCGCGCGCGCCAGGAACTCGCGACGCGCAGAAGATCATCGACCAGATCGGATGGCTTCGCGACCTGGGTGTCAACGAGACGATCGTCCCTCTGCCGCCAGGGATTGGTGGAATGGATGAATACGTCGAGCGGCTGCAGTGGGTCGCGCAAGAGATCATGCCGAAAATCTGAACTGGGCCGTCGGAACGACGGGTTTGGTGAGCGCCGTTCCATCCAAATCGAAAAACGGGAGGTAGCAATGACCCAGTATGATGTGGTCGTGGTGGGTTCGGGCGCGGCAGGCATGACTGCCGCGCTGCGCGCGGCGGCGGCGGGGAAGTCGGTGATCGTTCTCGAGAAGGCATCGCATTTTGGGGGAACGACCTCGATCTCGGGCGGCGGTATCTGGGTTCCGGTAAGCCCGCAGGCGCGGGCCGCCGGGGTCGACGACAGCAAGGACAGGGCGCGGCAATACGTCCTGGATGTCATAGGTCCCTCGGCCGAGCCGGCGCTCATTGATGCCTACCTCGATGCAGGGCCCCGGATGGTGGAGTGGCTGGAAAAAAACAGCCGGGTCGAATTCCTGCTCTCGCCGCCGAGCAGCGATTGGTATCCCGAAGTTGACGGCGCAGCCGATCACGGTCGTTTGCTCGCCCCTAAGGAGTACGATGGCAAGAAGCTGGGCGAACACTTCGCGCAGCTGAGGCCCGCGCGGGAAGAGTTCAACGCGCCGGGAGGCTTCATGATCGACCTGTTCGATCTGCCATATCTTGCGCAAATGCCCTCGGCAAAATCGCTCGTGCACTTCGGCAAGCTGGCTGCCAAATTCGGGTTCGACAAGCTTCGCCGCTATCCTCGCGGCACGCGTCTCACGATGGGAAATGCACTGGCGGCCCGTCTCCTTCGCTCCGCGCTCGACGCGGGGATTACGCTGCGCACCAATGCGCCGGTCGATCATTTGCTGGTGCAGTCCGGCCGGGTGACCGGCATTCGGGTAGGTGACGAAGATATCGGTGCAAGGCTGGGCGTCCTGCTGGCATCGGGTGGATTTTCCGCCAGCGAGCAGCTTCGCAAGGCTTATATCCCTTTTGCCGAAAACCATGTCTCGATCCTCCCCTACGAAAACACGGGCGACGGCATGAACATGGGATTGGAGGCAGGCGGCGCGCTTGCCGAGGAAAATCTGGTCAACGCGGTATGGGCGGTGGTCTCCAAGCTCACGCGGCCCGACGGATACGTGGCACGCTATGCCCATCTCATCGATATGTCGAAGCCCGGATGCATAGCGGTCAACGCCAAGGGCGAGCGCTTCGGTAATGAAGCATCTGTGCATTTCGTTGAAGCGATGCACCGTGACGGAGCTGTTCCGGCCCACATCATCTGCGATGCCGATTTCATCAAGAAGTACGGCATGGGCATGGTCTATCCCGGCGGCGGCGGTCTCAAGAAGCTTATCGCAGCAGGCTATGTGACCGAGGGGCGCAGTCTTCGCGAACTCGCAGAGAAAATCGGCGTAGAACCGGACGGCCTTGTCGCCAGCGTGGCCAAGATCAACCGCTATGCGGAGATCGGGCATGACGCCGACTTCGGAAAGGGAGAGACACAGATCGACATCGAGATCGGCGATCCCCGGAACAAGCCCAATCCCTGCCTGGGGCGCGTCGAGCGGGCTCCATTCTATGCGATCAAGATCTACCCCGGCGATGGCTCGACGACCGTGGGCCTCAAGGTCGACGCGCAGTTTCGCGTGGTAGGGGGAGACGGCACACCTGTTCCCGGTCTTTATGCTGCCGGGTTGGATGCCAATTCGATCTGGCGAGGCAAATCGCCTGCGCATGGGTGCAACGTAGGTCCTGCCATGGTCACCGGCTTTATTGCGGGCAATTCGATGGCGCAGGCCCTGACACTCGCAAACTAGCTCTCAAGTCACATACACGGCGCTTCTCGTCCCGGCGGGAAGCGCCCTGTGCTGTGCATTGCCGGAGGGCAGCGGCAATAAGGCTGCCGAGGCGGCCCCCGCGACGCATCGGTTGATTGACCATAATCGCCGCCATCCGGGGCGGAGCGCGCAGCAAGGAACGTGACGAAGGTCGACGGCTAGCGCGCTATGCGGCAACGCCGGTTCATTCGGCACAGAATTTGGGCCGCATCGCCGCACCGTGAACGCTCCCCAGCCTCGTGCCGTCGGACGCGTCCCAATACCCACGCCAGAACCAGACCCGCCCATCGAAGTCCAGATCGAACACCGCCGCGACGAGCGCTGCCGAGCGCCGTCAATCCCAAAGCCGGCGCGCTGTGCCTAACCATTCCGTAGAGACGGGGCCGGCGTCGTGATTTCCCGGACCACGCAGTAACACTCATCGTACAGCTCACTTCGTCGCGCCAGCTCTCGGCAGATCGGATCGGCACCCTGGCGCAGCGGGGCGACTGGAAGGGCCGATTGATAGTTGGCCCTCGGTGGCAAGCGCCACGCGCAATTGGCTTAGGTCGAGATGGGGACCATGGATGAGCGCCAAAACCTGCAAAAAGCCGTATCCCAGGTCTCCGTCGAAGGTCGGGGTGGTCCCTCTCTTCGGGCAGGTTGCGCTTCGGTCGCGCCTGCGATGCTCGGTATCCCGGATGCAGCGTAAAATCGGTCCGCAAAGCCGGCAAGCTCCCTCGGCCCAGGTTCGAGGGCCTTCGCCGGGACGGACGACGCTGTAACACAAGAACACATCAGGAGAGTTCGATGGACCCACAAGCCCAACCGCAATACCGCAATGCGACGGTCGATCCTGATTGTGTGCCTCGTCCTTATCCTACCCGAACTGGTCATCTGCCGACCTCGATGGAGGGGATCGATGCCGCGTGGTTGGGATCGATTATGGCCCACAAGTATCCCGGCGTCGCGGCACGCAGCATGGAAACGGTCCAGCTGCTGAACAGCCACACGACCAAGTGGCGCGTCAAAGTGGATTGGAACGAAGCGGGCCTTGCCGCCGGGCTCCCCGCGAACCTGTGCCTGAAGGCCAACTGGTCGGGCAGCTTCGACAATGTCGATATCCATGCCGTCGAGGCCCGGTTCTATCATTTCCTCGCCAAGGAAATGAAGGTTCCCACCGCGCAGTGCTATTACGCCGACTGGGACGACGATGGCAGCGCTCACGGCCTGCTCGTGCTGGAAGACCTCAATGATCGCGGTGGACACTTTGGTCACAGTACGCAGCACTCCGGCATCGACATGATCGCCTCCAACCTCGAGGGACTGGCTGGTCTTCACGCCAGTCTCTGGGGAAGCGAAAAAATCTCCAAGGCCAATGCCCCGTGGCTGCAGACGCAGATGGATACTCCGGTCGACAGCGACCAGGTCCGCATCATGTGGCAGTGGATCGACGACAATCTGAAGGATCCGAATTTCCGCGCGATCGCGCCAAAGCACTATCTTGACGATCCGCGCCGCGTCGAGCGCGCATTCGACCGGCTGGGCGAACTTGAGCGTGCCTATGACGCGCCCTATTGCATCGCACTGGGTGATTGCCACCAGGGGAACACCTATATCCTGCCTGGCGGGGAAAGGCTTTGGTTGGATTGGCAACTGGTGCGACGTGGACGTCCGTGGCGTGATCTTACTTATTTCCTAGTCGGATCGCTGACCATCGAAGAGCGGCGCGCCCATCACAAGGATCTGCTCAAGCAGTATCTGTCTTACCTGACCGCGACGGGCGTTCCCGGAATTCCCAGTTTCGAGGAGGTCTGGGAGCAGACGCGCTTGTGGGTGATGTACGGAATTCAGGCGTGGGTCGCCAACCACGACTCCTGGGGGCAGAACGGGTTGCCTATGAACGAGCGGTTCTTCGTCGCGGGCGAGGAACTGGGGACCTGGAAGATACTGCTGGGAGAGTGAGGATGGGACTGGTTCAGGGAAAAATCGCCGTCGTCACGGGATCGGGATCCAACATCGGGGAAGCATGCGCTCGCAAGCTCGCTTGCGAGGGCGCTAAAGTGGTTCTGGCAGACATTAATCTGGCGGGAGCAGAGCGCGTGGCGAAGAGCATCCGCGCCGCCGGTGGGGAGGCGATGGCATGTCCGCTCGATCTTGCAGAAGAGGCGAGTATCGCTGCATTGGTCTACGCAGTGATCACGGCTCATGGCCGGATTGATGTCCTGCACAACAATGCCGCCAACACCGCCGTCAACCAAATGGCCGCTGACGGTGCTCTGGTCGATATGGACGCAGCGGTTTGGGATGCAGCGTTTCGTATCAACACGCGCGGCACGATGCTGATGATCAAACACGTCGCTCCCCACATGATCGCCGCGGGCGGTGGGTCGATCATCAATACAAGCACGGGCGTTTCGATCCTCGGGGATGTCTTCAACCCGGCCTATTCTTCCTCGAAAGGAGCGGTGAACAGTCTTACGCGCAACACTGCCGCCCAGTTGGGCCGCCAGAACATCCGCTGCAACGCAGTGATGCCCGGTTTGGTTCTTACACCGCAGGCGCGCGAAATGATGCCTGCAGAACAACTGCGCATGATCCAGCGGCATGTCCTGTTGCCACGAGAAAGCGTGCCTGACGATATCGCCGGGGCCGTGCTGTTCCTTGCCTCGGATCTTTCGGCATTCGTCACGGGCCAAGTCTTCTCGGTCGATGGCGGTATTTGCCACCACACTCCATATTTCGGCGATGTCATGGATATGCAAGCGGCCGCACACTAATGAAAACGGAGCGGTCAGTCGCAGACTGACCGCTCCCCACAAGATTACCTGATCGGCTCCGCGGATAACGCGGAGCCGAATTGATTTCAGAACTGGACCTTGGCAACGACCCCGTAAGTGCGCGGATCGCCTACAGCTACCGAATTGACCGGGAAGCTCTTGAGCAGGACATCCGCAGCCGCGAAATATCGCTCCTTGGTCAGATTGCGGACGAAGAAGCTGAGATCGACGCCAGTATGAGCGATGTTCTCCCAGTCCAGGCGCATGTTGACGAGATTGTAGCCTGGCAGCTTTTCACCATATTGACCACCGAAGTCCGCAGTCATGAACAGGTCACCGCTCAGCACCAGATCACCATCCGCCGGACGGACAGGCAAAGTCCAGTTCGCGCTGAAAGTGCCGGAAAAGGTCGGCGCGTATTTGTTTACGTCGGAAGAGGTGAAGGAAATTCCCTCCACGTCGGGCAGCGTGAGCTTGTCTACCCTCATGTGCGTATAAGCGCCGTTGAAGGAGACCGTCAGGTTTCTGCTGGGGCTGACGGCGGCATCCAGTTCCACGCCATAGATCGACAGGTCTGCGGCGTTCACGCCGAACGAACCGTTGGTGGGACTGTCCGGGGCGGAAGCGGGAATCAATGTTTGCGCGTTCAGAAATTGCAACGCGTTTTTATACTTGCTGTAATAGGCTGCTGTGTTGATGTGACCGTGGGCACCGGCGATGTTGAACGTCCATTTCTCGCCGATCTCGATATCGGTAAGCGTCTCTTTCCCGGTTTTCTGGAATGGCCGCAAATCAACGCATTGACCCGAGCCGGATCCGCAGGCGGGGTCGGTTCCCCCGGTCGTAAAACGCGTTTCGAACAGCGGCGTGTTTACATTGACACCGCGGTAGCCGCGACGGCTTACCACATAAAGCAGGAGGTCAGGCGCGGCCTTCCAATCCGCACCAATCGTCCAACTGGGCGCGGAGCCGCGATTGGATACCACGCCGATGCCGTCGGGAAGATTGAGCTCTGCAAGCGACCGGCAGGTCGAATCCTCGGCATAGGAAGTTCCGATGGCGCCGCCGCAAGCCGACACACGGTCCCAGCTGTAGCGCAGGCCGGCGTTGAGCGTGACGGCGTCCGTCACCTTGTAGGAGATCTGTCCGAACGCAGCGTAGTTGGTGTTCCTGACATTGGCGGTGACGACTGCGGCAGGTGTTCCGGGCGTGGTGAATGCGGAGAATGTCGAACCGGAGGGACCATCGGGTGTGTCATGGCTATAGAAGCCGCCGACAATGAAATTGAATCGGTCGAAGCTGCCAAGGAACTGCACTTCGTCGGTCAGATACTGGCGCTGAATCAGCGCAGCCGCATGGAATACTGTGAAGGGAACATCCACCGGACTGCCCAGTGCGGCGCCCGGCAGGTACATTGGGCCGAGAGCAGAAGTGTTGATCAATTGGTCGCTGCGATTCTTGCGATAACCGAAAATGTTTCGCAGCGTGAATTGGCCGAAACTTGCGGATGTGTCGTTCGAAATGCCCCAGTTGCGACGATTGGCCCGGCCGGATCCCGAATCGTCCGTGAAAGCACCGTAGAAATTCTGCTTCTGCAACGCGAGATACTGCGCTGTCTGAGCATCAAGGGAAGCGCCGATCAGTGACCCCGCAGCCGCGCCGACCGACGGGGCGAACAGGTCCGTAAAGCTGAAGTTCTGGCGAAGCAGATAATACCCTGAAGCAGATTCCCTGGCTTTGAAGTAGTCGAAAATGGTCGTGCTCTTCAGCCAGTCGGCGGGCGTGAAGAGTACCGAGGCTCGTGCGCTGTCCTGACGGACGTCATTGAACCCATCGCCGCCGTTGATCGAATATGTCATCGGATCGCGCCGTCTGATCTGTCCTGCAACGCGGATGGCCAGAACGTCCGCGATGACCGGGACATTGAGGGCGCCCTGAACTTCGCGATAGTCGTAATTGCCGTAAGTCCCCTGCAGATAGCCGCCAAAGTCCTGGCCAGGTGATTGCGGGGATATCAGAACTGCACCGCCAAGGGTGTTGCGGCCGAACAAAGTGCCCTGCGGGCCCTTGAGGACCTGGATGTTGCCGATATCGAACGTCGGCACGTTCGAGCCGAGCGAGGCAAGGGGCACGTTCGCGAAATAGGTAACTACACCGGGCGTGACTTCGCCAGTCGGTATCTGCCCGATCCCGCGAAGTGAAACCGAGGTGTTGTCCTTGCCGCCCTCCGAACTGAATGTAAGACCGGGCGAGATAGTCCGAATATCGGCAATCGTCTGGACGCTGCTACGTTCAAGGGCGGTATCGGAGAATGCTACGACCGATACAGGCACGTCCTGAAGCCGCTCCTCACGCCGCCGCGCTGTGACGACGATCTCGCCGGTCAGGGACGGGGCGGCGGAGGACTGCGCTTCAGCGGTCTGGTCGGGCGTGGGCGGGCCATCGGCGGCCCATGCCTGAACAGGAAGCACGCTCATTGCACAGAGCCCGGTCCCCGCTACGATGCGGACGAATTTAGTTTTCATGTATCGCCTCCCACTTGCGTCCGGCTTCTTGCGCCGCGCGTAGATATTCCCCGCTGCTAAAGAACGGGCAGACGGCGGGAGCTATAGAGATCTATCTCGTTTCGATTCCTATCTTCGGAGGGGGCGAGGCCCAAATTGGTTTCGGTTTTTCTGGCGCAAGGATCTGCCTTCGAAACAAGCAGATTCTGGTCGGTGACGAACATTGAGCAGAACGTCGCTTTGCTGGCTTTCGCTCAGTCTCGGCACTTCGCGCTTCACGGAATATCGGCATTCTTCCCCGTCGAGGTTATGCGCGGCGAGAATTCTTAGCCCGTTCTTGACAACGCTGTTTGCAAATCGCCTGAAATTGAATAATGACGAATTTGTCATTATAGGAGACAGGGATGCAAATCGGCAAGTTTGACACTGGCAAATTGACTGTCGCCTGCGTCGAGAATCCTGTGAACGCGGCTCGCGCATTACGCCCATTGCTCGCAGCAAATGCCGACAGATGCGAAAAGGAACGCCGCATCGTCGCGCCGGTGATAGAGGCTTTGCGCAACTCCGGCTTGTTTCACATTACTGCACCCCGGCGCGCTGGAGGGCCGGGGCATAAACTGATCACCCATATTGAAACGGTGGCGGAACTCGCTCGTGCCTGCCCGGGCACCGGCTGGGCCTACGGTTTGCTGAGCGGAATAACCGGTACTGCTCTTGGATTAGGGCCGTCGATGACAGAGCTGCTTTTTCGTCATGGGGGTGAACTGTTCTGCAGCGCATCGGCGCCCAGCGGCAACGCGACGGGAGTACCCGGCGGTTACCTCGTCTCGGGACGGTGGGGATACGGTTCCGGATGCCTTCATGCCGATTGGGCGCTGAACGGCATCATGCTTGATACAGCGGTTGGCGCGCAGCCAGCCATGGCATTCTTGGACCTTCATGATCCGGCATGTTCCATCGAGGACAACTGGCATGTTGCAGGTATGGCCGGCTCGGGGAGCAACATGATCGTTGCCGAAAACGTGTTCGTGCCGGAAGAGTTGATCCTGAAACCCAGTGATACACCTCCACCAGAAGTGCTCCTCGAGATGGAAGGTCTCGAGGCGCGGGACCGCTGGCCGATGGAGCCGTTGTTCCCGCTGGGCGTGTTGGCGCCGATGCTCGGCGCAGCAATGGCGATGCTGGAGCACGTAGTAGAGGTGATGGACCGGCGGCCGGTCGTAGGCTGGACTTTTACCACTCAGACTGCCTCCGAAGCCTTGATCGGAATGACAGGACGCGCGGCAATGGAAATCGACTCGGCCTGGCTGCACGTCCGTCAAGCTGCCGCGATGCTGGACGAGGCGGCACAGCAACGGGTCTTGACTGGATACGACAAGGCGCGGATCCAGGCGGACTGTGGTTATGCCATGGAACTACTGCGTGGGGCAGGCGAGCGGCTGATGGACGTGGCCGGACCTGGTGCCTTCGCGTTGTCCAATCCCTTGCAGCGCTTCTGGCGCGACCTCAGCGTGGGCACGCGCCACAACGCGCTCAATAGCCATTTGTCCCTGGAGCTTTACGGGCGGGCAATCACGGGCCGTGCATCGAACATCCGCCTCATTCCCGACATCGGGCCGGTGCCTGTCCTTTCAAACGACCGATAACCCTTTCACCACAGGAGAGAAAATGATGCCCATTCCAACACCTCAGGCAATCGCGACCTTCCTCAAAGAGCAAGCCGAGATGTTCACCGCCGGGCGGCTCGACGATTTTCTGGCGGCGTTCAGGGCTATCGCGCCTGGAGGGTTTAGGGTGCAGGATCCAGCAACAGGTCCGATCCAGGAAGGGTGGGACAAGCTGGAGGCACTATGCCGTGAATATGCGGGCTGGAAGCTTTTCGTGGAAGATGTGAAAGTCAGCGGCAACGAAGCCGTAATCTACGTCCGCAACGAAGGGGAATATCAGGGGCAAGCCATCACTGCGTATAGCATCGAACAGTATGTGTTCAGCGATGATGGCAGCCTGCTTGCGCGCTATTTCCATCCCGTGCAATAGGACAGCATGTCCTCGGTTGCCTCCCACCTTCAAGAGCCGGATCCGCGCAGCAAGGCAGCAGCGCTGCGGCGCGAGCGGATGCGGCAGAGGCTGATTGAGGCGGTACTTGAACTCTACCAGCCAGGCCAGGCCGCGCAGCATGTCCTCATCGACGACGTGATCAAGCTGGCGGACGTCTCGCGTGGGAGTTTCTACAAGTATTTCGAATCCATCGATGCGGTAGTCGAGGAGTTGGCAGAGGCGATGACGGTGGGCATGATCGCCGATTATCGCCGCTTGTTCGAGGATATTTCTGATCCACTGGTGCGGGCCGTGGGCGGTGCGATGATGGTGATGCTGCGCGCGCTACACGATCCGCGGTGGGGAGGCTTTACCTGCCGCATCGACTTTGTGGATTATTTTGCGCGCGAGCGAGCGTTTGACCTCATGGTTCGCGATGCGCTGGAGGGTGCCAGGGATGGTGGCCAGATAATGTTCACATCGGCGGACGCCGCCGTAGACCTCATCGTGGGAATGACTGTCGAAGCTCGGCGGCGCCTCGTTCGCGGAATAAGCGATCCGCATGACTATATGGACGAGATGATCCGATGCACATTCTGCGGGCTGGCGGCAGCCCCCGACGTAGTGGCTCTCGCATGCGAGCAAGTACGGTTTCGCATTTTCCAGGAGGCAACCGAGTTGGACTGGTGGTCAAGTTCGATCGCACATGGGTGATCTGCCTTATTCGATCGCCGTCGGCCGTTCTTGAACCAGGCGTTGGCGAGCCGCACATCCATTCAGTATTTTCGCGTTGAGAGTACGCTTTGCGTCGCCAAAATCCGGTCGCTCCGTCGCCGCCAGCAAACCGCAATCGAGCCTTCATCGCACCAAAGCCTGCCAATCTGATGGTCCGGATTCCGCAGCAGGCAGCGATGACAAGGTGGGCAGCGCACACATCCGCTGCGTACCATGGCCCGGTGGAACCAATTTCGCGTTTCGCCTGCACGGGCATGCGCGGGGGCAATCTTAATCCCCGACGCCGGCCCGTGGCATTCTTTCTCGACAAATGGTGCAATAGGCTACGCTGATCAGGCCGGCGCCGGAATTGCCGTGCCTGCTCGTGTCTTAGCGGCAGCGACCAATTGGAAGAGGCCTGAATTGTACTGGGTCAACTGTTCCAGCGTTAGATCGCGGTAAGGCGTCATCGGGCAAAGCGAATCGACCACCTCCCAGAAGGGTTCGATCTTCTCAAGCACCTCATCGACCGGTCCGCAGGTGACGAACGCCTCCACCATCTCGTCGGAGACATTGCCGATCACTTTTGCAATGTCTCCATGTTCGCCGAGGCTCAGTTGGCAGGCCCGTGCCTGATCTCCAAAGCCGATCGCCTCGAAGAATGGCTCATATTCCTTGTAGCCGGAATAGGCGGCAACCGTAGCCCGGCTGTCGTTGATCGCCTGCTGTTTGTCGTCGTTGACCGCGATCCAGGGCCACGCATTAATCTCGATATCCTGACGTCTGCGGCCGTGCTTTGCCAGTGTCTCATTTATGAAGGGCAATTTGCTCCTGGTATAGGCCGCAGACCAAAGGGCGTGCACCATGAGCCCGTCGCCGATTTCGAGCGCCAGCGCGGTCATCTTGTCCTGGAGCGCCGCGATCCAGATCGGAACGCGCTCGCGAACCGGCGGCGGGGTCAGCATCATTTCCTCGAAATCGGCGGTGAAGTATTCGCCCTTGATCGGATCGAGGCCCTTATGCGCATTGGCGATCACGTAACGGATGACGCCGACGCTCTCCCGCAGGTGCGTCAACAGCTTGCGTTCCGGCTCTCCGTACATGCCGGTCACGCAGCTCTTGATGCTGGAGCCAAGGCCCAGCACGAAGCGCCCTTCGGAGATTCGGTCAACTTCTATCGCCGCATAGGCCGTTTCGAGAGGACTGCGCGTGCCGACGATAGCCACGCCAGTGCCGACCTTGAGGCTACGGGTCAGTGCGGCAGTCGCCGTCATCGGAATGAACGGAGGGCCGTAAATCTGCAGAGAGAAGCAGCCTTCGAATCCGACCTGCTCCATTTGCTGGCCAATGCCGGCCATGATCGGGGCGGAAAGAGTGGGCATGACGCCCCACCAGCGGCGCTCCGCGCCAACGGCATTGACAAGCTCGGGCATGAGTACTCCGAAGATAAAAAAAGGGCGGACACTAATGTCCGCCCAAGGGGAGAGGTCAGGTCAGAACCGGAAGAGTTCGTTGCGAAGTCCGATGATCTCGCTGCAATCTGCGCTGACGTTGTCGCGATAGGCGAAATCGCCGTTGGCTTGCCGATCGGCTAACTCCATCATCGCCATGCGGTAACGCTGACCAGCCTGGTCGAACTTGCTGTGGAGGTCCTTGCGGTCGGTATGACGCATGTAGCGCGGGCTTTGCGGGGAGGTCATGTAGCTGTCCTGGCGCGAGACCTTGTAGCCAGCTTTGGGCATGACATGACGGAACATGAGCCCGGCATTGGTCGTGTTCATCACCATTTCCATGCGCGTGCGATCCCGCGTTTCGGGCGTGCACGGATGGAAAAGAGGGACGTCGTCCCCTGGGCTGAACCGGCCATAGGCGATCGCGCAGTGCGAGCGGAGGTAGATGCGAATGACCTGGCGCACGTTTTGCGTGGGCTGCCTGATGCCGCTGAAGAACTTCATTACCGGCGCGACCGACTTGTTCACGCAGGTGCGAACCATAGTGACTGTTTCGCTGTCGTAGAAGGTTTCCACTGTCTCGCTGTCCGATCGCTCATCCCCCACGACATCGGCATGAAGGAAATCGGCGTGCGTAAGGTCGATCAGGTTTTCGAGGCTGATCGGTGCAGCGCTCTCAAAGCGTACCGTCGCGGTCATGTGCCGCGGAAGTCCGCCGTCCGGCGGCAGGAACGGCAGGCTCGGAAGGTGTACCGGATCTGCTGCGAGCGGATTGCCGAACCAGACCCACACGACGCCGTAGTGCTCCATCACCGGATAGCACCCGCGGGCGTCGGTATATTCGCTCTTGTCGCGCGCTATCCGTTCGTTCGGATGGAATTCACTGGCGATCACGGTGCCGTTCTCGCGCCAGAGAAAAACCGGATAGGAATAGACCGCACGTCGGACGGGCTTGGCCGTCACAGAATAATTGTGCGCGACTGGAAACCACGTATCGCGCATGACGATATTGTGGGGCACCCAGCGATTGATCGCATTCAGCGCGATCTGACCGGAGCCGGTGCCGGTGCCGGTGCCGGAAGGGGGACTTCCGTCGTGTTCGGCGGAACGATCAGCGACTTCAAGCATCTCTAGTTTCTCCTTCAGGCCGCTTCGGTCTTGTCGCGCACGAGCGGTGTCTGTTCGAGCATTGCGCTGCGCAGGTCCTCGCCGTGCAGTGAGACGGTGGGTTTCGTGGCACGCAGCCTGGATCCGTCTACCGATGACAGTACCGAAAGCGGATTGATTCCCCGCAGAATTGCGCCGTGCAGGCCGGGTTGGCGCACGCCCAGTGCAGATCTCCAACGCACAGCCGTGACGCCCCGCGCCGAGGGAACGGGACACAGCATCGCTCGCATTAGCTCGTTGAATTGATCGTCCCGCAGGATGAGCGTGGTTTGACCGGTCTGCGGGTGCGTTCGCGTCAGCAACGTCAGCGGAAATTCCGACACAAAGTGCGATGGCCAGTGCGGCGTGCTCCACTGACAATTGCGCTCCATCACCAGCATGCCATCTTCTTCATGAAGTTCAGACATGAGATATGGCGTGAAGCGGACTCCCCTGATCTTGAGGATCAGGCTGGGATCGTCATAGAGCGCATTGAGATACTCCTGATGGCTGCAACTCACGTTTGCAGTGCCGCAGTAGTTATACTTGTCCTCGGCTATTAGTGGAACTTTCGCCTTCGGGTCCAGGCACACACGTACAAAGCCGCCTTGTTCGAACACGCCGAACGCGTTGGCCTTGTAGACCGGCGGAAACTTCTGCTGGTCCTTCATGTTCGGGATTTCCTTCAGGCGCCCGGTCTCGCCGTCATAGCTCCATCCGTGATAGCCGCACTGAATCCAGCCATTGTCGCGGATGCAGCCGAGCGAGAGAGGAGCCCTGCGGTGCGGGCAGCGATCCTCGAGCGCGCGCGCAATGCCCTGGCTATCCCGCCACAGCACGAGCGGCTGATCGCCAATATCGACCGACAGGGGCTTCTGGGAGGTCACTTCCTCGGAACGGGCTACCGCCCACCAGAGATCATTCTCGAGACTCATAACGTCTATCCACTCTCCCTTTTGATTAAATTGACGCGTGACAATTTATAAGTCAATGACTTTTGAATATGGCCTTCCAGATGCTCGATAGACCTCAGCGCGCCCGCGGCCGTCCTGCCCAGAATGCCGACCTGGCGCTGGATGAGGACAAGCTTCTGGGCCTTGCGTTCGCCACATTTGCAGAGCGCGGATACGAGGCAACGACCTTGCGCGACCTCTCGAAGCGGCTGGGCGTCAGCCACAATCTCCTGAATGTACGTTTCGGACGAAAGGAGGATCTGTGGGTCCGTGCGGTCGATTGGCGGATGGCCCAGGCCTCTCCCTTCGTTGAAATTGCTTTCGACGAGCAGGCTGACGCCGAAGTGCGTCTGCGGCACCTGGTGGAGCGGTTCTGTCTGTGGGCGGCGAGAAACGGCGACATAGTCGCGCTTACCAACGTCGAAGGTTGCCGTTCGACCTGGCGACTGGATCACATCGTCGAGCACTTCGTGCGGCCATTCCAGCGAAGGCTGGACGATCTTCTCGATGCGGTTAGGCGCCAGCGGCCCGTCCACGGCCTTTCGACGGCTGCCCTGATGGCCCTGCTTGTGCAGGGCGTTGGATACTATTTCTGCGCGGTCCCGATGCAGCAACGACTGGGCGCCGGGCATGAGGTCGACGCGGACCACGCCGACCAGCAGGCAGCCCATTTGGCCACTTTTCTGCTGGCGGCCTTGCTCCCGCCTGTCGAGTGAACAACGCGGCGGGAGCAAGTGCAAATCACTTGTAGGGGTCGACGGGCTGCGGCACGTCGATCACACCGATGTCCTTGAGCATCGAGAGAACGTCCGAAATGCTGAAGATGCTGACGATCTTTTCGTCCTTGAACTTGACGATCGAGAACCAGTTCACCTGGAACTCGTTGCCGGTCGGTTGCACGCCCATGTACGGGCCGCCTACGTGCTTGCAGTAGTGGGTCGCATAGATCCAGATCTCGTCGTCGCCCTTGCCTACCGCGTCGATGGTCTTGTAGGCGGCGGGGAAGAAGGTCTTGTACAGCGCAACCGGCGAGGTCTTCCACTGATCGTAAGTGCCAAGATCCGGCCGGTTGGGGTTTCCATACCGAAAGTCGGAATGGAAAAAGCGGTCCATGCCATCGAAGTCACCCGCGTTCAGGGTTTCCTGAAGGTCGGTCCAGTGCTTGACCATCTTCTTCTGGGCATCGGTGAGCAACGGGGAAGCGGACACGTCCAGTTGTTCGCGAATTGATTCTTTCCAGGCCACGTTTGTCCTCTCTCTCTTTCTCTGTTCAGTCTATTGGTATTATCAATCCTCGGGCGCGATAGTCACGGTAAGACCGGACAACGCATCCGTCATCATCAGCTGACACGACAGTCGTGACCTGTCGCCGCGGTGAGGCGACCCATCCAGCAAGTCGCTTTCATCCTCCGTCACCGGAGGCAGCGTCGCTGCAAACGAGGGATCGACGTAGACATGGCATGTCGCACAGGAGCAGCAGCCGCCGCAAAGAGCCAGAAGTTCGTCGAGGCCGGAATCGCGAATGGCTTCCATTACCGATGCATTCGCGGAAGCCGCGATCGTCTGCTGCGAGCCGTCACGGGTAATGACATTCAATTCAGGCATGGCATTCCTCTGCTGGAGTCTGGTCGATGCATGGCTGTTAGCGAGCGCGCCTCGGCTCACGACCTGCCGAAAGACAGGTCGGGGAAGGAAGTTACGTCACTTCAACCTCGACATCGAAGCGGTCGAAATAGAACCCGAACGGCCGGCGCAGCTCTTCCGCTGTGACAAGGAAATCTCGTTCCAGGTCGTAGACGATCTTTCCTTTCGATTGTTCGCCGTGCTCGGCGAGATAGCGATGGAGTTCAGCCAACGCTTCGTCCGTCAGCTCAACGCCTGCGATGCGATAAATCTCTCTCAGTATCCGGTCCGGGGCTTGCGTCCATTCATCGAAATAGACATCGATTGTCTGGTCCGCTGGCAGGACATCGCGGTCCCTGACGCAGGCACGCAGCAACCTCTGATACCGATCGGGCCAGTAGCCGAGCGGTTCCGCGATATCGACGGTCTTGCGCAGCATCCGGGCAGCGTAAGTGTACATCGTAAGCTGCGAGCGGATTGAGCCGACGGGATCGCGATGGGTCAGCACGAAAGTCGCATCCGGGAATGTCTTGTAGAGGGCCGGTAGCTGTTCCATGTGCTGCGGGCACTTGATGACCCACCGATTGGGCCCCTTAAGGAACGTCAAGACTTGGAGGCATTTGCGCAAATAAGCGTATGTTCCGGATTGATCGTGACTGAGATAGTAGTCCCGCCAGCGCGGCACGAGGGCAAGCCATTCTATGAGGTAGGAGGAGAAATCGACAGCCTGCAGCTCGATGTCCTCGCTGATGTGATCGGGCGAGAACTCGTGCATGATAGCCATGTAAGGCAGGATGGATTCCATCGTTCGCCAGCCTTGTTCGGCCTTTGTCCAGCGCGGGTTGGAATCTTGGGTCGTAGGCGTTTCATCGGGCGCCGCTACCGGCGCGATTGCCTCCCACCAGGGCAAGGAACGAAACCGGCTGTCTGCCGCAAGCAGCCCCAGCAAGTGCGTCGTACCGGACCTTGGAAGGCCGGCAACAATGATCGGCCTCTCGATCGGTATTTCGAGAATCTCGGGGTGTCGCTTCACGATATCCTCGACGCGCAAACGTGTTGCTGCATAGCGGATCATCATCTGGAACAGATTTGCCCGTGTCACGGCAGAGGCGTTTTCGTCCTCGTCGATGGACTGGCACCAGACCGCCAGACGTTCCTGAAAGTCCTGGGCGCCGAAATCCGAAAGGCCCGTCTGCGCCATGGCGGCTGTCAGAATGACCTGCGGCTCGAACACAATATGCGCAGCGGCAGCTTCGGCGCCGGCGAGCACCTGCTTCTGGATTTCGTCGAGCACGGGGTGATGAAGGTCGGTGATATCTATAACGTTGGGGTGCGTTGCCCCCTTCTGAGCGGAATCGACCATGTCACTCTCCCTTGGCCTTTGCCGCATTTAAGGAGATGGACCCTGTCCTAGGCAAGGTGATCGGGCATCGCAGCTCTGCCAAATCCTGCTTCATAACGCCAGTCGCCGTGCGCGGCGGATTTCGGGAAAGGGCGCCTGGGAGAGTTTGATGGACACTGTTTCACAAATCTACGACCTGCCAGCCACTCCGGAGATGGAGTGCAGGGTCGAAGGGCGCATCGAACTTCCTGGCGTGGTGATGGAACTCCATCGCTACCGTTTTTTCGGGCGGCAGGAAGGCATCTTCACTTCGCATCGTGGGTTTCTGGATCTTGCCTTGTCGCCGCGGCCAGGCCGTCCGCGTGGCGGCTTTGAAAGCGGCGGGGAGGGAGCGCTGGGCGAAATTATCTTCGTTCCTGAGGGAAGCAGGTTGCATACGCGCTGGGGTGACGGTGAGCAGAAATCCATCTGTTGCGGATTTGACGGAGTCGGTTTCGATCTCGCGGACGCGCGCCGTCCAACAGCCGATTTGGGTTTGGCATTGCTCGACGTTCGCAGCGCGGCGGTGCGCGCAGCTCTGAGGCGTATTGCGGGCGAAATTGCACAGCCCGGGTTTTGCAGCGAATTGCTGGTGCAGGCAATGTGGCTCGAGGCGGCTATAGAGTTGCAGCGGTATTTGCGGCTGAATACGGGGGATCGAAGCGCGCGCAGCGCACTCTCGCGCCGTCAAATGGAGCGAATTAACGAGCGGATCGAAATGCCTGGAAAGCCGCCCTCAATTGCCGAAATGGCAAAAGATTGCGGTCTTTCCACGCGTCATTTTTTCCGATCGTTCCGAGCTGCCACCGGCGAAACGCTCACCAGCTACGTCACCGAGCGCAAAATCTTCAGAGCCAAGGAGAGGCTCAGCCAGACCGAGATGGCTATCAAGGTCATCGCGTGGGAATGCGGTTTCGATAGTCCCGCGGCGTTCTCCGCCGCATTTCGCAAGGCGACCGGAGTGACCCCGCGGCAGTTCCGGGATGCCCTGATGCACTAAGGCCGTTTGGCGATGGCTTTGGCAGGGCTGCGAAAGTTCCGATTGTTGATGTGAAGGCCGCAACGGGCAATCTTTCGCCGAGCGGGCCAGACTTCAAAGCGGTCACAGGGAGATAGAGCGTGCCGGAGAACCTGTTCGACCTCAGCGGCAAAGTGGCACTGGTCACAGGGGCAAATTCCGGGCTTGGCTTCGGCTTCGCGCGGGGGCTTGCCCGTGCAGGCAGCGACATCGTGATCTGGGGACGCCGGCGGGAGAAGAACGAGGAGGCTGCTGCGGCCCTGCGCGCCTATGGAGTCCGGGTCTTTGCTGACAGTGTGGATGTGGCCAGTGAGCCGGCCATCGTCGCCGGGTTCTCACGCGCGCTCGAAGCCATGGGGCGGATCGACACGCTCGTTGCAAACGCAGGCATCGCAAGCCAGGTGCCCTTCACCGAAATGGACGTTACACGGTATCGTCAGCTGATCGACGTCAATCTCGACGGCGCGGTCTTCACGCTGCGCGAAGGTGCACGCCACATGAAGGCCCGCGCCGAGGCTGGCGATCCGGGGGGCTCCCTGATCATTTGCGGCAGCGGCTCGATCTTCCAGGGTGTGCCGACAATGGCGCATTACGGTATCGCCAAGGGGGCGCTCAATGCGCTTGCCAAGGCGCTGGCAGCGGAGCTCGGCCACTTCGGTGTGCGCTGCAATGTCATAGCGCCCGGCTTCATCGAGACGGAAATGACGTTCGCGGACCCGGAGATCGGCCGAAAGATCGCCGATATCGTCGCATCGAAAGCGCCGCTGGGAAGGGCAGGAACCCCGGCCGACCTGGAAGGCGCTGTGGTCTATCTGGCGAGCGACATGGCAGCATACCACACCGGTGACACGCTCGTCGTCGATGGCGGGAAGATGTCGGCCAACTGACCGGACGGCAGGTGCGAGAGGGTATTTCGCCGCCAGTCTGGAGCCTAACATCAGGAGGATTGCATGTTCGCCCGGCCAAACAGCCTGCACAGTCAGGTCGCCTACGTCACCAATGACCTGCCCACTGCCATGGCGAGGCTCAAGCAGGAATACGGTACGCCCGGCTTCTTCGAGATGTGCAACATCCAGCCAGGGGAAGATCCCACAGGCAAGCCGGTGCTCAAGATCGCCATTGCGGTCGTGGGGGGCGTCGAAATCGAACTGATCGAGCCGGTGGGCGACACTGCGCCGCTGTTCAGGGATTTCCTGCCGCAAGGGGATGAGCTTGCTATCCGCTTCCATCATATCGCGACCCGGATCGGCGGGCCAATGGCGAATTGGGAAGCGCATCTGGGCTCGATCGATCAGGAGCGCCACCCGGTGGTGTTCGAAGGCGCGGTCGGAGACATGCTGCGCTATGTCTATACCGACGAGCGCCCAACGCTCGGGCATTTCGTTGAACATGTCTGGATGTCTCCAGAATTGCTTGCACAAATGCGAACGCTGATCCCGAGCTTCCCCCCGGTGGAGGGCTGAGACGATGACCCTCGCGCTATCCCGCCTGAACTTTCGCGATATCGGCGGAACGCCTACCTCAGACGGCCGAAGGGTTCGGCACGGCATTCTTTTCCGGTCCGAGGGGCCGGCCAGTTTCGTGGAAGATCACCGCGAAGAACTGGTGAGGCTTGGTTTTCGCAGCGTTGCGGATCTGCGCTCGGACATTGAACGTCAATCGGCACCACACGATTGGTGCGGACCGGATTGCAGGCTTCTCAATCTCGACATGAATACCGACCTGCGCGCGCAAGGGGAGGATATGTGGGCATCGCTCGGGCAGGAGCCGAGTGCCTCGCGCGCGTCGGAAGTAATGGCGCATAACTATGGCCTGATGCCCCAGGCTTTCCTGCGCCATTTGCCGACAATGGTTGAGGCACTTCTTTCCCGCGAAACACCGATGCTGGTTCATTGTACGGCCGGCAAGGACAGGACCGGGGTCGTCGTGGGACTACTCTTGGAACTTCTGGGCGTTCCGCGAGCGGTGATTGCCGAAGATTACCGCAAGTCCGATGTCTTCGGGGAAAATCTGCGCATGTCGGATCATCTCAAGCGTGACCTTGAAAAGACGTTCGGCTTCGTGCCGCCCGACGAAATGGTCGCGGTGCTGATCGGCGTTCAGGACAGTTTCCTCGCGCGCGCCTTTGACGAGATGGAGAGCCGGTGGGGCGGCGTCGACGGTTATTTTGCCGCTGCCGGAATCGATGAGGAACAGCGCGCGGCGCTGCGCGCGCTGCTTGTCACTGACTAGGCGCGAGGTTCGTGCGGGGATGACGACAATCGCGGCCTTGACGACGATGCCGGAAAGCGGAGCGACCCAAGGTGCAGCATGGATCGGTCGCAGAAAGGTGGAGAGCGATATGAGCGATAACGGCGTATTCGAATGGGAAGACCTTCTCGACCAGCTTCGTCCGCTGGGTCAGCAGATGCGCGATCGCATTCCCGAGCGTCTCCGCAGCGATCCGCATGTCATGCAGGAATCGATGCGGCTCTTGCTCTCCGGAGTGCTCAGGACCGCGAACGATGCGATCATGCACGATCGTAGTCATCCGATCTTCGTCCCCGAACTCAATATCTGCCAGAACATCTTCCAGCCCAACGCAGACACCATTTACAAGGCGGCGCTGATCGAGAAGGGCGGCACTTACCGCATTCGCGGCGATCGCGGCACCACGCGAATGATGATCCTGGCCCAGCTCGGTCCCGACACGCTCCGCACGGGGAAGCATCATCCCGCCCAGGATGCGAATGATTTCGATGACCTGCGGATTGCGCCTGACGGCAGTTTCGACGTTATCCTCTCGCCGCAGCGTCCCGCCGATTATGACGGCGACTGGTGGGAGCTCAAGCCCGAGACGGAAAAGTTGATGGTGAGGATCGTGGCCTGCGACTGGGGTTGTGAGCGCGAGCCTCGCTTCGGCATCGTCCGCCTGGATGCCGAACATGCCGCCAAGGGAAGACCAAGCCTCGCCCAGCTCGCGCACCGGTTCGCGGAGATTCCCATGACGGCGGCGGTATGTGCGATGGCATTTCCCGACAAGGTCCAGAAGCTGCGGGACGAAGGGTTGATCAACACTCTGAAAGTGGCTGATTTCTCGCAGATGACGGGTCTTGCTCGGCAGTCGTACTATGAAGGCGCCTACGAACTCGCCGAGGACGAGGCCCTCATAACCGAAGTGCGGATCCCGAAGGAGGTCGGGTACTGGTCCTTGATCCTGACCAACGAGCTCTACGAAACGACTGACTGGTATCACAATCAGTCCAGCCTCAATGCTGCGCAGGCCGTGGTCGACGTCGACGGCGTCTTTCGGGCTGTTATTTCCGCGCGCGACCCGGGCGTGCACAACTGGCTCGATACCTCGGGCTATTCCAGCGGCGCGGTGCAGGGACGGTGGTTCAACACTGACGAGCGTCCAACCCCCAGCATGAAGAAGGTGAAATTGAACGAGGTCCGCCAGTATTTGCCGGCAGGCACCGTTTTGGTGGCACCGCGCGAACGCGCCGAGGCAATCCGCGAGCGGGCGCTGCGAGCGCATACCCGCATCATCTGGTGAAGGACGGATGCGATGAACGATGCACTTTCGATGCTGCTCGATTACGAGGCGATCCGCAACGTCAAGGCGCGCTACTGCCGCATGCTCGATACCAAGGACTGGGAGGGGTTCATCGACCTTTTTACCAGCGACGCGGTGATGGACGTACAGGAGGATACCGGACACGCGCCGATCACCGGCCATGAGGCGATACTCGACCAGGTGCGGTTTGCAGTGGCGGATGCCCGGTCGGCCCATCAGGTTCATTCCTCTGAGATCGATCTCAAAGGGGATGAGGCGAACGTCGTGACTGCTATGCAGGACCGCGTCGTCTGGGCGCCGGGCAAGAGCCCAATACCCGGCGCGCAATCCATCACCGGATTTGGTCATTACACGGAGCGTTACGTCCGCCAGGCCGGGACATGGAGGATCGCCTCGCTCAAGCTGACACGTCTTTATGTCGAGGTTCATCCCGAGCCTGTCTTTTGACAGGTTGCAATCAAAGTCGCGGCCGCAAATCTGCGGCGCATAACGAACTGAGAGGATTTCAATGACGCTGGCGGTGGAACCGGGAGCACAGGCGCTTTTCGACAGGTTCGGCACGTATATTCTGCCGGGGCGTGTCAACGACCCGCGGCGCGGCATCGAAGAAGCCCGGGAAGCCGAGCGGATCGGCCTGGGGTGCGTGTGGATCTCCGAACGCTATGCGCTCAAGGAACCGGCTGTGCTCTCGGGCGCTGTGGCTGAGGCCACATCGAAGATCCGCATAACGGGAACCATGTATGCGACGATGCGCCATCCGCTGGTGACTGCAAGCGTTGCGGACATGATGCAAGCGATGAGCGGGGAACGCTTCCGCCTCATGTTCGCCCGCGCGGTACCGGCCTATATGAAGATGCTCGGATCCCCGCCCATCACGATGGAGCGGCTTGCCGATCTGATCACGATCTGTCGCCGGCTCTGGGCCGGTGAAAAGGTCGATTACGACGGCATACTCGGCAAGTTTCCGGCCATCAACCTGACCGATCGCCACGGAGGAACGCCCCCGCCGATCATTTTCACGGCGATCGGGCCAAAAAGCCTCGAATTTGCAGGCGAGCACTGCGACGGCGTGCTGCTTCACCCCTTCGTTTCGGCGCAGGGCGTGAAGAACAGCGCCAGAATCGTCCGCGAGGCCGCGGAAAAGGCAGGGCGCGACCCGATGTCAGTGCGCATCTACCATAATATCATTGTCGCTCCCGATCTGCCCAAGGACGAGGAAGAGGCCGTCGTCGGCGGGCGCGCGATCACCTATTTCGAACTCCCCGGTTTTGGCGACCTGATCGTCGACATCAACGGCTGGGACAAGAAGGTGCTCGACGACATCCGCGCCCACCCCAAGATTGCAGGGCTCAACGGAAAGCCCGCCGACCAGGCCTATACGCGTCAGGAACTCGTCGATGTAAGCCGTCTCATACCCCAGCAGTGGCTGGACGAGGGGGCTGCAGTGGGAACGGCAGCGCAGTGCGCCGATCAGCTGATGTCCTTCCTTGATGCAGGCGCCGACGAAATCCTACTGCACGGCTCCTCCCCCAAGGACATGGGTCCTCTCACGAGCGAACTGAAGCGCGCATTGGCTGCAAAGGGACTGTGATCATGGACGTGCTGACCCCCGATCGCATTACCGTCCAGTTGCAGGATTGGCTGGCCGGGCAGAAACCGCAATGGCGCCAGATCCATGTTCGCCCCCTCGACGTGACATTGGGGGCGGGCTTCTCTGCCGACATCTTCTTCGTGGAGGTCGACTATGTCGACGAGGCAGGCCCCCAGGCGCAGACACTTGTGGTGCGCCGCCAGCCGATGGACCTGGAAGTCGTCTTCGGCAGCAGTCTGGCCCTTCAGGGGAAAATGATGGCCGCGCTCGATGCGCGCGGAGATCTCCCCGTTCCGCCATGGATCGGGATGCACCTCGATCCCGAGATTCTCGGCCTGCCTTTCCTCGTGATGGGCAAAGTGGCGGGTGAATGCGCCAAGCAGACGCCGAACTACAATCTTGAAGGCTGGCTGGTCGACATGGCGCCGGAGCAGCGGCGCGCGGCCTTTACCAATGCCATATCGGCGTTTGCCAGCCTGGCGAGTATTGACTGGCGCGACGGGTTCGAATTCCTCGCACAACCCGAAAACGGTGAGCCGGGCCTCGATCAATACGTCGGTGCATTGGAAGCGTGGCACAAGGCCGCAGGACGCGGGCGGGCAATGCCCATTGTCGATACGGCAATGGCTTATGTGCGCGCCAACATGCCGCAAGATGCGGCCGTCAACGTACTGTGGGGCGATCCCACACCGTCCAACGTCATGTTCGCGCCCGATGGCCGCGTCAACGCGCTGATCGACTGGGAACTGGCAGCGTTAGGACCGGCCGAGCTCGACCTCGCATGGTGGCTTTACTTCGACGACCTGTTCGGTCGCCGGTTCGGCATTACCCGGCTTGAAGGGCTGCCCAGCAAGCAAGAAACGATCGCGATCTGGGAGGAGACCACCCGGCAGACGGCGAGAAACCTTGAATACTACGATATCGTCGTCGCACTGCGCATGGCGCTGGTGGCGATCGGCGCGTTCGACCGCCAGGTTGGTATCGGCAATATTCCTGAGACCAACAAGTCGCTGAATGACAACTTCATGACGCTCTACCTCGCGGAACGTCTGGGTTTGCCAATCCCTGAATTGGGTCCGGATTTCGTTGCTTTCATGAAGAACCTGACACCGGTCGAAGACAAGGCCTGAGCGACCGGATTCCATACCGGATCGCGGCACCTGGGAGAAGTACGGCAATGGCGCAGCACCGTGAAAAGCGGCCTGCATGAACGCGGGCTCTTGTGAAGCGGCGGTTTTGGAACCGCAAACCCTGATCGCGCGCGCGCGCGATCTCACGGGCCTTACGGATTTCGGAAATGACCTTTCGTTCATGGCCGGCTTTCAACGTCTGGTCGAGGCGGTGGAGACGATGGATCCGCCGCCGCAACTGCGCCAGACAGTAAGTGAGAAGATTGTCGGCCTGCTGGCGACCCGGCTGCGCTACATCGAGGATGAGAAACGCCACCCGGAGATTACGCAGCAGGATCTCGGCGACCCTCTCATAGTCTGCGGTCTGCCGCGCACAGGGACAACGATCACCTACGATCTGCTCTGTCTCGATCCGTCCGCGAGGGCGCCGCGCGAGTGGGAATGGTATATTCCCTGGCCCGCTCCTGAAGAAGCAAATTTCGAGAGTGATCCGCGCATCGGCCAGGTCCAGGCGATCTACGAGAATTGGCTTAAGCATGCCCCGCAGCTGGCCGACATCCAACGGATGGATTGTACCCAGCCCGGTGAATGCAATCACGGGATGATGCTGCATTTCGCCAGCACCAATTTTCCGGCCGAACTCGGTGTTCCCGATTTTGCGCGCTGGCTGCAGGAAACCGTGCCCGACGGGCAATATCGCACGCATCGGAGAATGCTGCAGCAATTCCAGTGGAAAGGTCCGAAGGGACGGTGGACGCTGAAGTCGCCGCAGCATCTGATGGACCTGCCAGGCCTGCTGCAGGCCTATCCCGGCGCGATGCTGGTCTGGACCCACCGCGATCCGGTTCTCACCTTCTCCTCGCTCTCGAGCATGATTGCAGGTTTCCTTGCTGCTGTGGGCGGCGCGAACGACCTGGCGGCAATCGGGCGATCGGTCGTCGACACCTGGTGTGCGGCGATGGCGCGCGCGACAGAAGCACGGTCGGGCGATCCGGCGTTGGAAGGTCGCATCGTTGACCTTGCTCACCGCGATGTCGTCAGCGATCCAATGGCTGCAATCGAACACATCTACAGCCGGTTCGATCTGCCATTTTCGGTGCAGCACCGCGATCGCATCGCCCGCTTTCTTGCCGAGAATCCTGCAGCGAACCGGTTGGGGAGGCATCGGCACAGTCCGGAGCAGTTCGGGATTGATCCGGCCGAGGTACACGCGCGCCTTGCCGGATACTACACGCGCTACGGCCATCTTTTCGACCATTCATAGGCCTGACCTGGGGAACGAGACCATGGGCATTCTCGACCGTTTCCGCCTTGACGGGCGCACTGCAATCCTGACCGGCGTTGGTCCGGGAGTGGGGGAACATGTTGCGCGGGCTTACGCCGAACTGGGGGCGAATGTGGTGATCTCCGCCCGTTCGGGGGATCGTCTCGAACGGCTGGCAGGAGAGATCAATGCGGCCGGCGGCGGCCGCGCTGCCGCCATTGTCGCGGACGCCGGGAAAAGGAGTGATCTTGAGCGGCTCGTGGCCTGCGCACGCGAAGCCTTCGGTCCGATCCACATCATCTTCAACAATGCTGCAGCCGGGGTCGTATATGCCGCCGATGGCGGGCTTTGGGCGAACACCGACGAAGTGTGGCGCACCGCGTTCGACGTCAACGTCATGGCGACCTGGTGGCTGGCCGAACTGACCGAAGCCGACATGAAGGCACATGGGAAGGGTAGTATCATCTCGGTGCAAAGCTGCGGCGGTTTCACGCCCATCCCGCCGGCTGTCGCCTATGGAGTATCGAAAGCAGCGCTCCACTTTCTGGTGAGGGAACTTGCCAAGTCGCAGGCCCCGCACACGCGCGTGAACTGTCTGTGCGTCGGTTCCATGAGCCCCGATGGGCAGGAAGCGGAAATCCACAAGGGTCTGGGGCTGGCAGAGCGGAACGCCATCAAGCGCTTCGGTGCCGCGGACGAAGCTGTCGGGGCGGCCATCCTGCTTGCTAGCGATGCCTCCAGCTACACTACGGGAAGCACGATCTTCGCTGAAGGCGGTAGGGTGGGAACGATATCATGACGGTCAATCCGCTATGGACGGAAGATCAGGCTTCAGCCGAGCGGCTGGCCCTGCGCCTCATCGAACGGCCTGACGTTCGCGCTGCGCGCGAAAGCGCACGGCAGATTCTGCTTGGCGATCCGCTATCAAAGACGCTCGATGGGCGAATTGGCCTCGATCGTGCGCTGGATCAATGGGTCCTCGGCCTTGCTATGCGGGAAGCTAACGGCGATCCCGCCGATCCCAAGGTCGTGTGGAATATCAGCAATGCGCCTCGGGATTGGTTCGGTCACATATTTCCCGGCGCCGCCGTCGCGATCGATAATCCGGATAATATCAATCGCGAGATTCCGATCGACGGCGATGGCGGGTACGCGGTCCAAATCCGCTTCTCCGCCGATCCGCCCCAATTCAGCATCGTTGCGGAGGTCGAGCCCGAACACCATGCCGGCCTCGGTCGAAATCTCGGTGCGCTCACTCTTCAAGACCTGTTGCCGCTCTGCGATTCAAGTCGGCGCGTGACGGTCACGGTGGGCCCTGGGGACGGCGGGCCGGCCCATCTGAAAACCGAGAGTGGTGCGCGCATTCAGGTCTACACGCGCGACAGCCAATGCGGCTGGGAACAGGTACCCGCCGAAGTCAGGGTCAGTCGTCTCGACCAATTGCATGCATCGATGCCACGCAGCGAGGAGGATATCGCCCGCGCCATCATTGCCGACATGCCAGCCTGGGTGACATTCTGGTCGCGCTTCAAGGACGACTTTCTCGGGTATCCGCAGCCCAATCGGCTAGTCGGACCTCAGGGGCGGGATGGTGACTGGGGTTATCTTGCAGGAGGTCGTTTCGCGCTCGGGGACGGCGAGGGGCTGCTCATCACCATTGATCCAGCAGGAAGCCGTTACACGGGTATCCAGGTTGCCGACCCCTGGACAATATCGCCCGATCCAATGCTGCGCACGGTAAGTCTTGCTAGCTCACAGGTTGCGCCCTCCGCCGACGGCACGATCACTTATGTCCTCGCCGGCGTGGATGCCGGTATCGCCAACTGGATCGACACCGCAGGGCTTGGGGAAGGCTGGGTATTGCTGCGCTGGCAAGGCGTGCCGGAGGGAAGCGATCCTGCGGCATTCATCCGCGACGTGCGCGTCGTCGATCTTGCGACGCTTGGGGATGGTGAAGGACGGCTGCCGCCCTCGGATATCGCGCTGCGGCGCAGGCAATTGGTTGACCGGGCCCGCAGTCACGGGCTGCGGACCGCCGCAGCGAAGTGGAGTAAGGGCTGATGCAACCCAATGGCTCGATTCTCGAACTATGCCAGGTCGTACGCGACATGGACCGTGCGCTCGACCACTGGACGAGGGTCATCAAGGCAGGACCTTTTTTTGTCTTCGACGTGCCGGTGTTACCGGGCCAGATCTATCGAGGCGAGCCAACGCAAGTTGCACTGAAGGTCGCCTTCGGGTTTTCCGGCGGCCTGCTGATCGAACTTCTTCAGCAGACGAACGAGAGACCATCCGTCTTCACCGAGATGCTGGATCGCAGCGGAGAGGGCTACCATCACGTCATGCTGCGGATTCCCTACGAGGAGGGCGTTCAGCGGCTCTCGGCCGAAGGTCATGAAATCGCTTTCAGCGGCACGATGCCTTCGGGTGAGCGCTTTGCATTGTTCGATACCCTGGCCGCCAACGGGGGGTTCATCGAATTGATGGAACTGTCGGGAGCCATGGAAGCATCGCTTCAGAGGATGCATGCAGCCCATCTCGAATGGGACGGCATCAGCCGGCCCATTCGCGCCATCGCCGATCTTGCGTGAACCTGCTGGCAAGAGCCTCGGCCCGTTCGCCTCAAAAAGTCATGGCTCGCGGCGAGACCGACCGGTAAATCCGCCTAGAGCTTCTTGATGTCGTCGGTCGACATGCTCGTTGTGACGCCCTTTTCACCGGCGGTCAGCGTGGCGACAGGGATCGTGATGAACTTGCCGCGGAAGATGATGCGCACAGCGGTCGCGGTACCGTCGCTATCCGTCAGGACCCGCTCAACTTTGCCGATCCGTGTGCCGTTCGCGGAATAGACCGCGTCGTTCCGCTTTACCGCTGCTCCGTCGGCAAGCGCAGGAACGGACAGGCCAAGTGCCATGAGTGCGATGATTATCTTCTTCATGCAATAAGATCCCCTCAATCAAGGTTGGCGGCGTGGTGGCGCAGGTCTTGCCGTCGATCAAGTGAAAAATGATACACTTGAGAGAAAAAGTGTTCTACCTGTCTCATGCGAGGCAAAAAGTCCGCCTAGGGAGAGCTGCCAAACCTATGTCCAGTTTCACGATGCGTGACCGTTGGTTTCTGCTGCTTCTGGGCGGAATCTACATGCTCAATTTCATCGATCGCACCATTATCGCGGTGGTTGGCGAGGCGATCCGCCGCGATCTCAAGCTCACCGATCTCCAGCTTGGAATGCTTGGAGGATTGGCCTTCTCGCTCTTCTACGCAGTCCTTGGAATTCCACTTGCCCGTCTTGCCGAGCGGTATAGCAGAGTGAAGATCATCGCGGCCGTCACTGTCATCTGGTCGCTGATGACGGCTCTTTCCGGCATGGCGGGGAGCTACGTTCAGCTCCTGATCTGCCGCATGGGAGTAGGGGTGGGAGAGGCAGGATTCACGCCGGCCCTCGTTTCCATGATTTCCGACAGGTTTGAGGCCAGCCGCAGGGCGGTCGTGTTCTCGCTCATTGCGCTGGGGGTCCCTATCGGCGGCGCGGTTGCCGCAATTGCGGGAGGGGCGGTCGCCCAGACATTTGGCTGGCGCCTTGCCCTGGTCTGCGTTGGATTGCCCGGGATTCTTCTGGCGGGCATGCTGATAACGACGATCCCTGAGCCCGCTCGGATCGATGCCGGCAAGAGCGCCGATACGCCAAAATTCGGCGCTGTTCTGCGCAGGCTGGGCCGTTCGCCCGCTTTCCTCTTCCTTACCGCCGGGAGCGGATTTGTAGGAATGGTCGGCTTCGGTACCAACCTCTTCCTGATTCCGCTGCTTGTACGGCGATATGAATTGTCCTTGTCGCAAGCCGGGCTCGTCTTTGCATTGTCGTTCAGCCTTGCCACGATGGTGGGACAGGCAAGCGGCGGATATGTCATCGCGAGCCTTCTTCGCCGCGACCTGCGTTGGGGAGGCTGGGCACCGGCGGCGGCCGTTGCTCTAGCCTTTCCACTCTATCTGCTCGCTATCTACCAGGACGACTGGCGCTGGCTCGTGGGCTTCCTGTTTGGTGCGACGGCCCTGCTTTATGCCTTCACGCCCGCAATAATGACAATAACCCAATCCCTCGTCGAACCCAGGATGCGCGCTTCGGCAGCGGCACTTCATTCCTTCGGCCAGACCGTGGCGGGGCTTGGACTGGGGTCAGTGCTCCTGGGCTATCTCAGCGATCACCTTGCCGCCTGGCGCTATGGGGCCGGTTACGCGAGCGATTGCGTGGGCGCCGCGGGAGGTTCGATGACTCGAGCCTGCCTTCAGGCTGCGGCCGGCGGGTTGCAGCTCAGCATGGCGGCAACAGCATTTGTGCTGGTTTTGGCGGTCTTTCTATATTTACGCGCCGCAACAAACCTCCCCGCCGAAGCAAATGCATCGTGAGAAGCTGTAAATTTGTCGCGTTTCGGCCAACGGGCAGCTGTCAGGATGACGTCGACGGCCCAGCTATGCCACGATTTGAAACATGTCGATCAAGTGGCCGAGGCGCCGCGCATGAGAGGTAGAAAATGGGAAAAGCAGGAGTCATCGGGTTGGGTCAGATCGGTGCCGGCGTTGCCATATGCCTGGCACGATCTAAGCAACTCGCGGCAGTCTACGACATCCGGCCGGATGCATCCGATACGCTGGACGGCGTGCCCGCGGTAGAGAGCTCCCCTGCCGCTGTTGCCGAGCAGGCCGACGTGATCGTCATCGCTGTCGTCGATGCAAAGCAGACGATCAGCGTGCTCACCGGCCCCGATGGAGTGCTTGCGCGGGCGCGTCCGGGCATGACCGTCGTTCTCGTGGCGACCGTCTCGATCGAGGACTTGAACGCCATCCGCAGGCTTACGGAGCAAGCCGGAGTGGAGTTGGTGGATTGCGGCGTGACCGGCGGCCCGAAATCGCGCGAACACGGGCTCGTCTGTCTGGTGGGCGGCAGCGATCAAGTGATTGACCGGGTTCGGCCGGTGCTTGACGGCTTTGCCAAGCACGTTGCCCATATGGGCGGTCCAGGTTCCGGCATGGCTGCAAAGATTGCACGAAACGTCATTGTCTTTGGGGGACTTCGCGCAGGATACGAAGCGTCGATATTGTGCCGCAACGCCGGCGTCGACATCCGTCAGCTCAACGAGGTGATCGAGGCCAGTTCCGACAGTGTAGGGGGGCCGCTGATGCTGGCCATTCGCGACGACCCGTCGTCGAGCAAGAGCGAAGCGGCGGTGCGCGAATATACCCGCTCACTGATGGTGAAGGATCTCGACGCCGCGATCGACCTTGCGCAGAGCTACGGGATTTCGCTTCCGCTTATCGAACTGACCCGCCGCACCGACCTGGCGGTTGTCGGCCTTGAAGCAGTATTGGGAGAAAAGGCATGAGTATCGACGAAACACAGTGGCAAAAGGGTCTCGAAACCTTTGATCAGGTCTATGGGCCGGGTTCCTCGGACATGGTGCTGCCATTCCGGAACTCATCGTTCAACCAGGAGATCGTCGGTAATCAGTTCGCCAACCTTTGGGCAAGCGATGTCCTGTCGATGCGCGAGAAGCGTCTGCTCGTGCTCGGTGCAACAGCCATGCTCGGCCGCACTGATCTCGTGGAAATTCAGATGAACGGCGCCTTGATCAACGGGGAGTTCACTGACGAAGAGCTCGATTTCATTCCCCTTTTCACGCTGTTCTATGCCGGCGCAGGCAATACCACGGCGCTCTTTAGGGGGATCGAGGCCGCCAAGGCCCGGCGCCGCGATCGCGTCGAAGCGGCCCAATAGGGAACAGAGATTTCAAGTTTTCGGGAATGGCCCGGCTCGCACGAGCCGGGCCATAATTCTTTAGGCGATTTGTTTCTTCTGCGCGCGGCGAATGGACCGCGATGCCAGCAACAGCACCAGTCCACCGGCAAACGTGAACAGCATAGCCGTCCCGATGCCCCATGCGACTCCCTCGGTCCCGCCCACGAAGTCGCTGACAGCTCCGATCAGATAGGTCCCGGCGCCAACACCGATCAGATTTGCGCCAAGTTGCACAAGCGATACGGCAAGACCGCGCAGGCGCGGGCCGGCTATCGTGACGATCACCGCATAGATCGGGCCGTTGTAGGAGGCGCTCAGGAAGCCGCAGGCCATGAGGAGCGCTTGCATGGGACCAGTTTGTGAAACGACCACCGTGCCGATCCCGGTCAGGGCAGTAAGAATGGGGATCACCGCGCCAAAGAGGGCGGTTCTTGCCGGATCGAAGCCGCCGCGCTGGCGATTTATCTGATCGATTGCCCACCCGGCAAGGAAACCGCCCACCGAGCCGAGGCCGCCGTAAGCAATGGCGATGGTGACGCCCGCGCGCGAGATCGGCATACCATGAACGCGAATGAGGAACGTCGTAAGCCAGGTGCTCATCCCGTAGATGCCGGCCGCAATCAGAATGATGGCGGCTATGCACAAGAACAGTCCCGGCCGCGCGGCGAGTTGAAGGATGCGTGCGGCAAGACCGGGCTGGCCCTCGGCTGGCCGTGCAGGCACCGGATCGTCGTAGGCGCCTCGCTGCGGCTCACGAACGGTCAGGAACAGGATCGGCGCCAAAACAAGGCCGGGCAGTCCAGCTGCGGCAAAAGCCCATCGCCACCCACCGACCTGAACGATGGCCCCTCCAATCAGGAAGGCGAGGGCAAGACCGATGCCCGAACTCAGGTACCATATGCCGATAGCCGTCGCCCGCCGTTCCTCGCCGAAATAGTCGCTAAGGAGTGACATTCCGGTGGGAGAGCCGGCAGCTTCTGCGGTGCCGACCGCGGCCCTGCCGAGTAGGAGCGTCCAGAAACCGGATGCCAGACCGCATAGCGCTGTTGCGCCGCTCCAAAGCGCGAGTGCGATCGCCATCAGGTTGCGCCGGTTCAGGCTGTCCACCGCGATGCCGAAAGGCAGCGCGGCCAATGCGAAGAATATCCCGTATGCAAACCCGGCCAGAATGCCAAGCTGACCGTCGGTGAGTGAGAATTCCTTGCCTACCGGTGCGAGCACCAGACCGATGATCGCGCGGTCGATCCCATGGCAAGTCTGCGATAGTGTCAAGATGCCAAGCACATACCAAGGGTAGCGATCGGCGGATTTGACTGGGTCCGGAGCTCTCATCGCACGGACCCGGTTTTGACCGAAAGGTTATGCATAGGTCTCCCCGTTGTGACGAGAACAGCCTAGTCCCCGGGAAACGTTCCGCCATCCACGGCCAATGCCGTCACTCGGCCAGATCGTGTCGCGCATGGGCCAACGGATAAATTGCCGACAGCACTTTCGGGCATCTTGACGACCTACCCGAAGATAGAGGAACTGGAGGCGGCACAGGTATCTGATGCCCTCATAAAAAAAGAGAAGAGGCAGAGGTAACGATGTTTCGTCCGGAGAGCGATTGGACCGGCCAGGACAGGTTCGGCGTCGATGATTTCTACATCGAAGCGTTGGCATCGGTGAACGATGCCCGCGTCGATATCCGGCACTTCAATTGGGTGCGGCCCTGCAGCGGCGTGTTCAGCCCTGAAAAGCATTACCTCGACTATTCCCTCAATACCCAGCCTCGTCGCAGCATGCTTTCGATGGGGCGTTCGGACGGGTTCGTGGCGAGTGGCGACATGCTCTACATGCCGCCTCACCGTCAGTACGTGGGTGAGCCGGCCCTGCAGGAACGTCATCTCGTTTGCGTCGCGCTCGGCGAGGCCTTCCTCGAAGAACTTTTCGATGGCGAACGCCCCTTCCACGGGCTGGAACCTTGTGCCGATGTTCAAAATATCGCGATGAGGCGCTTTTTCGAGGGGCTGGCGGCAGAGCTTCGTGTACCCGGATTCGCAAGCCAGGCCTTGATCGAATCCATGCTCATGGGACTTGCCGTGGAACTCGTTCGGCATGTGAGTACACAGGAATTCGGCGCCGGCAGCCCACGTAGTACACGGCAAGTGCGCCATATCGTCGACTATGTGATGGATAATCTGGCGGCGCCGCTCGGAGTTGCTGACATCGCTCGTGGTTGCAATATGAGCGTGCGGCACGTGGCGCGCGTGTTCAAGGACGGTACTGGCGTAAGTCTGGGGGAATTCGTTGCGCGCAGCCGGATTGCTCTCGCCAAGGAACTGCTGCGCGGCGACGGCACGCGGATCAAGGAGATCAGCTGGCGCTGCGGCTTCAGCAGCACCTCGGCTTTTTCGGCCGCGTTCCGTGTGGCGACCGGCCAAACGCCCAAGGACTTTCGCTGCCAGCCGCGGCAGGTTCACTGACAGACGCCTGAACATATCGAGCGACGGCCAAAACATGTCGCGCCGCAGTCATTAACTCCGCAACCACTATGGAGGAAAATCCCCCGCGCTTAGGCTCCCCCCCGCGTCAACGTGCCGAAACAGGCACGGAGCAAAACAAAAACGACGTGGGAGGAACGGATGACCAAGGCTGTCATACTGGCGACTATAGCGACAGGCGCGTTGATTGCTGCGTGGGGGCAACCCGCACACGCGCAGCAAACACAATCAAACGAAACTACCGGGATCCAGGACATCATCGTTACGGCTCGCCGGATCGAGGAGAGTCTTCAGACCACGCCGATTGCGGTAACGGCGCTCAGTTCCCAGGCACTGACGACTGCCAAAGTCGAAAACGTCGTGGATCTTCAACGTACGGCGCCCGGCCTGGTGATCGGCCGCGGTTCGGCGGGCGGCGATGGCATCGTGTTCGTGGCCATTCGCGGACAAGGAAACCTTCAACCGATCCTCGCCAACGATCCGGCAGTGGCGACATACGTCGACGGTGTCTACATTCCGCGCCCTTCGACCGGCATGACCGACATCCAGGATGTCGAGCGCCTTGAGGTGCTGCGTGGACCTCAGGGCACGCTCTTCGGGCGGAACACGACCGGCGGGGCTATCAACATCATCACCAAGGATCCAACCGACCAACGCGAAGGCAGATTCAAGGCGGAGTTTGGGAACTACAACAACCTCGGTGTTCAGTCCACGATCAACCTCCCCTTGGCCGAAGGGCTGGCGATCCGCGTCAGCGGCGCGATCAACGATCGCGATGGCTACGGGAACAATCCACTTACAGGTCGGGATTTTGCTGACAACAACAGCAAATTCCTGCGCGGTAAACTCAAGTACATTGGCAATGGCTGGGACGTCACTCTTTCCGGCGACTGGAACCGCCAGCGAAACAGCGGGCAGCAGATTGCTCTTTGGACCTTCAATCCCGCAATTGTCCCTGCTCCCTTTCAACCGGGTCTCACCGCAGGTCTGCTGACCAAGGACAACTGGTGGGACAATACCGCTACCGGTACCTCGGTGCCGGCAGGTATTGGCAGACTCACGCCGCAGGCGCAGGCTCTCTATGGGGTGCAGCCGTTCAACACTCTGGAAGTATACGGTTTTTCCGGCACCGTTAATGTCGAACTGGGCCAACTCAATCTGAAGTCCATTACTGGCTATCGTCATTCGATGAACTACGGCCTGAGCGATACCGATGGTACCGCGGTTCCCTTGCTCGGGACCTTCGCTGGATCGGGGTCCTATTACCTTTCCCAGGAACTCCAGGTTTCGGGTAACGTAACGGACGGGCTCAGCTTCATCGCCGGTGCCTACGCCGGGAAAGAAAGCGGCTACGAGTTCAGTCGATCCCAGATCTTCGGCGGCCTCATTCGCGATTCCAATGCGGACGTTACCAACAAGACGTTCGGCTTGTTTGCGCAAGCCTACCTGGAGCTGACCTCGAGCCTGCGCGCCGTCGGTGGCTTCCGCTACACGTGGGACACCAGGGACAGTGTTTTGCACAATGCCCAGATATATGGCCTGCCCTATGACGTGCCGGTCGCAGGCACGCCCACCGGCATCAATTGCACGGTCACTCCCACCGAACCGGTCACGGCCACGACCTGTAATCAGGACCAGAATGCCAAGTTCCACTATCCTGCATGGAACCTCGGTCTCGACTGGCAGGCAACGGACGATCTCTTCCTGTATGTCGCGACACGCGGCGCGGCGAAGGCCGGCGGCTGGAACCTGCGGGCAGGCGGGCTACCGGCATTCTCGCCGGAAAAAGTGAAGGATGTCGAAGGAGGTCTGAAGGTGGATCTCTTCGATCGGCATCTGCGCTTCAATACGGCGGTCTTCCATACTTGGAAGAGCGACAACCAGGCGATCGTCAACAGCTTCGTTCCCGGGATTGGCGTTACGCAGTATATCCAGAACAACGGCAAGGTGCGGATCTGGGGTGTCGAGGCCGAAGCAACTGCGGTTCCCTGGAAGGGTATGACCGTCAGCCTCAACGGGTCGCTTCAGGACGGCAAGTACGTCAAGGGCACATTTAACGAAATTCAGGTGGTCCCGGGCAGTGGCTGTACCAACGGATCGGGCGTGACAAACGGCTGTGTTGTCGACCTGAGCGGATTGCCGCTGCTGCAGCTGCCCAAGGAGCAGCTCAACGTCAGCGCGACCCAGAAGGTTCCGCTGGGTGCGGGCAGCTTCGCTGTTACGGGCGCCTATTCCTATATTGGGGCTCAGCATTTCGACGCGGTGAGGGCGGCCGATCAGGCATCCGCTGCGACCAAGGCCGCCTACGACACTGAGAACAGCCTCGGACGCGTGCCGGGATATGGTGTCTTCAACGGCCGGATCGCCTACCAGTTCGACAACCCCGACATCGAAATAGCCGTCTACGGACGGAACATCACCAACAACAAGTATCTGCTGCGAAGATTCCCGGATCTCTATCGAACCCTTGGAATTGTCGCAGCCTATGTCGGGCAACCGGCGACCTATGGGGTGGAATTGACGTTCAACTACTGATCGGCCGCGTCGAGGCGAACTATTGAGTAAGCGAGGGGACAACTTGGTCCCCTCGTACACGTCCGGGAGAATTGTGAGAGATGAAACGGCTAGAAAACAAGGTCGCAATTGTGACTGGCGGCGGCGGCGGCATCGGTACGGGTGTTGCGCGGCGGTTCGTTGAGGAAGGCGCGCTGGTCGTCGTCGCAGATGTTTCCGAAGAGGCCGCGGCGCGCACTGCTGCATCTTTGGGAGAAAGGGCGCTCGCCGTACAGTTCGACGCGGCCGCGCCGAAGTCGGTCAAGGCCATGGTCGACAAGACAGTCGCGCACTTTGGCAAGTTGGACATACTTCACAATAATGCGGCCATGACGGATCCGGTCAAAAGCCCGCAGGATACGACCGCAGTCGATATCCCGATCGAGATATGGCGCGAGATCCTCGACATCAATCTCACTGGCTACCTGCTCGGATGCAAATACGCGATTCCGCACATGGTGGCTGGTGGCGGCGGCTCGATCATCAATACCGCCTCGAATTCAGGCTCGGCAGGAGATCTGGCCCGTATCGCCTACGGTTCATCCAAAGCCGGTATCATTGGGCTGACGCGGTACATCGCGACGCAGCACGGACGCGACAACATTCGCTGCAACAGCGTGGCCCCCGGTGTCGTGCTGACCGAAGCGCTGGAAAAGACGGTGCCGGGTCTCAAGGAGATCATCCAGCGGCATATATTGACGCCCAATTTCGGAACACCTGAAGACATCGCTGCGCTTGTGGCGTTCCTGGCGTCCGACGAGGCTCGCTACATTACCGGTGAGAACATCTCCATTTCTGGCGGCGGCCTTGTCCATCAGCCGCATTATGCGGATCTGCTTGCCTTCATGCAGGCAGCGGACTGATCGATGCCCAAAACCCGCATTCGGACCAGGAAGCTTCTACCGGGCAGTCCGATGGAAGTATCTAATAGCCAACCGGCCGCCGGCAACTTTGTAGGTCTCGAGGCTGGTCAATCTGACCGTGCCGCTATCGGTCTGAAGGTGATTGGCGACATAGGCGGCGCCTTCCGTTCCATTGACTATCACATCAAGAAGTTCGGTGGTGCATTTGCCCCCGTATTCCTTCCACATGGCGGCCATCGCGGTGGGGCCGTCGACTGCGGAGGATCCGACATATTCGATCGTGAAACCTTGGGGCCCGAGCGAGCGAAAAAGCGCATCGAGCTCTTCGCGCTTGCCTTCGTTCCACAACCGGTAGTTGTCCCTGATCGCCTGCTCGAGATCCGGAGTGATTGCGTCGCCCATTTTCGTGGCCTCCATTGGCTGCGGATATTCCGCCCCGCCGCATTCGCATCCGTGCAGCGGGCGACGCACCCATCTTTGGCAAGGGTTGCCACTTTCCGTTGAGCTCTGGAGAATACCATGACTTCACTCGCCAAATCCTCGCTCCCCGCCCATGTTCCGGCCGAATTGGCGTTCACGCTGCCTCTCTTTGCGCGCAAGGTCGTCTATGAAAATCCGCAGGAAGTTCTGATCCCGGCAATGCACGCCGAGCTTCCACCCGTCTCTTACGTCACTAACATTTTTCCGGGGGATCAACCCGGCTGGCTGCTGAAAAACGCCGAAGATGTTCAGGCGATGCTCCGCGATCCGGACAACTTTACCAAAAACGGCATGGGAAAATGGGCTCAGAATATTGGTGAAGACTGGCTCGTGATCCCAACGGAGGCCGATCCGCCGATCCATACCCAGTACCGCAAGGCGCTGAACGGCCATTTCGCGCCGCAGAAGATGTTTGCAATGAAGGAACAGGTCCGTGAACGCGCGCGGTCTCTCATCGGCGCCTTGCGAGAGCGGGGACAATGCGACTTCATTGCCGACTTCTCGGAGAAGTTTCCCATCTACATCGTCCTCGACCTTTTGGGCCTGCCGCAGGGACGAATGACCGAGTTCCTGAAATGGGAAAAGGAACTGCTCCATTCCAACGACTGGGAAGTGCGCGGAAATGCCGTGCGAAAGGTAAAGGCCTACCTGCTCGAGGAAATCGCAGCGAGGCGCGAGCAGCCACGCGACGATTACATCACCAAGGTGCTCGACTTCGAAGTAGACGGGCGGCCCTGGAATGATGACGAGGTCTTGGGGCACTGCTTCAATCTCTACATCGGCGGCCTCGATACGGTCACGTCCCTGCTGGGCAACATCTTCAACTATCTGGCATCGCATCCGGAAAAGCAGAACGAACTCCGAGCCGATCCTTCGCTCATCGTTTTGGCTGTTGAGGAGTTCCTGCGCGCCTTCGCACCTGTCACCGTGTTTCGCATCGCGACCAAGGAGATCGAAATTCACGGCCAAAAGATCATGCCTGGAGACTATGTGGCCTTCAGTTCGCCGGTTGTGGGTCGCGATCCGGTATTTTACGATGAACCGCAGGAAATCCGGTTCGACCGCAAGGCGGCGCACATGTCATTGGGAAGCGGCATCCACAAATGCCTGGGCATGCATCTCGCCCGGCTGGAGTTGCAGATAGCAGTGGAGGAGTTTGTGACGACGCTGCCCGAATTCAGAATCAAGGACGGCTTCAAAGTTCCCTATTACGTCGGCAACATCTTGCACGTGCCCGATCTTCATCTTCAATGGGATAGCGCATCGGCCTGACAGCTGAGCGTCCGGGAAGCCTTGTTGGGCCTCCCGGACGCTCAGGAGTATCAGCCATCCAGCCTAATACTCTGCGCGTGCCGATAGCGAATTTTCCAGCCTAGAGCGGTTGATCCGACTGCATCGGATCAACCGCTTTAAACTTCTGGTTTGGCGCGTTTTCCGAGTCATCAGGTGGTTCCACCTGATTAGAAAACGCTCTAGCGACCGATTGGGTAGAACACGGATTTCTGGTTCTGATATTCGTGAAGCCAATCCGGACCATACTCGCGGCCGATACCTGACCTTTTGTAACCCCCGATCGGCGCATAGGTCATCCGCCCGGTCCCGCCATTCAGCATGACGCTGCCTGCGCGAATCTGCATTGCCATCTCATACCCTTTGGCAGCGTCAGCCGTCTCGATGCCGCCGTTGAGACCGTATCTGGAATCGTTGGCGATGCGGATGGCCTCGTCATCACTGTCGAAACCGATCACGCAGCCGACGGGCCCGAAGACTTCCTCCTGCGCGATGTTCATCTGGTTGTCGACATCGTCGAAGATCGTGATCTCCGTAAAATAGCCCTTGTCGAGCCCCGCCGGCCGTCCGCCGCCGTGAACGAGCCTTGCGCCTTGATCGCGGGCCTGGGCGATCATGCGTTCGACCTTGCTACGCTGGCTCTCGCGGATCAGCGGGCCCATCGTCACCGTTGAATCGCTGGGGTCGCCGATCCTGAACTGGCGGGCGACAGCGCAGACGGCCTCGACGAATTTGGCCCGCACACTGTTGTGCACCAGAAGCCGCGTGAGCAGAGCGCATCCTTGTCCAGCATTGACCGACAAGACAGCGGCGGCCATTGCCGCGGTTCGGGCAATATCGGCATCGTGCCTGACGATCAGCGCCGACTTGCCGCCTAGTTCTAGATGAACGCGCTTCAAGGTCGGGGCCGCCTGCGCCATGATCGCAGCGCCCACGGTTTCTGATCCCGTGAAACTGACAAGATCGACGCGCGGGTCGGTAGTCAACAGCGACCCCACGTCTGGTCCGCCGGTAACGATATTCAGCACGCCCTTGGGCAACCCGATTTCTTGCGCGATCTCGCCGAACAGCAGAGCGGAAAAGGGCGTAAATGGGGACGGCTTGAGCACCAGCGTGTTGCCTGCCAGCAAGGCAGGTACGATTTTCGCCAGGTTGAGCAGAAAAGGGAAATTGTAGCCGGTAATCCCTGCAACGACGCCAACCGGTTCGCGGACTACCGTCGTGCCGCCGATTTTCTTTGGGCCCTGGGGATCAAATGGATCGGGAGTCACGTCGATCGGTAACCGGACACTGTCGTCCCGTGCCGAGTGGTTCAGCGCAGCAAGCAGATGGTCGAGCGGGTTGCCGACCTGCATCGTATGGGTGACGCGTTGCGAACAGCCGACCTCTGCCACGATTAGCGTCGCGATCTGGGCTCGCCGACCATCCAATGCGGCATGCATCTTGCGAAGGTATTCCGCGCGCTCGGCCATCGCCATGCGGGGCCATACACCGTTATCGAATGCATCTCGCGCCGCGGCGATGGCTGCGTGTGCCGCGATGCTATCGCCCACGGGTGCCCGGCCGATTACCGCCTCGGTTGCCGGATTGAGGATGTCGTCCCGATCGCCGGCGGCTTCGGCCCAGGCGCCGTCGATGTAAAGACCATCGAAACTGGTGAAGGGAATAGTCAAAGTCCATCATCCTGCTGGGGCCGCAAAATCATTTCCGCGGCGTTGAGAGCGATCGCCATGGCCGGCGCGTTGGTATTGCCCGACACAATGGTCGGCATGATCGATGTGTCCACGACCCGTAGACCGGTGACGCCGCGAACGCGCAGCTGCGGGTCGAGCACCGCACCCGTATCGCTTCCCATCCGGCAGGTCCCGCAGATGTGGAACGATGTGCCGCCAAGCCCGATGGCATTCGCGAGGATGTCCTCGTCGGTTTCGAGGCCCGCCGTGGCGCCGGTTTCCTCGATAATCCAGTCCCGCAAGGCCGGCTGCCGGGCAAGGTTGCGCAGCCACCTGAACAGAGCCAGGAACCGCTCACGATCGTTGGCGCTCGCAAGGTGATTGGCATCGATGGCAGGCGCAGCATCGGGATCTGCCGAGGTAATCCTCACTTCGCCCAGACTGTCGGGCCTCATGTAGTAGGCGATCACCGTCAGGCCGGGGAATGGGTCGAGAACGACCGCGCCCTTTTCATCGGTATGAAACGAATAGAGACCCATGCCCACTTGTGCGTCGGGTCGCTCGAGCTGCGCTTCTGTCTTGATGAAGCCGCCAACTTCGTGCGCCGAATGGGTGAGGGGACCGCTCGAGGCAAACAGGTAGCGAAGGAACGATGCGACCAGACCAGCGCCCGACAGTCGCTGGTTCAGACTTTGGCCGCGAACCCGGAAAGTGAAACCCAGATATCGGTGCTCCTGCAGGTTGGCGCCCACCCCGGGTGCATCGACTACGACCGGAATACCCAGCCCCTCCAACAGGCGGCGTGGGCCGATACCCGAGAGCTGCAGAAGTTTCGGACTCTGGATCGCACCCGCACATACGATTACTTCGCGCCGTGCTTGCACCTCGAAAGTTTGACCGGCCTTGCGCGCGACAATACCGCAGGCCCGTTTGCCTTCGAACAGGATGCGCAGGACATCGGTGCCGGGCGTAACGTCGAGATTGGATCTCCCACGCACGGGTTTCAGAAATGCGCGCGCAGCCGAAAAGCGTTTGCCATTATGCGTCGTGGTCGGCTGATAGCCCATACCGCCGTCGGTGACCGAAGGGATGTCGTTCATGTCTGCGACCCGAGGAATTCCGGCTTGCTCACTGGCCTCCAGGAACGCTTCGCAAAGCGGATCGCCCGCGGGATGAACACTGACTTTCAGTGGACCGCCGGTGCCGCGCCATTCATTGGCACCAAGCGCGTGGTCCTCGAGTTCGACGAAATGCCGGCCCATTTCCGTCCAGCCCCAGCCATGACAGCCCGCCCGTTCCCACGCGTCGTAGTCGGCCGGAGCGCCCCGGACATAGACCATACCGTTGACGGAACTTGAACCGCCAACCGCTCGGCCCTTGAGCCACACTTCGTGTGACGCGTTCCCGCCCGGGGATACTTGATAGTCCCAGACATGCGGGTTTCCCGGGGCAAGCAGTTTGCCGATGCCGCGCGGCATCCTGATCAGAGGACTCTTGTCGTCAGGGCCCGCCTCGACCAGCAGCACCGAAACGTCGGGATCGGCAGACAGCCTGTTTGCCAGAACGCAGCCGGAGGATCCGGCGCCGACAATGATGTAATCATAGATTTTTTGCTGCATGCCGCGGAGTGAACATGCTGGCACGCTACGCCCACCTGTCTGAAGGAAGGTCGGCGCACCTTCTGTCCAAGAAGCTGAACGTTTGCGGGCTAATTTCCTGGCAGTCGCCATATCGGGGCGTCTACATTGGCGTAAGCCGCCTCCCGCCGCCAAAGTGGAGAGGGCTGGGCCGGGCAACATGTTCCAGGCCACGATCCTGCGTTGGCATTCGCGGGAAATCTGACGAAATGGGGTGCACACCGATTCCCTGCGCCGGTGCGCAGGTCACGGTCTGAACGGCCCAAGTGGCTGGTTTAAACCGGCTATCAAACACTGACCGGAATGGCACAATATGCCATTCCGGTTTGCTGCAGTTCGCATGCGTTGCGTCAGCTTGAGGCTGGCTTCGTAACTGGAACGGGTTCCACGCGCCGATAGTGCGTCAAGAACGCACAGCGTCTCTTAGTTCCACTGAAGTTCGAGGCGGGGCACGAAAGTGATATTGCCCACGAAATATTTCGGTTCGAAACCGTCTTTGAATCGAAATTGCGGAATTTCTTTCAGAAACAGTTCCAGGGCAGTCTGCAGTTCGAGCCGGGCGAGATGCATGCCGAGGCACTTGTGGATACCCCCGCCGAGCGCCACATGCGCGGCCTTGCGATCGAAACGGACCTCCGCTGGGTCTTCATGGATCTTCGGATCCTGGTTCACGACGGGCGTGCTGACCGAAACATATTCGCCCGGCATGATCTTCTGCCCGTGAATCTCGATTTCGCGCGAAGCGATACGGAATGCCGTAACCGGCCCGTAGACCCGAAGAAACTCCTCGACCGCCAGGACCATTCGATCCGGATTGTCGCGCAGTTCCTGCTGCTGATCAGGATGGCGTGCGAGATGTGCGAAGATATTGCCCAGCATGGTCGTGACCGTGTCGAGGCCGCCGAGAAAAAGATTGAAGCAATGGCCGAGGACCTCTTCGTTATTCCACTTGCGGCCGTCTTCGGCTTCGAAGTCGAATATCTTGGTGATGTAGTCGTCCTGAGGAGTACGGCGGCGAGCATCGATCTCGGACTGCAGATATGCCACGACCTGGCGCACCGCGTTGCTGCGCACCTGCCAGTCATTGGTGTGCAACATCTCCTTTTCCCAGACCAGGAATTCGGCCATCCGTTCCTGCGGAAGTCCCAGGAGGTCGAGAACGATGAAGATCGGGTAGCGTTCGGAAAATTCGTTCACGAAATCGCAGTGGCCGCGGTCTTTGAATGCCCCGATGAGATCGCTTGCGCGTCGCCGCAGCTCGTCTTTCATCGCGGCCATCTTCTGCGGCGAGAATTGGGGGTTCAGGGCCTTGCGGTAGAAACTGTGCATCGGAGGATCCACCTCCGTGGGCACGACCAACCAGTCTGCGCCGATGCTCTGCGACCATTGGCCCATGCCGTTCTTGGTGAAATTGTCGGGATCGCGCAGCATGGCCATGGTGTCATCATAGCCGGTGAGCAGCCAGCCGGGCTTGTCTCCGGGGAAGATGTTGGTGACATACGTAATGGGTCCCAGGGTGCGGTGCATCTCGGGAATGAGCGTTTCCTGAGGGCACTCCTTCACTTCCTCACGAGCGAAATAGGGCAACCACTTTGCCATCTCGGCCGGTACGTGGGGAGGAATTTCCTGTGTGGGTGCGCTCGCCATCAAATCTTCTCCGAATCCTCTTTGCCCCGCTGGCCAGACCGCTCGCCTGTGCGCTGCCATTCTGGTTTACCGAAGCGTCTAGTCCTGTTTCGCGCTGCGATCAGACGATGGGAAATGCGTCAACGCGTGGCCTGCGCAACCTTCCATAAGATAGGCGCCGGGCCGCCGTTCGCTGCGAACCGGCGCCCTGTCGCGTCGCAGTCACGTCAGAGCGGTTTGGCCGGTTGTTGAGGTAATACCGCTGGCTCGCATTCACAGGGGGCGTCGATGAAAGACATTGGCCGCGCCCCTGGTGGCCGGGAGTACCTGCGCGGCGGCGCCGGACGAAATCTGCGAAAGCATCTCGCTTCACTGCTTCCGGCGCCTTGCGTGTCGGCACTTCGGCTACCCCTATCAGACCGCGCGACGACTATGGCGAATGGGCTGAGCCATATCCGATTGGTCGCCCGCGGCCTGGTTAGGGGCACTCAGGCGCCGATTGGTTGGCCGAGCGGATATTCCAGTCCTGATGTGGAAGCGGCGTTCTCCCGGATCAGTTCTACCATGGGAAGACGGACGCCGAAGCGAGCCGCCTCGGCAATCGCGACCTCCAGATCCTTCACCATGAGCATCTGGAAATATTCGCGTAGCTTCGTCTCGTCGGCATTCCCAGCCGCTTCGGGACGTCTCGCCATGGCAAGGGCGCCCTCAAGCCCGCCGCCGGCGGTCGGGTCGCCTGACAACGCGAGAGTGAGCTGATCGAGGCTGACGCCATAGTTGCGCGCAATAACTGCCCCCTCGTAACCCGCTCTCATGCAGCCGAAGTACGTGGTGTTGCGAGCGATCTTGGCGGCCATGCCGGCTCCCGGGCCGCCCATGTGAAGGACCTGCTGCGCGAATCCGTCGAATACGGGTTTGGCGGCCGCCAGATCACCGTCTTCGCCGCCGGCCATACAAATGAGGCCGTTTTCGGCAGATTTCGGTCCGTTCGTGACCCCGCAGTCGATGAGGATAACGCCGGCATCCTTGCACATCGCCTGCGCTCCGGCGAGATCTGCCATATTGATCGTCGACAACAGAATGACGGTCTGGCCGGGTTTGTTTGCCGCGAGCACTCCGTCCGGTCCGGAGAGGACTGCAAGGGTCTGCTCCCCGTTGAGGACCGCGATCAGCACGCAGTCCGAAGCCTCGGCCAAGGCACGGGGGCTAGAGGAAATTGGAGGTGCACCCTTAACGCGATCCGCGGCTGCCGCCTGAACGTCATAGATTGCTGCAAGCTGGCCGGATCGCTGAAGGCATATGGCGACGCCTCCGCCAATCGATCCCAAACCGATAACGCCGCCGGTCTTCACCACTATTCTCCTGTATCGGAAAAACACTGGTGCTGCCGAGGGGGGCTCGACGCTTCCAGGATAATTCAAAGTCAAAAAGGGGCGGATCGCGTCCGCCCCTTCATGGTTGTTCCGGCTATCAGAACCTGTAGGTCGCCTCGACGCCCCAGGTGCGCGGAGGGCCGAGATAGAGGCTGTTATATGGGGCATTCGGCAAAATGACCGAAACGCCCGCCTGATATTGAACGTCAAACAGGTTCTTGACGTAGAAGCCCAGGTCCAGCCCCGTGCCGGCAATTCCCTTGACGTCGATACGCCCGTTGGCGAGGGAATAGCCCTTCAGCTGGTAGCCTTGCTGGCCGCCGTAGTCGGCCGTCATGTAAAGATCGCCGCTGATGATGACATCTGCATTTGCCGGATGGACTGGCGTAATCCAGCTGGCCGTGACGGTACCGGAGAATGTCGGTGTCAGCCTGTTGATCTGATCTGCGCCGAAGGATCCGACATTTGGTCCGAGTTCGCCATTCGTATTGATGGGAAGCAGCTTTGCCACGTCCGTTTTTGTGATGGCGCCATTAAAGCCCAGAGTCAGGTTGCGATCAGGCGACACACTGGCATCGATTTCCACACCGTAGATGTTGAGATCGGCTGCATTGATGATGATCGAGGAGGGCGGCGCGTCCAGGGTTCCGCGAGGAAACAGGAAGTTGCCGGAATTCGACAGGAACTGCGTGGCGTTGTCGTAGCGCGAATAGAAGGCCGCGACATTGAGCCGTCCTTGTGCACCGGCCACATTGAAGCTCAGTTTCTCGCCGATCTCGACATCGGTTACCCGTTCCTGCTTGATTGTCTGGTACCCACGCAGATCCACGCAGGACATCGAGTACGCCTGGGATGGGCAGGTCACCGGAGGAGATTCGAACAGCGGGAAATTGAGGTTCTTGGGGCGAACGCCGCGGCGGCTCGTGATATAGACCATGAAATCCGGGCTGATCTTGTAGTCAAACCCAACGGTCCATGTCGGATAGTTGTCTTTGACCGATGCCTGTCCGAAACCGTCGCTGAATTCGGTCGGCGTCCCCACCCGATCGGCGATATTCTGCTTGCACTGTGAGAAGTCAACAGATGCGAACGTGGCCGTATTGCCAGGATTGTAGCAGAATTCCGACTTGTCCCAGCTGTAGCGACCGCCGATGTTGAAATTCAGCTTATCCGTGAGCGGAATGCCAAATTGCCCGTATACCGCGAGGCTTTGATTTTTCACATGAGTGGTGGTGGGCGGAACGCGGCCAAGCGACGAGAACACGGTAAACTGGTCGCCGGAGGGGCCGGCCGGGCCATCCACACTGTAGTAGACGCCAAGAATACCGTTCAGTCCGCCCGAACCCTTGTAGATGAACTGGAAGTCGTTGTCGATATAGTCGCGAACATAGCGTTGTTCGGCGTAGTAGGTAATGAAAGGCTGGGTAACAAGGCCGCCCAGGAACGGATTCGCTACGCCTCCCTGATCCAGCACCGGCACGGCAGCAGTGTTGATCGACTGGTCATTCGTATTCTTGCGATAGCCGAAAATGTTCCGGAGAGAGAAGCTGTCGCTCAGCTCAACGTCGGTCGTGTTGACGACCGCGATCGACTTTCGATAAGCCCGGCCTCCGTCGATCCCGCCGTCGAACGCGCCGCGAGGATGCGCCTGCGCGTAAGCCTCGACGAGGCTTGCAAGCTGGACGGCGGTGGCAGCCCGACTGGCGCTACCAAGGAGCGGCAGGAAAACGGCCGACTGGAGCGGCGCGAAATCTGCCTTGTAAAGGTAGAGACCGGATGCCAGTTCGTCGGCCTTGAAATATTCGGCGACCGTCGTGTTCGTGATCCCCTCGGTCGGGGCGATTGTAAGCGACACACGAACGCTGTCGTTCTTGATGTTCTCGAAGCCGGGATAGCTGTTGGCTTTCGGATCCGTAGCGCCCAGGGCCTTCACTTCAGGCAGCGCGAAGAAGTCTGCGTCCAGAGAGCGGATCCTGGGGTCCTGGCGCCGTATCTGGCCGGCAATGCGCAACGCGATCTTTTCCGACACGATCGGGACGTTGACCGCCCCTTCGATCGCCCAGTAGTTCCAGCGGCCATACGTGCCTTTCACGTAGCCTCCGAAATCGTACAGGTCCGGTTGAACGGTATTGACGAGGATCGCGCCGCCGAGCGTCGATTTACCGAACAGAGTGCCCTGCGGTCCCTTGAGAACCTGCACATTCGCGATGTCGTAGGTAGGAATGCTCGACCCAAGGCTGGGAATCGCGATGTTGTTGAAATAGGTTACAACACCTGGGGTCGTAAGACCGACGGGAAGCTGGCCTACGCCGCGCAAGCTCACATTCGTCGTGCTTTTCCCGCCCTCCGAATTGAAGTTCAGGCCGGAGGCGATTGTCCTGACATCCGAGAGTTCCTGTACAGTCGAGCGCTGGAGAGCGCTGCTGTCAAATGCGGCGACCGCAACCGGAACATCCTGCAATCGCTCGGCGGTTCGCCGAGCCGTAACGATAATTTCCCCGGTACTTTGTGCGCCGGCGGTGTTTGCCGGAGCATTGTCTTCTTCCGCCCAGGCCTGGCCCGAACAGATCATCAGGGCGCTCGAGCCGAGCAATACCCTACAAATGCCCTTTTTCATTTCCATCTCCCTGCCGACTCCGATTTTCTTGCAGTCTACTGGTGGTCCGCCGCAGGGCTACCTATCGAAGGGTGGGGCGGTCCTGTTTCCATTTAGGTTGCGCAAGATCTCCGACCTGAAAATACGCAATAGGTGAGGTGTCACTAGACTGCCGCAATGTGTTTGGGAATCCGAAGCGCGGGGCACATTTTCGCTGTTTCCGGCGTGCTAGTCTTTCAGTCGCAAGGCGATCACGGGCCGTGCGTGAGCACGCCGGACAAATGTGTCGAAGCGGTCTCTCTCATACGAATGGTTGAAAACACCTCGGGTGCAATATGGCGGATCGATGCTCCGATGGCATTTAGCAAATGGTCCTTCAGAAGCACCGCCTTCCGCAGGTGAAAGCCGTCTCATCCGGCAAACCCTATCCTCGGGTGGGTGCTCTTCGCATGGGCGCTACTCACGATCCAGGAGAACAAATCCGCGGAGGGGTGATGGGTAGCCAGAGCACGACAATGAAGCTGTGCACTTACATGGGCGCGATTGCAGGAACAATGATGTTCCTGGGAATCTGGCCGGTTGCACACCTCTTTCCGCCGCTCGCGCCTTCAATGCCATATGCTCAAGTAGCCCAATACTATCGCGAGCATTGATCTGCCCCCCGCTGAGTGGCCCAGAGACTATGATAGTTTGGACCACGAAAGGGACGAT
>NZ_BLJH01000014.1:0-150867 GCF_009811895.1 Novosphingobium sp. TCA1 | reverse complement strand
TCGGCCATCGCCCTCGCTGCCACCGTCATCTTTTGGCTCTGATCAGTGAGTCCTGAGCCTAAGCTCGCGGCCGAGGTCGCAACGGAGCCCACGGTCACGCAGGATGCTGGTCAGGCGACGGAATTCCGACGCTGCCAGACGGCGAAGCCAGAGGGGATCCTCTGGCTCCTTCTCCAAAGCCTTCGCGCGCCTAAGCATGAGCGCGAATAAGCCGCCGGCGGTGCGGAAGCTGCCAATCTCTTCCGTCCGCGTCCCTTCGCCTGATGCAGGATCGTAAGGATCTGTCAGGCGCGTCCGCGAACCACGCTTTCGAGAGCGGCGCTTCTGATAGGTCACCATCATGACCTTGCCATGTGGGCTCGGCTTCACATCGCCGACCTTCAGGGCATCAATACATTCACTTTCGATGCCGATCATCAGCGAGACTGCGGTGTAGATCGCGATCTCGACAAGGTAGTTAGTCGGGTCGTGAATGGAATCGTCCGCCACTGCTTCCGACAAAACCTTGATGCAGGCGTCAAGTATCCTGCGGGCTTCAGCCGCCGAATATGGCTCCCGCTGCTTGGTGTCATCGTCAAAATCTTCAAGCAGGAAGAATTTTTCTTGCCACCTGGGTCCAAGTATCGACTTGTCACTGAGCCAGATCCTGTGAAGGACTCGTGTTAGCGCGCCTTTGTATTGATAGCCGGTTTTGCTCTGGAGCGAGCCAGCCTCGACCCGATCGTCGATGTGCTTCTTGAAAAGCTTGAAGATCTCGGGCTGAAGCACGCAATCTTGTTGCCCAAGCCCACCCTCGATGAAGGTAGCTTCTTGCTGCAGCCATACGAAGAAGGGAGCAAGGTACGCTCGATACGACTGAGCGGTGGATCCCGACGCGATTATGTCATGGGGCCCCGACATCGCGTAAACGGTTTTCAGGATCATCCGGCCGAGCTGAGGCACAATGGCTGCGAAACGATAGTCGAGCGGATACTCACGCTCAAAGTGGTAATGCGCCCACAAGTCCAGTCCCTTCTGCTCACGATCATCTTGTGAGATCAGTTCTGAAGGCGGAAATAGTGGCTTTTTGCCGCGCTTCGTTCGCTGCAGCAGAGAGTTTGAGCGACTTTCGTCTTCGGCGAGTTCGACAGGATCAAGAATTGCGAAAAGGTCATAATTATCAGAAGTAGACACCTACATAGTCCTCTTCCATGCCGTAAACCTGATCGAAGACGGATAACTCATCATCATCAATTCCCTGATGAGATCCAAGTATGTCTAGGTATATGAACGTCGTCTCATACCTAGCATGGCCAAGATACTTCTGAACCTTTCGAAGCGGGTCTCCAAATATGCTTTTATAAATGTCGGTTGCCGAAGACCCAGCAAGCCTCCCGGCTTCTGTCTGAACATTTTCTACAGAGGAGAGACTGATCTTCAGCAAGCGGCTCAGAAGGTACACGGCGCACATATGGCGGATGGTTTTTGGAGTGGCCTTTATGCCGGTTCGCTCTGATGCGCGACGGAACGCATCCCCCCAACCGATCTCTCCCATCGGCATCCCGCCTTGATTGAGCCAAAGCGCAGTAGGTGGTTCTGTGTACCTGCCCTTAGCGATCGCCTTTGCAATCTGCTCGTCGCGGAGAATATCTGCGTACATGCGCATCGATAGCAATCCGACCTTGGATATACGCACCTTTCGCGCACGATGGCCCTTCCCGGCCTCAGCTGTCACTTGATGCTCAAGGCTTCGGCCGCGAGCGTTTCGGATGGTGCTGCTGTCGGGTAGCCAATCCGCTCTGTACTCGTTGCCTTCGTCGAGCCGCAGTCCACCGGTCAGCAGCAGATTCGCGAATGCCACGTTGCGCAATCCATACGGCCCAAATGCGAGGCCTTCATCTCGGAATTTCTCGAACTGTGCCAGCGAGATAAAGTCCGGTGTTTTGTTTGCGGCGCCGGGGTTGCGATTATACCAAACAAATGACGGAAAGGTGCAAGGATTGTCCTTGCGTCGCCGAAGAACAATGGCGGCGTCGAACAACGATTTAATCGCTGCTGCCTCGCTATTCCAGGAGATTGGCTCAATCCCGCTGGAATTGCGAATTTTCCTGTATGTCGCGAGATGCCCCGCCTCGACGGTGTTTAAGTCCAGCCCTGCCTGCTGCAGGTAGCGCATGAGGGTGGCGGCATGATGTGTATAGCTTGCCATCGTCGTGCGACCGCCGACTTGGCCAGCAAACGTACGGAAAAGCTCGCTGAGTTCGAGATCGAGAGTTCCGTCCTCGGCGAGGACAAACGGCACGCGATCTTCGACGCCCACCGTGACGAGGGCTCGCCGAGAAATCTGCCGGAGGCCTTCCTTCCAAGCCTTCTCGAATTCGGCGCCTAGAACGCCATCGTCGAGATCGACATCCAGCAGCGCCTTGTTCGTAAACACAAAATCCATCGAGGATACCCGCGTTGAGACACGCAGGTATCCTCGAATAAATCGCATGTGTCAATCGGCCTTAAAATCGACCGTGTTGCGTCGCCTCAAAAGTGAGACATTTACAAACTCTTTTACTGACAGGCAAGGCACTCGTCGTAGTCGGTCGTCTCGCCGATCTCGAACTTGGGCGCTTCGGGCGTATTGTCCGCCTCCACGCCGCCGCCGCCCGCGAAGCCCGCGCGCTGCACCGACTTCGAGCGCAAGTAGTAGAGCGACTTGATGCCCTTCTCCCAGGCCTGGAAGTGCAGCATCATCAGGTCCCACTTGTCGACGTCGGCCGGGATGAACAGGTTCAGCGACTGGGCTTGGTCGATATAGGGGGTACGGTCCGCCGCGAATTCGAGCAGCCAGCGCTGGTCGATCTCGAAGCTGGTCTTGTAGACCGCCTTCTCGTCCGGCGTCAGGAAGTCGAGATGCTGGACCGAGCCGCCGTGCTCCAGGATCGAATTCCACACATTGTTGGAATCCTTGCTCTTCGAGGCGAGCAGCTTCTGCAGGTACGGGTTCTTCACCACGAAGGAGCCGGAGAGCGTCTTGTGGGTGTAGATATTGGCCGGGATCGGCTCGATGCAGGCCGACGTACCGCCGCAGATGATCGAGATCGACGCGGTGGGCGCGATCGCCATCTTGCAGCTGAAGCGCTGCATCACGCCCATTTCGGCAGCGTCGGGGCACGGGCCGCGCTCGTTGGCGAGCAGCAGCGAGGCCTCGTCCGCCTTGGCCGCGATGTGCTGGAACATCTGCATGTTCAGCGCCTTGGCCATCGCGCTCTCGAAGGCGATGCCGCGCTTCTGGAGATACGAGTGATAGCCCATGACACCCATGCCGACCGAACGCTCGCGCGCGGCCGAATAGCGGGCGCGGGCCATCTCGTCCGGCGCACGGTCGATATAGTCCTGCAGGACGTTGTCGAGGAAGCGCAGCACGTCTTCCACGAAACGCTTCTCGCCCTTCCACTCTTCCCAGGTTTCCAGGTTGAGTGAGGAGAGGCAGCACACGGCCGTGCGGTCGTTGCCGAGGTGATCGCGGCCGGTGGGCAGCGTGATTTCCGAGCAGAGGTTCGAGGTCGAGACCTTGAGCCCGAGATCGCGGTGATGCTTGGGCATCATGCGGTTCACGGTGTCGGAGAACACCAGGTAAGGCTCGCCGGTGGCAAGGCGGACCTCGACCAGCTTCTGGAACAGCGAACGGGCGTGGACGGTGCCGCGCACCGAACCGTCCTTGGGGCTCTTGAGATCGAAGTCACGGCCGTCGCGCACGGCTTCCATGAATTCGTCGGTCAGCAGCACGCCGTGGTGCAGGTTGAGCGCCTTGCGGTTGAAGTCTCCGCTGGTCTTGCGGATTTCGAGGAACTCCTCGATTTCCGGGTGCGAGACGTCGAGATAGCAGGCGGCCGAGCCGCGACGCAGCGAACCCTGCGAGATCGCGAGGGTCAGCGAATCCATCACGCGCACGAAAGGAATGATGCCGCTGGTCTTGCCGTTGAGGCCCACCGGCTCACCGATGCCGCGCACGTTGCCCCAGTAAGTGCCGATGCCGCCGCCGCGAGAGGCGAGCCAGACGTTCTCGTTCCAGGTGGAAACGATGCCTTCGAGGCTGTCGTCCACGGAGTTGAGGTAGCACGAGATCGGCAGGCCGCGGCCGGTGCCGCCGTTCGAAAGAACGGGGGTGGCGGGCATGAACCACAGCTTCGAGATATAGTCGTAGAGGCGCTGGGCGTGTTCCTGGTCGTCCGCATAGGCATCGGCCACGCGGGCGAAGAGGTCCTGATACTTCTCGCCGGGCAGAAGGTAACGGTCGTCGAGCGTTTCCTTGCCGAAGTCGGTCAGCAGCGCATCACGCGAATCGTCGGTAACGACGGTGAAGCGGCGCGCGTTGATCGTCTTCGAATCGGGGCGTGCCTTCGCGGCGGCCGCCTCGGGAGCGGCGGCAACGGCCGCCAGCATGGCGTCGGCCACAAGAGCGGCCGTAGCGGTATCGGTCTTGTCCATCGCGATTGCCGGGCTCTCGCCCGCCTCCTTTTCCTTTTTCGCCGTCTTTCTCACAGGCCTGGCCCGTTCGGCCACCCGCTCGGCCACGCGATCAGGCTGAGTTTCCTCGGCCGGGACCACGAGATCCTGTTCAAAGGCCGGAGCCGCTGTGGGAGCCGCCGGAGTCCGGGGCGAAAGCTCGAAACCGGGCATTTCAACCTGCCCGTCATCCTGGATCATATCTGCCTGCATACTGTCGGAGCTGTTCACGTCAGCGTCGCTTCCGTTCCTGAAATCCAATTGTCGCCCCCGTTTTGCTCAAACCGGCTCATTTCGGAGCCGAATTCCGGCCACCCGGCCGGTCGTCATCGAAGCGCCAAGAAGCGCGTTCAGCATTGCGCCGAAGCCGCCCGAGACCCGATGCGATTCGTTGGAAGCGAAAGCTGTCCGACATACCACAAACAGGCACAAATAGAGAACGAATTCTCTTGCGAACCCCGGCGCGCGCTTCTCGCAGAAGGCCTTGGACACCGGAAAACCGCCTTTCGGGACACCTGACTGCCCAAGGACGATTTCTCTAGGTCTAGATGCCCCGCGATCGACGCGCCACAACCCATAGTGCCTGTTCTGAAATCTGGCGCAAGGGGGGCAGGTCCGCCGAAAGGCCCGGCAAGTCTTGCCCCTTTACACGCAAGGGGGTCTCGCGACGCGTGGGAACTCCTTCACCGGCCCCTAATGCAAGTGTCTATTTCGAGGCTGCCGCTAAAAATTTTTCCACATAAAACGGCGGCGAAACGAATCGCGCTTGCGACGAAGCGAGTCCCCGTTTTTCGGACATTTCCCCGCTGTCGAGATACTTGCCCCGCGTTTCCCCATCTCTTTGGATCGAATCCGCTGCGCTTCGATTGCAACCGTTTCGCCATTCGGAGCTTCTACCTTGAAAATCCGCCGCAGGCGGATTTTGCGGTACCGGCCCACGCCCCCACCCGACCTCCCACGAGCATATCCTGATGGGAGGTCGGGTGGGGGCGTGGGCCGGTACCGCCTAAAAATGCCCTTCAGGCATTTTTCAAAGGACCCACTACGACCATGATCAATATCATCAGCGCCATCATCAGCGGCCTCATCATCGGCGTTCTGGCGCGCTTCTTCTATCCCGGCGCCGTCGACATGGGCTGGATCGCGACGATCCTGCTCGGCATCGGCGGCTCGCTTATCGCCGGTCTCGTGACCACGCGCGGACAGGCGGACTTCCAGCGCGCCGGTTGCCTCGCCTCGGTGATCGGGGCGATCGTGTTGATCTTCATTGGCAGGCTGCTGAACATCTCGTTCTGAGGTTGCACGCCCTTCCAACGCGCAGGTTGCCGCTGTAGAAGACGGCCATGGCCGAAATCATCAATCTGCGCATGGCTCGCAAGGCCAAGGCCCGCGATACCGCGAAGCGACAGGCGGAGGCCAGCCGTGCCCGTCACGGACAGACCCGCGCCGAGCGTGGCGCGGCCGAAGCCGAGCAGCTGCGGCTGGACCGCATCGTGGACGGCGCGAAGCGCAAGCAGGCGGAAGACTGATGCGCACGACTTATCTCGAAGCCAGCGTGCGCCTCTATCATCTCGACGCGGCCTCCGAGGGCGGCGGCGCGAATACGCTGTTCTATGGAACCCTGTCGGAAGCCATGGACGTGGCCGCCCGGCAGAGCGAAGACGTGCAGGACGGTCTTTTCATCGCCACCGACAACGATGTGGTGGCCTATCTGGACCTTCTGGAAAGCTGGTGAATTGCAGGGCCGCCCCGGACTCCTGAAGGAGCCCGGAGCCTGCACTATCCCTCTGAAACTCAGAAACGCGCCTGGAGGCCCGCCGCCAGATAGTGGTCGCCGAAGTTGCCCTTCACATCGATGCGCGGAAGGAGCGGCATCGACACGGTGCCATAGGCCCTGACGTCGTCACCGATCAGGCGCGCGCCGACGCCGAAGCCCAGCGAGGTCGGCAGGCGGTACATGGCCTCCACTTTGCCGAAGATCTTGGTGCCCGAGTTGTCGCACTTGCCGTCGGAAACGCGGTCGCCGCTGGACTTGCTGAAGCACTGCGAATCCTCGTTGAAATAGCCGGGATGGTCGCGGTGGTGGAAGAATACGCCCGCGGCAGGGGTGATGCTGAAGCCGCCGTCCGAGATCACCGGCACGCCCAGCGCCAGTTCGCCGCCCCAGTCCCCTTCGGCGCGGGCGACATTGGCTTCGGCCGTCACTTGCGCCGCGGCAGGCGCGGCGGCGAAAACGGCACCGGCAGCGAGAGTCGCAAAGGCGCTTGCGAGGACGGCGGGGCGGAATTTCATGATAGATCCTTGATTTTAGACATCTGTGTTGAGCCTGAAAGGCCTAGGATTCGGGGCGGGTGGTCGGCAAGGTGGGCGGATTCGGTCTGTCCCGGCCCAGCCTCCATCCATCCCGCGATGCCTGACGCCGCGTTAACCAGGGAAGCTCACGGGTTTTCCAAAACCGGGCTCAGCTCCCTACTCAGGCCCCCATTCAGGCCATTGTGCCCAAAGCCTGCTTGCCATACCGGCTGACACGATGAGCAGGCTCGATTCCTTCTTCACGGCGGCGCTCGATCGGATCGACCGCGCCGGACAACGCCGGACCTTGCGCCCTGCCGCGCTGGAAGGCGGCGGACGGATCCATCGCGGCGGGCGCGTGATGGTCGATTTTTCCAGCAACGACTACCTCGGCCTGGCCCGCCATCCGCTGCTGATCGCGCGCGCCCGCGACTGGACAGAGGCCCATGGCACAGGCTCTGGGGCTTCGCGGCTGGTAACGGGAACCAGCGAGGATCATCTCGCGCTCGAAGCGCGCATCGCCCGTTTCAAGCATGCCGAGGCGGCACTGATCTTCGCCAGCGGCTGGCAGGCCAATGCCGCGGTCATCCCCGCGCTGCTTGCCACCGTACCCGGCGCGGCGGTCTTCACCGACCGGCTGATCCACGCCTCCATGCATGCGGGCCTTGCCATTTCCGGCACGCGCCAGCACCGCTTCCGCCACAACGATCTCGACCATCTGGAGGAACTGCTCGCCGGCAAAGGCGCGCAGGCCCCGGCCCGGCTGATCCTTACCGAGAGCGTATTCTCGATGGACGGCGACCGTGCCGACATCGCTCGCCTCGCCGACATCGCCGAGCGCCACCAGGCTTTCCTCTTCGTGGACGAGGCCCATGCGACCGGCGTGCTCGGCCCCTCCGGCGCGGGCCTCTCTGCACTGGTCCCCGGCGGGATCGACCTGATCATGGGCACGTTCAGCAAGGCGCTGGGCGGCTTCGGCGCCTATGTCGCCGGTTCGCGGGTCATGATCGACTATCTGGTCAATGCCGCCAGCGGCTTCATCTTCACTACCGCGCCGCCGCCCGCCGTGCTCGGCGCGATCGACGCCGCGCTGGACCTCGTCCCGGGCATGGACGCGGAGCGCGCCCACCTCGCCGCGCTGGGCGAGCACCTTCGCGGCGGCCTTGCCACGCTCGGCATAGACCACGGCGCATCGAGCACGCAGATCGTCCCGGCCGTGATCGGCCCGGAAGCCGCGGCGCTCGACTTGTCCCGCAAGCTGGAGGAACAGGGCCTGCTCGCTTCCGCGATCCGCCCGCCGACGGTCCCCCCCGGCACCAGCCGCCTGCGTCTGGCGCTGCGGGCCACCCATTCACGGGCCGACGTGGACAGCCTGCTGAATACGATCGAGGCCTGCCGGTGAGACTGCTCTTCGTGCATGGCTGGGGCTTCGATGCCGCGTTCTGGGCACCGCTATCGCGTCTGCTGGCGGACCTGCCACAAGTCATCGACGATCGCGGCTACTTCGGAGAGCCCCGCCCTGCCCTGGTGGACGGGCCCTGTCTTGCCGTCACGCATTCCTTCGGGACAATGCGGGTTCTAGCAGATCCTCCGGCGGACCTTGTCGGGCTGATCGCGATCAACGGTTTCGAGCGCTTTTCCGCCGCTCCGGGCCATGCGGGCGTGCCGGTGCGCGTGCTGGACCGCATGCTGCGCCGCTTCGGGGAGGATCCCCGAACCGTCCTGGCCGACTTCCGCCGCCTATGCCGCGCGAATGCGGAATTCGGCACGATCGATACCGACGTGCTGCACGGCGACCTCATTCGCCTGCGCGACGAGTACGCGCCCATGCCCTCCATTCCCGTCGTCTCGCTTCAGGGCACGCGGGATCCGCTCCTGCCCGAAGCGATGCGCGCGCAGGCGCTTGCCGCCGCTTCACCGCTTTCGATCGCTTGCGAGGGCGGCCATCTCCTGCCGATCGAAGCTCCCGAATTCTGTGCCCGGGTGGTGCGCGAGGCAATCGGAAGAATGGCGTGAACGTCCCGCGCGAACGCGTCGGCCGCGCCTTTGCCGCCGCCCCGGACTATGACGGCAACGCCCGCGTCCAGCGCGAGGTAGCCTTGGCCCTGGCCGCCCGCATCGCCGCGCTCGATCTGCCGGAGAACCCGCGCGTGCTGGAAATCGGCTGCGGCACCGGCTTCCTGACACAGGCGCTGGACGGGCTTGGCGGCGACTGGCTCGTCACCGATCTGTCGCCCGCGATGCTGGAGCGGTGCCGCGCACGCATCGGCGAAAGCGCAGGCTATCGCTACGCCGCGCTGGACGGCGAATACGGGCAACCGGAAGAAGGCCCCTTCGACCTCATCTGTTCCAGCCTTGCCGTCCAGTGGTTCGACCACGCCCCCGCCGCGCTGCGCCGTCTTGCGCGCTGGCTGGCACCGGGCGGACATCTGATGGTGACCACGCTCGGCCCCGGCAGCTTCGCGGAATGGCGCGCGGCGCACGAGGCGGAAGGGCTGGCCCCCGGCACGCCGCGCTTCGCGTCCGTGGCAGACTTCGGCGATCTGCTGCATGGGGTGGAGAACCACGTCGAGCATCACCCCAGCCCGCTGGCCTTCCTCCATGCCCTGAAAGCCATCGGCGCCCAGACCGCCGAAGCGGACCATCGCCCGCTTTCGCCGGGCCGCCTTCGCCGCGTCATGGCGCGTTTCGCCCAAAGCGGATGCAACGTGACTTACGAAGTCGTGACCTGCCATCTACACCGAACGAATTGAGCACCGCATGAACCCTATCGTCATCACCGGAACCGATACCGAAATCGGCAAGACCGTCTTCGCCGCCGCGCTGGCAGGCGCTCTTGGCGCGCATTACTGGAAGCCGGTTCAGGCAGGGCTGGAAGAAGACGGCGGCGATGGAGACCGCGTGGCGCGGCTTTCCGGCCTGCCCGCCGATCATATCCTGCCCGAAGCCTATCGCCTCGCCACCCCCTGCTCTCCGCACCTCGCGGCCGAGATCGACGGCGTGGAAATCGATCCCGCGCGCCTCGCCCTGCCCCAAGTGGCAGGACCGCTGGTGGTCGAAGGCGCCGGCGGGGTGATGGTGCCGCTCAGCCGCACGATGACTTATGCCGACCAGTTCGCTCGGTGGGATGCCCCGGTCGTGCTGGTGGCGCGCACCGTGCTCGGCACGATCAACCATTCGCTGCTCTCGATCGAGGCGCTGCGCGCACGCGGCGTCACCGTGCTGGGCGTGGCCTTCGTCGGCGATTCCGTGGAAGACAGCGAGGCCACGATCTGCGCCATGGCCGGCGTCCGCCGCCTCGGCCGCCTGCCGCGTCTCGATACGCTGACGCCCGAGACGCTGGCGCGCGCTTTCGCGGAAAACTTCAACATCGGGGACTTCAGGGCATGACATCATCGGTCTGGCATCCCTTCACCCAGCACGGCCTGCAAGAGCCGGTTCCTCTCGTCACCCATGCCGAAGGCGCGCTGCTCCACACGGCGGACGGCCGGGCCGTGGTGGACGCGGTCTCTTCATGGTGGGTGACCACCCACGGCCATTCGCACCCGCGCATCAGGGCCGCCATCGCGGAACAGGCGCAGAAGCTGGACCAGATCATCTTCGCCGGATGGACGCACGAACCGGCCGAACATGTCGCGGCGGGACTGCGCGCGATCATGCCCGAAAGCCTGACGCGGGTATTCTTCTCCGATTCGGGTTCGACCAGCGTGGAAGTCGCGCTGAAGATGGCGCTCGGCTACTGGCACTGGCGCGGCGAAAACCGACACCGCATCGTGGTGATGGAAAATTCCTATCACGGCGACACCATCGGCGCGATGTCGGTGGGCGAGCGCGGCGTGTTCAACCAGCCTTACGAGCCGCTGCTGTTCGACGTGGGCCGCATCCCCTTCCCCTCGGCAGGAGCCGAACAGGCCACGCTGGACGCGCTGGAGGCACTGTGCCGCCAGCCGGATACGGCCGCGCTGATCGTGGAGCCGCTCATTCTCGGCGCGGGCGGCATGCTCGTCTATGGACCGGAAACGCTGGCCTCCATGCAGGCGATCTGCGCCCGCCACGGCGTGCTGTTCATTGCCGATGAAGTGATGACCGCATGGGGCCGCACCGGCACCCTGCTCGCCTGCGAGCAGGCAGGCGTGGTGCCGGACATCCTCTGCCTTTCCAAGGGCCTGACCGGCGGCGCGGTTCCCCTTGCCGTCACCATGGCCAGCGAGGCGATCTTCGAGGCGCACTATTCCACCGACCGCGCGCGGATGTTCTTCCACTCCTCCAGCTATACGGCCAACCCGATCGCCTGCGCCGCCGCCGCCGCCAACCTCGCGATCTGGCGCGAGGAACCGGTGCTGGACCGCATCGCCACACTCGCGGGCAAGCAGGCCGCCTGGATCGAGAAGCTCGGCCAGTTCTGCCACTTCGACAATCCCCGCACGATCGGCACGGTCGCCGCGCTGGACCTCAAGACCTCCGGCACCAGCGGCTACATGAGCGACCTCGCCCCGCGCCTCATGGCCTTCTTCCGCGAGCGGGACGTGCTGCTGCGGCCGCTGGGGAACACCGTCTACGTCATGCCGCCCTATTGCATCACCGACGATCAGCTCGGGCAGGTATGGGAAGCCATCGGAGAAGCGGTGATTTCGTTTTGAGATGAACATCGTCCCGGACTTGATCCGGGACCGCTGGCCGTGACCAGCCCACCTTCAGACAGGGCAGTTTAACACAAGGGTTCGCCTAAAGAACTGCCGCGGTCCCGGATCAAGTCCGGGACGACGTTACCTCTGAACCCCGCCTAAGCCACCTCGAAATGATCCGGCGAAAGCCCCGCCAACCGCCGCCGGTTCATCTCCTCGAACGCCGCCTCTACCCCCCGTGTATAATCGGCGGTACGAAACAGCGGCGAAGTCAGCCGATTGGCGGCGAGACGCTCGCGGAGATCCCTGAGGCCTCTCGGATCATGTGCCAGGGCGAGCGCCGTTGCCTCGTAGCTTTTGCGGTCCGGCACCGCCAGTTCCGGCAAACCCACCGCATGGACAAGGCTCGTCGCCACCCGCGCGGCAAACTGGTGCCCCGTCATCGTCAACACCGGCAAACCGCTCCAGAGCGCGTCGCTGGCGGTCGTATGGGCACCCACGGCGAACGTATCTAGGAACAGGTCCGCCAGCGCCAGGCGTCCCAGGTGCTCCCCGTGCGGAACCCCGGCGGAAAACACCAGCCGCGCAGGATCGATGCCCCGCGCCATGGCTTCGCGCCGCAGGTTATCCTCCGCCCAGCGATTGGACCGCAGGAGCCAGAGCACGCTCCCGTCGACCTGGCCGAGCAGCCGCATCCAGATATCGAACGCATCCGGGCAGATCTTGTAGGTGTGATTGAAGCAGCAGAATACGAAGCCGCGCTCCGGCAGGCCCCAGCCCCGGCGCCCGCGCCTATCCGGGACGATGATGCGCCGGTCGTCGTTGGCCTGATAGCAATGCGGCAGCCGAACGATCTTCTCGGTGAACCAGGCCTCGCCGCCCGGCGGCAGGGAAACGGCGTCGCCGATGAAATAGTCCATGCAGGGATGGCCGATCGTACCGGGGTAGCCCATGTAGCTGACCTGCACCGGTGCGAGCCGCTGGCCGAACAGCGCGGTGCGGGTGCCGCGCGTATAGCCCTTGAGGTCGACGGCGATATCCAGCCCGTCGGCCCTGGCACGATCGACCACCTCGGCGTCCGTCAGGTGCCCGATCTCGGTAAAGGCATCGGCATGACCACGCAGTGCCCGGCGCGAGGGATCGCCATCGCAACGCGGCCCATAACTGTAGAAGCGGATGTCGAAGCGTCTGCGGTCATGTTCGCGGAACAGGCCGCTCATCAGGTACATCGTCGCGTGGTCGTGAAAGTCGGCCGAGAAGTAGCCGATTCGGATGCGTCCGTCGGCAGATAGCGTGGGAATGGGCAGGCTTTGCGGCGGCGGTCCGAACTTCATGCCCGCGCAGGCGAGCGAGCGGCGATACTGGTGCGCCGGATCGTCCACGAAGGGCAGCGCGGCGAAGGGCTGGACGGCGGCGGCGGAAGGTCCGTCCGTCAACGCGAACTGGGCGCGGTCCTTCCAATCGCAGATGTGCGCCTCTTCGAACAGGGCCTGGAGCAGCGCGGATCGGTCGGCCGGGTCGAGCGCCCAGGCCTGCCGGAAAGCGGCGATGGCTTCGGGAAGATCGCCCTTGAGCACCAGCGCCTTGCCGCGATTGACCATGGCCTGCGTATAGGCGGGGTCCGCCTCCAGCGCCCGTGCATAGGCGGCAAGCGCCTCGTCCAGCCGATCGCGTTGCAGCAGTTCGCCGCCCATATTGTTCCAGGCCAGCGCATGGTCGGGCCGCAGCACGACCGCGCGCCTGTAGGCCGCTATCGCCTCCGCTCGTGCGCCGCGCTTCGCCAGCAGGTTGCCCAGGTTGTAATGCGCCTCGGTGTAATCGGGATCGAGAGCGACCGTCTGCGCAAATCCCGCTTCGGCTTCGGCCCGGCGCTCCTGCGCATCGAGCAGGTTGGCCAGATTGAAATGGGCATCGGCATAGCCGGGAAGGCGGGCGATCACTTCGCGGTAGATCGCTTCGGCTTCGGGGAAGCGGCTCTGGCGACGCAGGGTGATGGCCAGGTTGTTGCGACATGCCCCCGCCTCGGGATCGGCCTCGATGGCCTTGCGGAAGGCCTGCTCCGCCGCCGGAAGCCTGTCCAGCGCCAGAAGCGCCGCGCCGTGCAGGTTGCGAACGGCAAAGCTGTGCGGAAAGCGTTCGGCAAGCCGCGCCCCTTCCCGCGCCGCCTCGTCCATGCGCCCGGCGCGGTAGGCGGCTATCATCGCATCGAGTTCGGCCAGCGCCGGGCCATCCGGTGCATCGAGAGCATCAAGCGCCGCCCTGACCCGGCCATTGTGAGGAAACCGGCCCAGCGCCTCATGATAGAGCGCACGCGCCTTGTCCGTCTCACCCCGCCTTGCCGCGCCCTTTGCCTTGATCAGCAGCGCTTCCAGTCCGCTCACATTCCCTCCGCGAAATGCCGGGAGAGATTCTGCACGAACAAGCTTCACCGCGAGTCATCGCCGGAATCAGGAAAAACACCTGCATGCGGTGGCGATGTTCTGGAATGTCTGGATTTCCACCGAAGGAAACTGGAGCGGGCGAAGGGATTCGAACCCTCGACCCCAACCTTGGCAAGGTTGTGCTCTACCCCTGAGCTACGCCCGCTCGGCGTTTCGGAAATCTTCCGGCGAACCGGAAAATCCCTGTATGAACTGGAGCGGGCGAAGGGATTCGAACCCTCGACCCCAACCTTGGCAAGGTTGTGCTCTACCCCTGAGCTACGCCCGCTCTGACGTTCAAGACCTGCTGGAGTTTCCGGCAGGTCCGGGGTGGAGGCGCGCCACTAGCAGTGCCTTTCGGGGTCGGCAAGAGGAAAATCGAAAGAATTTTCAAAAGGGCCGAATAAGAGGATCTTTGTCCGGGCTATCGCCCGGAAGCGGCACCGGCCGCTTTAACGCAACCTCACATGAACCCTTCACAAAACCGTCCCGAAGGCCGATCTAGGGGGCCATTCGATTTTCACGGGAGCACGTATCTTGGCCAGCATGGGTCTCAACCTCGACGAACAGAAGGCGGTCGACCGGTTCCGCAAGACGGTGGCCGAACCGTCGATGACGAAGCTGGTGATCCTCGATTTCTGGGCCGAATGGTGCGGCCCCTGCAAGGCGCTGACGCCAGTGCTGGAAAAGGTGGCCGAAGACTATGCCGACAAGGGCGTGGTCCTGGCCAAGGTGAATGTCGATGAAGAGCAGTTCATCGCATCGCAGTTCCAGGTGCGCTCGATCCCCACGGTCTACGCGATCTTCCAGGGCCAGCCGGTGGCGGACCTTACCAATGCCCGCACCGAATCGCAGCTCAAGCAGACGCTGGACCAGCTGCTCACGCAGCTTCCCGTCCAGGCGGACGGCGCCGAGCCGCAGCAGGACCTCACCCCGCTGATCGCCATGGGCGAGGAAGCGCTGGCCGGAGGCGACGGCGAGCGGGCGGCCTCGATCTTCATGCAGATCCTCGAACTCGCGCCCGACAACGCCGAAGTGATCGCCGGATTCGTGCGCGCGCTCGTTCTTGCGGGCCGCCTCGACGAGGCGGAGCAGGTGCTTGGCAGCCTTGAAGGCGCAGTGGCTGCCGATCCGCTGCTGGAACGCGCCCGCACCGCGCTGGCGCTCGCCAAGGACAAGCCCGAGGACAGCGAACTGGCCGCGCTGCGCGCCGCCGCCGCCGAGCGTCCGGCCGACATGGAGGCGCAGCTCGCCTTCGCCAATGCCGCCTTCGCCGCCGGAGAGCGCGATGCCGCCGCGGAAACGCTGCTGCGCATGGTCGCCGCCGACCGCGAATGGAACGAAGGCGCCGCGCGCGCCAAGCTGCTCCAGATCTTCGAGGCGACCGGCCTGGAAGATCCCTGGGTTGCCGCCACGCGGCGCAAGCTCTCCACCGTCCTGTTCGGCTGACGGTGGCGCGAATCACCATCTTCCCGCTGCCCGGCGCGGTGCTCTATCCGGGGCTGCAATTGCCGCTCCATATCTTCGAGCCCCGCTACCGGGCGATGGTCAGTGACGCCCTGGCGCGCGACCGGCGCATCGGCATGATCCAGCCGCAGCGCCCGGCGGAGGGCGCGCCGCTGTTCTCGATCGGCTGCCTGGGCCGGATCGGCGATGTCGAGGCACTGGAAGACGGGCGCTTCAACATCGTGCTCACCGGCGAGACGCGCTTCCGCATGCTGCGCGAACTCGACGTGACTACGCCGTTCCGGCAGATCGAGGCCGAGCTTCTGCCCGAGCGCGACGACGAAGTGCTGGCCCCGATCGAGCGGGCCAGCTTCGAGCGCGAGGCCAAGCGGTTCGCCGATGCCCAGGGCTACGCCGTGGACTGGGATCAGGTCGGGCGCCTCGACGACCAGTCGCTGATCAACGGCGTATCCCAGATCGCGCCCTTCGATGCCGCCGCCAAGCAGGCCCTGCTCGAAGCCGAAACCCTGCCCGCGCGCTGCGAACTGCTGGTGCAGCTCATGCAGTTCTTCGGCCGCCATTCCGACGACGACGACGAGGGCGTGACGCTGCAGTAGGTTTGTCTGGAAATTCGCTGAAAGCGAATTTGAGCGGCACCGGCCCACGCCCCCACCCGACCTCCCATCAGGATACACTCGTGGGAGGTCGGGTGGGGGCGTGGGCCGGTGCCGCAAGCCTTCGACGGATGTCGAAGGCGTACCAAACAAAAGACTCGGGCCGGTGCCGCGAAAATCTCAGCGCTTGCCCTTGCTCGCACCGGGCAGCCTGGCCTGGCTCTCCAGCACGCGGGAGCGCATGTAGAGTTCGTCCGCCTCCTGCGGCGACAGGCCGTCGCTGCTGTAGCGCTGCGCCAGACTGTCTATCTGTGTCCGTTCCTTGCGCAGTCCCTTGGCATCGGCTTTCGAGAGTCGCCCGGAATCGCGCCCTTCGCGAATCGCCTCGCCAACGCGTCTGTCGGCCTGCCCAAGGTCGATGCGGTAGCTCGCCTCGTCGGCCCTTTGCCGGGCCGCATCGAAAGGCGCGTTGCCGGGGCGCGGGGCGGGAGGGCCGACAGTGTGGGCCTGCGCCCCGGCTCCAGCCAGAAACAGCGCTCCTACACAGCAGACAGGCAGCAGGCGGATCATCGCACCCTCCTTTGCAGAAGAAGGGCCAAAACTGGTCCAAGCCGCTGAACGGGCGATGAATTCGCCCTATTGCAGCAGGACCGTCTTCACACCATCGATGACATATTGCGCCGCCAGGGCCGCCAGCAGGACGCCGAGCAGGCGGGTGATCACCGCCTCCACCTTGTCGCCCAGGATGCGCATCAGCGGCCCCGCCGCCGCCAGCGCCGCGAAGCTGAGCGCCATGACCGCGACCATCGCCGCCAGGATCGCCAGCGTCTGCTCCATACCGTGGGCGCGAGACGTCAGCAGCATGATCGTGGCGATCGAGCCCGGCCCCGCCAGCATCGGCATGGCCATGGGGAAGACCGAAACGTCATCGACTTCGGGTGTTTCCGCGTTGTGAGCGATGATCTTCTCGGCCCGCTCCTCGCGCCGCTGGGTGCGCTTCTCGAACACCATGTCGATGGCGATCATGAACAGCATGATGCCGCCCGCGATGCGGAAGGCGTTGAGTTCGATATGCAGCGCGCCCAGCAGCCGCGCGCCGAACAGGGCGAAGACCACCAGGATGGCGCTGGCGATCATGCAGGCGCGCGCGGCCATGGAGATCGCCTGCGCGCGGCTCGCGTCGGCCGAAAGCCCCGCATAGATCGGCGCGCAGCCGGGCGGGTCGATCACCACGAAGAGCGTCACGAAGGCACTCAGGAAAACTTCATACATGCCGGTCGCAGCCCCTAATTCCGCTCTTTCGGCGCAGCGACTTCGCTGCGCATCACTTCCGTCATCGCCCCGTTCTTCAGCAGCGACACGGCCAGCCAACGCGAATGATCGGATTCGACGTGGTAGCGCCACGCGAGAGTGCCGTCCTTCGAGCGTCCCCGGCCGTCCATGCCCGGCGCAATGTCTTCCCGGTCGCGTTCGACCAGAAGCTCGTCACCGCGCGGGCCACGGGCGCAATCGGCGACGGAGGCCGACAGCATTTCCGGCTCCTTGAGCGGCTGCGCCAGCGTGTCGCCCTGATCGAGCACCCAGCGATAGTCGCCCTTCTTGCGCTGCTGCCAGATCGTCGTGAAATAGCCCACCGAACCGTCGGGGCGCTGCCAGGCCCCCTTGGTCACGCCCAACGAACCGTCGCAGCTCATCCAGACCTGATGGGCCTGCCACTGTACCGGAGCTGCCGGTTCCGCGCGTCCGCTCAGCCATTGCCGGGCGCGAACCGGCTCCGGCACGAACATCACCGCATTTTCATCGGAATATTCGGCGAAGGCCTTCCACTGGCCCTTCTCGCGCGCCATCCGCGCAAAGGCGATTTCGGCAGCAACGAGAGCGCTGGGATTGGCCGTGCCTGCGCCCGGTGCATATTCCGGCCTGCGCCGGGCGTCGGCCGGACCGGCCATGACCGCAAGCAATGCGGCCCCGCCGATCGCGGCCGCCAGTGCCCGGCCCGGCCGCCGCGTCAAAGCGCGCTCTCGTCCAGAACGAGACCGGCATTGCGGTGCGCCGCGACCACGGTGTTGCGCAGCAGGACAGCAATGGTCATCGGCCCGACCCCGCCCGGAACCGGCGTGATCGCCCCCGTCACTTCGGCGGCCGAAGCGAAATCGACATCGCCCACGAGGCGGCTCTTGCCTTCCTCGGCGCCGGGCACGCGGTTGATGCCCACGTCGATCACCGTCGCCCCCGGCTTCAGCCAGTCGCCCTTGACCATTTCCGGGCGGCCCACCGCAGCCACCACGATGTCGGCACGGCGCACGACTTCGGGCAGGTCCCTGGTGCGGCTATGCGCGACGGTAACGGTGCAGCTTTCCGCGATCAGCAATTGCGCCATCGGCTTGCCGACGATGTTGGAGCGGCCGATCACCACGGCGTCGAGGCCGGAAAGCGAACCGAGCCGGTCCTTGAGCAACATCACGCATCCCAGCGGCGTGCAGGGAACGAAGCCCGGCAGGCCGGTGGCCAGACGCCCGACGTTCACGACATGGAACCCGTCCACGTCCTTGTCGGGGTTGATCGTGGCGATCACCTTCTGCTCGTTCATGTGCGCGGGCAGCGGCAATTGCACGAGGATGCCGTCCACCGCCGGATCGGCGTTCAGCCGTTCAACCACGGCCAGCAGGTCGGCCTCGGAGGTATCGGCGGGGAGCTTGTGCTCGAAGCTCTCCATGCCCGCCGCCACGGTCTGCTTGCCCTTGTTGCGGACGTAGACCTGGCTTGCCGGATCCTCTCCCACGAGCACGACGGCAAGGCCCGCCTTGCGACCGGCCTTCGCCTCGAAATCGGCGGCGACCACGGCGATGCGGGTGCGCAGGCCTTCGGCGAAGGCCTTTCCGTCGATGATCTTGCTGTCGGTGCTCATGTCAGGCGTAGGCCATCGGCTGGAGGATCATGATGAGCACGTTGAGGCCGATGATCAGCACCATCGGCGAGAAATCGATGCCGCCGGTATTGGGCATGATCTTGCGGATCGGGCTCAGGATGGGGTCGAGCAGCGCATTGAGCGCGCGCCAGATCGCCTCGACGAAACGGTTGTGCAGATTCACCACGTTGAAGGCGATCAGCAGGCCCAGCACGAACTGGACGAGCACGAGCGTCGTCAGGATCTGGACGAGGTAGATAAGGGCGTTGATCACACCGCCGAGCATGGGCGTGGGGCCTTTCTGAGGAATGAAGTGCCCGCCTGATAGCCGAGGCAGGCGCCGGGGAGCAAGTCAGAGGAGAGCGGGCAACGCTCGGTAACAGTGCGCGCCGAATACGGCCTATTCTACCGGGTGACGGTGGACATCCGCTCGATACGCCAGTTCAGCTGCTGCTCGCTGGCGCCGGGAACGTCGTTGACGCGGCGGAGCACGATGCTGCCACGGCGCGAGGGACGACCATCGGAGAAATCGAGCACAAGGGGCGCCTCGTAGAACAGGGTGCCTGCCGCATTGCTGCTGTCTCCCCGGCCCACGGCGATCCTGGGCCCGGCATCGCCGCCGAATTCCTCGGCCAGCCGGTTCGGCGTCATCTGTGCGTCGAGGGTCCAGGCCTTGGCGGCATCGTCCCAGTCGCCGATGCGCAGGGCATTGATATAGTAGCGCAGCAGGCGTTCGGGATCCCGGCGTTCGCCGAGCGCGGTCTGGTCGAGCTGCGCTGCAAGGCCGCTGTTCGCCGCTTCGGTGGCATCGCCGTCCGGTCCTTCGGAGGCGACCACGGCCTCGCTTGCCGCGACCGAGGCCTCGGCGGTTGCCTCAGCTTCCGGCTCCCGGTCGCAACCGGCCAGCAGGAGAGTGGCGGCCGAGAGGGCACCGGCGATGACGAAAGTATTGCGCATTAGCCTCGAAGTGCCTTTCAGCCGAACAGTTCCTTCAGCAGTCTGGGCCAGCCTGTCCGGTTCAGCCTGCCCGGATCAGCGTACCGGCGCCTTCCTGCGTGAATATTTCCAGCAACATGGCATGGGAAACCCGCCCGTCAAGCACGACCGCCGCCTCGCAGCCCGCCTCGACCGCGTGGATGCAGGTCTCCAGCTTGGGGATCATGCCGCCCGAGATCGTGCCGTCGCGCTGCAGGTGAACGATGTCGGACGGCCTCAGGTCGGTCAGGAGTTCGCCGTCCTTGTCGAGCACGCCGCGCACGTCGGTGAGCAGGAACAGGCGCGAGGCGCCGAGCGCCGCCGCGACCGCACCGGCCATCGTGTCGGCATTGATATTGTAGGTCTGCCCGTCCTCGCCCGGCGCAATCGGCGCGATCACCGGGATCATGCCCGCGGCCGAGATCGTCTCGATCACGCTGGTGTCGATATGGCCGGGTTCGCCCACGAAGCCGAGATCGACGACGCGTTCGATGTTGCTGTCCGGGTCCTTCGCGGTGCGCTGCACCTTCCGGGCCGTGACGAGACCGCCGTCCTTGCCGGAAATCCCCATGGCCTTGCCACCGGCCTCGGCGATCCAGCCAACGATTTCCTTGTTGATGACGCCCGAGAGCACCATCTCGGCCACTTTCGCGGTTTCCTTGTCGGTCACGCGCAGACCATCGACGAAGCGCGATTCGACGCCCATGGTCTTGAGCATGGCGCCGATCTGCGGGCCGCCGCCGTGGACGACCACGGGATTGATGCCCACCGCCTTGAGCAGGACCACGTCTTCCGCGAAATCGCGTGCCAGTTCGGGGTCGCCCATGGCATGGCCGCCGTACTTCACGACGAACGTGCGACCGGCATAACGCTGCAGGTAGGGCAGCGCATCGACGAGCGTCTCGGCTTTCGAGAGCATGGCGGGATCGTGCGGAATCGGCATGGGGCGCTATTAGACCCCTTGATCAGGATTTGAACCCCAATTTCTGGGAAATACGACCGATTATTTCGCTGCCTGATCCCACGGGCCGCCCCCGCGAGCCGGTCACTCCCCGTCCAGCTTGCGCCCGAGCTTCACGAAGAGCCAGATGAACGGCGGCACCATGATCGTCGAAAGCACCAGCTTGGCGATGATCTGGCCGCCCATGATGTCCCAGATCGGCAGCACGCCCGCGAAGGAGATCGTGATAAAGATCAGCGTGTCGACCACTTGCGACAGCAGGCTGGCGATCCAGGCCCGCAGCATCAGCATCCGGCCCTCGCGCCCCGCGGAAAGCCGGGAGAAGACAGTGACGTTGAGCGTCTGCGACACCCCGTAGGACACCAGCCCGGCGAACTGCATGCGCGCGCCCTGGCCCAGCAGGCGGGCATAGGCTTCCTGGTCGTCCCAGAACGGGGCAGGCGGAACCACGTGGATGACCAGGGTCAGCAAGGTCATCGACACGATCAGCGGGATGAAACCGAACCGCACGAGGCGATTGGCGACCGCGGTGCCATGCAGCTCGGCCACCGCGCTCGACAGCACGACAAGCAGCAGAAACGCGAAGATTCCCGATTCTACCGCAAGGTCGCCCAGCACCGGCCACTGGCCCAGATAGGCGATCTTGATGCCCAGCACGCCCGCCAGAACGACCAGCCCGCCGTAGAGCGTGGAGAAGACGAACATAGAGCGGGGAATGAGAATCGCGCGTGACTGCGCGCTTGCCGGGGCTTGCGGTTCCATGGCGATGCTCTAACGGGCTTGGAACAATTGCACTAGCCGTCACGAATGCGCCCCTTTAGGTTTGCGCACAGATTCAGCACGTATTTTCGGAGAATTGGGGACGATGCACGTCGCCTACAGTCTGCTCGGCATCGTTCTCATCATGGTCGCCGCCTTCCTGCTCTCCACCGATCGCCGGGCCATCCGCCTGCGCGTGGTGGGTGCCGCCTTCGCCCTTCAGGCGGGTCTTGCTGCCCTGGTGCTCTACGTACCGCTCGGCAAGGACCTGCTCGGCGGCGCGGCCTCCGGCGTGGAAAGCCTGCTCGGCTATGCCCATGCGGGCGTGGACTTCCTGTTCGGCCCGCTCGCCAGCCCCGAGATCGGCGGACACAGCTTCGCCATCTCCGCCCTGCCGGTGATCATCTTCTTCGCCTCGCTGATCTCGATTCTCTATTACCTCAGGATCATGCCGCTGGTGGTTCGCTGGATCGGCGGCGGGCTGGAGAAGCTGACCGGCATCAGCAAGGTCGAAAGCCTCTGCGCCGCCTCGAACATCTTCGTCGGCCAGAGCGAGGCCCCGCTGGTGATTCGGCCCTACCTCGCCAACCTCAATCCTTCGCAGCTGTTCTGCGTGATGAGCGTGGGCCTTGCGGGCGTGGCAGGCACGATCCTGGCCGCCTATGCCTCGATGGGTATCCGCATCGACTATCTGGTCGCCGCCGCGTTCATGTCGGCACCGGGCGGCATCTTCATGGCGAAGATGATCATGCCCGACCCGCGCCCCATCCCCGTCAAGGACGTCTCCGCGGACGAGCCTGACGTCCATGAAAGCACCCTGCCCCCCGCAGGCGCCGCCGCCGCCGCGCTCAACCGCGCCGACGTGACCCACCTGCCCGGCGTCCACATCGACGAGCCGGAAGCGGTGGAGCACGAGGAAGAAAAGCCCGCCAACATCATCATGGCCGCCTCGCAAGGCGCACAGACCGGCGTGAAGCTGGCCGTCGCGGTCGGCGCCATGGTGCTGGCCTTCGTCGCCCTGATCGCGCTGGCCAACGGCCTCGTCGGCTGGGTCGGCAGCCTGTTCGGCTTCAGCGGCGTGACCTTCCAGGGCCTGCTCGGCTACATCTTCGCCCCGGTCTTCTACCTGCTGGCCACGCCGGACTGGCACGAGGCGATGCAGGCGGGGAGCCTGTTCGGCAGCAAGATCGTTCTCAACGAGTTCGTCGCCTTCATCGACCTCGGCCAAATGACCGCGCTGTCCCCGCGCACCGTCGCCGTCGTCACCTTTGCGCTCTGCGGCTTCGCCAACTTCTCCTCCATCGCCATCCAGATGGCCGTGACCGGCAGCCTCGCCCCCAACCAGCGCCCGATCATCGCCCGCCTCGGCGTCCGCGCGCTCTGCGCGGGCAGCCTGTCGAACCTGATGAGCGCCGCGCTGGCAGGCCTGTTCCTCGGGCTGGCCTGAGTTTTTGTCCGGGCTCACGCCCGGAAGCGGCACCGGCGGAGTCTTCGTTTGGTACGCCTTCGACATCCGTCGAAGGCTTGCGGCACCGGCCCACGCCCCCACCCGACCTCCCATTCAGTGTATCCTAGATGGGAGGTCGGGTGGGGGCGCCTGAAAGACTTAGGGGCCGGTGCCGCTTCCGGGCGAGAGCCCGGATAAAAATTGCCTCTCGCCCCGCGCGGCCTATATCGGGGGGCATGACCATCACCGATCCGCGCTCGCTCCTCTACCGCCAGCTTTCGCCCGAGGACGCCCAGGCGCTCGCCGCCGAGACCTTGCGCAATTGCGAGGACGGCGAACTCTACATGCAGTTCATGGCTACCGAGGCCTTCGGCTTCGATGACGGTCGCCTGAAGACCGCCGACTATTCGCGCGATGCCGGTTTCGGCCTGCGCGGCGTCACCGGCGAGATGACCGGCTTCGCCCATGCCAACGAGATTTCCCCCGCCGCCATCCGCCGCGCGGGCGAGACGCTGCAACTGCTCGACCCGGCAGGCCCGATGCGCGCCGCTGCGCCGCAGAAGAGCAACCGTCACCTCTATACCCACGTCTCCCCGCTCGACCTCGTGCCCTTCGAGGAAAAGGTGAAGCTGCTGGAGACGATCGACGCCGCCGCCCGCGCCCGCGACCCGCGCGTCTCGCAAGTCAGCGCCAGCCTGACCGGCCAATGGTCGGTGATCGAGATCGTCCGCCCCGACGGCTTCATCGCCACCGACGTGCGCCCGCTGGTGCGCCTCAGCGTCTCGATCGTCGCGGAAAGCAACGGCCGCCGCGAAACCGGCTCGTTCGGCATGGGGGGGCGCCATCTCTACGATTCGCTGTTCGACCCCGCGAACTGGAACCGCGCGATCGATACCGCGCTGAACCAGGCGCTCGTCAATCTGGAGAGCGTGGACGCACCCGCAGGCGAAATGACCGTCCTGCTTGCCCCCGGTTGGCCCGGCGTGATCCTGCACGAAGCGGTCGGCCATGGCCTTGAGGGCGATTTCAACCGCAAGGGCACGTCCGCCTTCGCGGGCCGCATCGGCGAGCGCGTCGCCGCTCCCGGCGTCACCATAGTCGACGACGGCTCGATCGCGGATCGCCGCGGATCGCTTTCGATCGACGACGAGGGTACGCCCACGCAGGAAACCGTGCTGATCGAGGACGGCATCCTCAAGGGCTATATGCAGGACCGCATGAACGCCCGCCTGATGGGCGTCGATCCCACCGGCAACGGCCGCCGCGAGAACTATGCCCACGCCCCGCAGGTCCGCATGACCAACACGTTCATGAAGGCCGGAAACGACGATCCCGCCGAACTGCTCTCACGCATGAAGAACGGCATCTTCGTGAAATCGATGGGCGGCGGCCAGGTGGACATCGTCTCGGGCAAGTTCGTGTTCTCGTGCAACGAGGCCTACAAGGTCGAGAACGGCAAGCTCGGCGCCCCGATCAAGGGCGCGACGCTGATCGGCGACGGCCCCTCGGTGCTGACACGCGTGACGGGGATCGGCAATGACCTCGAACTCGACCGCGGCGTCGGCGTCTGCGGCAAGGGCGGCCAGAGCGTACCTGCGGGCGTCGGCCAGCCGACCCTGCTGATTGAAGGCATCACCGTCGGCGGCACGGCTTGAGTTATTGACCTCACGGCCGCTCAACACCCCGAATAATTTCAGCCCATGTTCAGACGAAACGTGGCATAGAAGCGATCTAGGGTTGGGAAAGTGAGGTAAAGACCATGTCACTGAAGCATGTCGTCGGCGCCACGCTGATCGCGGCCAGCCTGCTCGCCGCGCCCACCGTGTCCGCCAAGCAGAAGCTGACCGGCGAACAGCAACTCGCCAAGATCCTCGATGGCCGCGTGGCCGGCAAACCGGTGAGCTGCATCCCGCTCAACCAGTCGCAGAACACGCAGATCATCGACAAGACGGCGATCGTCTACCGTGTGGGCGGCACTTACTATGTGAACCGCCCGAACAACGCGGAAAATCTCGATTCGGACAATATCCTGGTGACGAAGCTCTATTCGAGCCAGCTCTGCCGCCTCGATACGATCCAGCTGCGCGACCGGACGATGCCCAGCATGTGGAACGGATTCGTCTCGCTGCAGGACTTCGTTCCCTACACCAAGCCCAAGACCGCAAAGTAACGATCCGCGAAGTAACAGTCGCGAGAAAACGGGCGAAAAATGGCCGGACCGCGAGGTTCGGCCATTTCTTCGCCGCTCGCTCAGGGCGCTTGCAGGCGCCGCCCAAAGGTGACAACGTCCTGCTTCTCGTAGCCCAGCGCCGCATAGAACCCGATCGCAGCTTCGTTCTCCAGACGCACCATCAGTTGGGCCTTGGGACATCCACGCGCAGTGAGCCATTCCTCGCAGGCGCGCATCAGCTTTCGCGCGATGCCGGTCCGCCTGTACGGCTCATCCACGGCCAGATAATAGATCCAGCCGCGATGCCCGTCGAAACCGACCATGACCGTGCCGACGGCGAGGTCTCGCTCGCGCGCGACCAGTACCCTGCTGCCCTCATGACCGAGCGCCAAGTCGAAATCCGCGTCAGGGTCGTTCCAGGGCCGCGTCAGTCCGGCCCGCCGCCACAAGGCGATCACTACGTCCCGGTCGGGCGCCTGCGCTTCGGCGATGTGCAATGCCTCGTGCTCCTGCAAAGGGCGCGACACGCTTCCCCCCTGTACCTGCCCCCCAGTACCTGCAATAGCCGCGCCGTCGCAAGCAAAGGACACCGCACATGGCCCTGGCCCGCAGCACGCTGCCCTCACCGGTGGGAGAACTGACGCTGATCGCCAGCGACACGGGCCTCGTCGCCGTGCTCTGGGAAAACGACGACCCCGCCCGCGTCAGAACCCACGTCAGGCTCGAGGAAACCCGCGACGACCCGGACCACCCGATTCTCGCCATGGCCGGGATTCAGCTTGATGAGTACTTCGCCGGAACACGCCGGATCTTCGACCTTCCCCTCGATTTCAGAGGCACCGATTTCCAGAAAAGCGTGTGGTCGCAGCTCCTGACCATCCCCTTCGGCGAGACCCGCACCTATCGTGACATCGCCCTCGCCCTCGGCCATCCCACCGCCAGCCGCGCAGTCGGCGCCGCGAACGGCCGCAACCCCATCTCGATCATCGCGCCCTGCCACCGCGTCGTCGGCAGCAGCGGCGCGCTCACCGGCTTTGCCGGAGGGCTGGAGACCAAGGCCTTCCTGCTCAGGCTCGAAGGACCCGACCTCCTGCTGTAATCCCGCCTCCCGAACGCAAAAAGGGCCGACTTCGCAAAGGAAGCCGGCCCTTTCTCTATTCATATCCGCAAGCGGATCATTCCCACTCGATCGTGCCGGGCGGCTTCGAGGTGTAGTCGTAGACCACGCGGTTGATGCCCTTGACCTCGTTGATGATACGGGTTGCGACGCGGCTGAGGAAAGCGGCGTCGAAGGGGTAGATGTCGGCGGTCATGCCGTCGGTCGAGGTTACGGCGCGCAGGGCGCAGACGCTGTCGTATGTGCGGCCATCGCCCATCACGCCTACGGTCTTGACCGGCAGCAGCACCGCGAAGGCCTGCCAGATCGCGTCGTAGAGACCCGCGTTGCGGATTTCCTCGAGGTAGATCGCATCGGCCTTGCGCAGGATGTCGCAGCGTTCGCGCGTCACTTCGCCGGGGATGCGGATGGCCAGGCCCGGTCCGGGGAACGGGTGGCGACCGACGAAGACCTCGGGCAGGCCGAGTTCGCGGCCGAGCACGCGGACTTCGTCCTTGAACAGTTCGCGCAGCGGCTCGACGAGCTTCATGTTCATGCGCTCGGGCAGGCCGCCGACGTTGTGGTGGCTCTTGATCGTCACCGAAGGACCGCCGGTGAACGAAACCGATTCGATCACGTCGGGATAGAGCGTGCCCTGGGCCAGGAACTCGGCGCCGCCGATCTTCTTCGCCTCGTCCTCGAAGACGTCGATGAAGGTCTTGCCGATGAACTTGCGCTTGGCTTCGGGGTCGGTGACGCCTTCAAGACCCTTGAGGAACAGCGTCGAGGCATCGACGTGGACCAGCGGGATATTGTAATGGCCGCGGAACAGGCTGACGACCTGCTCGGCCTCGCCCATGCGCAGGATGCCGCCGTCGACGAAGACGCAGGTGAGCTGGTCGCCGATCGCCTCGTGGATGAGCAGTGCCGCCACCGCCGAATCGACGCCGCCCGAAAGGCCGCAGATCACGCGCTTGTTGCCGACTTGCGCGCGGATCTCGTCGATCTTGGTCTTGCGGAACTCGGCCATGGTCCAGTCGCCGGCAAGGCCGCAGACGTGGCGGACGAAGTTCTTCAGCAGCTTGCCGCCGTCGGGCGTATGCACGACTTCGGGGTGGAACTGCATCGCGTAGATGCGCTTCTCGTCATTGGCGATCACGGCGAAAGGCGCGCCTTCGCTGGATGCGACCGGGCGGAAGCCGGGAGCAAGGCTGGTCACCTTGTCGCCGTGGCTCATCCAGACCTGGTGCTTTTCGCCCTTGGCCCAAAGACCGTCGAACAGTGCGCAATCGTCACCAATTTCGATGAAGGCGCGGCCGAATTCACCCGAATCGCCCGAGAGCACTTCGCCGCCCAGCTGATGCATCAGCGACTGCTGGCCATAGCAGATGCCGAGCATCGGCAAGCCGCTCTCCAGGATTTCCGCGGGGATGCGCGGGCCGTTCTCGTCCAGCACCGATGCGGGCGAGCCCGAAAGGATCACGCCGGCCGGTTTCATGCGGGCGAAGGCTTCCTTCGCGGCGTTGAACGGGGCGATTTCGGAATAGACGCCGGCTTCGCGCACACGGCGGGCGATGAGCTGCGTCACCTGACTGCCGAAGTCGACGATCAGGATGGAATCGGACGGCTGCGTAGTCTGGCCAGGAGTCTGATTAGTCATGGGCGGCCACTATAGCGGGACAGGGCAGGTGTCCAGTATCCGCAACCACGCCCGGCCCATTTCCCAAGCTTCTCCGAAAAGCCGGAATGCAGTTGCGAAACTTGCATGAAATATTGTTGCTTTTGACGTTGCGAAAATTCCAAAGCATCCTATCTCGCACTTGCAGCATGAGCGACGAAAAGAGCCATGCATGCGATAAAATAAAACAAGAATGTTTGCAGGAGCATTTCAATGACCATCGTCGAAAAGACGTTCGGTTTTGCCGCAGCGCTGGGTGTGAGCGCTCTGGCATTTGCCGTGACGCTCATCTGAGCCACGGCATTCCGACTAGACATGAAGGGCGGCCCTAGTGGCCGCCTTTTTTGTTGCCTGTTTCATAGTCGGACCTTGAGGTTCACCATGCGCTACACGCAACTGGACGCGCCCAGACGGCGGAGCGGCGCAAGAGGCTCCGTCTCTTGTGGAAAAGCACCGCAGCGGGGCCGCTTTTGCTTGGGTTTGCGGCCGTCAAACCCTATATGCTCGCCATGGCAAGCACCGAAGACAGCACCGTCGGCAACGGCTCCTCCGACAACGGCAAGAACCAGAACAGCTACGGCGCGGATTCGATCAAGGTCCTCAAGGGCCTCGATGCGGTCCGCAAGCGCCCCGGCATGTACATCGGCGATACCGATGACGGTTCGGGCCTGCACCACATGGTCTTCGAAGTCTCCGACAATGCCATCGACGAGGCACTGGCAGGTCACTGCGACCTCGTGCTGATCGAACTCAACGCCGACGGCTCCGTCTCGGTGGAAGACAACGGCCGCGGCATTCCCACCGGCATCCATGCCGAGGAAGGCGTTTCCGCCGCCGAAGTGATCATGACCCAACTCCACGCGGGCGGAAAGTTCGAGAACACCTCGGACGACAATGCCTACAAGGTCTCGGGCGGCCTGCACGGCGTGGGCGTCTCCGTGGTCAACGCCCTGTCCGAATGGCTGGAACTCACGATCTGGCGCGAGGGCAAGGAACACTGGATGAAGTTCGCCCATGGCGATGCCGTGGCCCCGCTGGAAGTGCGCGGCCCCGCCCCCAAGGCGAGCGAGAACCCGGACGACAACGGCTTCAAGAAGGGCACCCGCGTGACCTTCCTGGCCTCCACCGATACCTTCAAGAACGTCACCGAGTTCGATTTCGACAAGCTGGAACACCGCTACCGCGAACTCGCGTTCCTCAACTCGGGCGTGCGCATCAAGCTGCGCGACAATCGCCACGAGGAACCCGTCGAGCACGACCTCTATTACGAGGGCGGCATCGGCGCTTTCGTGAAGTATCTCGACCGCAACAAGCAGGCGCTCATGCCCGAACCGATCGCGATCGGCGCGGACAAGGACGGCATCGGCATGGAAGTCGCTCTGGAATGGAACGATTCCTATTACGAGAACGTGCTCTGCTTCACCAACAACATCCCGCAGCGTGACGGCGGCACCCACCTCGCCGCCTTCCGCGCCGCGCTGACCCGTACGCTCAATGGCTATGCCGAGCGTTCGGGCCTGCTCAAGAAGGAAAAGGTCTCGCTTTCGGGCGAGGACATGCGCGAAGGCCTGACCGCGATCGTCTCGGTCAAGCTGCCCGATCCCAAGTTCTCGTCGCAGACCAAGGACAAGCTGGTCTCCTCGGAAGTGCGCCAGCCGCTCGAATCGCTGATGGCCGACAAGATGAGCGAATGGCTGGAGGAAAACCCCGGCCACGCCAAGACCATCATCCAGAAGGTGGTCGATGCCGCCGCGGCGCGCGAAGCCGCCAAGCGCGCCCGCGAACTCACCCGCCGCAAGGGCGCGATGGACATCGCCTCGCTGCCGGGCAAGCTGGCCGACTGCCAGGAACGCGACCCCAGCAAGTGCGAACTGTTCCTGGTCGAGGGCGATTCGGCAGGCGGCTCCGCCAAGCAGGGCCGCGACCGCAAAACCCAGGCGATCCTGCCGCTCAAGGGCAAGATCCTCAATGTCGAGCGCGCGCGGTTCGACCGCATCATTTCCTCGAAGGAAGTCGGCACGCTGATCCAGGCCATGGGCACGGGCATTCGCGACGATTTCAACCTGGAAAAGCTGCGCTACCACAAGATCGTCATCATGACCGACGCCGACGTCGACGGCGCGCATATCCGCACGCTGCTGCTGACGTTCTTCCATCGCCAGATGCCGGACATCATCCGCGCCGGGCACCTCTTCATCGCCCAGCCGCCGCTCTACAAGGTCGCCAAGGGCCGCAGCGAAGTCTACCTCAAGGACAATGCCGCGCTCGACCGCTATCTGGTCGAAGCCGGGCTTTCCGGCCGCGTGCTCGAAACCTCCGGCGGGGCGCGCACGGGCGCGGACCTCGAAGGCCTGGTCGAACATGCCATCCGCCTGCGCAACCTGATGGCCTTCGTGCCGCGCCGCTTCGATCCCACCATCATCGAGGCCCTCGCGCTCTCCGGCGCGCTGACCCCGGATCAGTCGCCTGCCGAGCGCATGGCCTCGCTGGAGCGGACCGCCGCCTGGCTCGACCTTGGCGATCCCGAAGCCAAGTGGACCGCCCGGGTCACCGAGGAAGGCAATCTCGAGATCGAGCGCCTCTGGCGCGGCGTGACCGATCACCACAAGATCGAGGCCGGGTTCCTTGCCAGTGCCGAAGCCCGCAAGCTGGCCCGTCTGGCGGCGGAGAATGCCGAAGTCTACGCCGGAGCCGCCCGCCTCGTGCGTGCCGGCACCGAAGTGGTCACCGAAGCCGCTGAAGCCGAGGACGAGAGCGAGACTCCCGCAACCCGTCCGGTCGTCGGCGCCGACGCGATCAGCCGCCCTTCGCAGCTGCTCGACGCCGTCCTGGCAGCAGGCCGCAAGGGCCTCTCGATCCAGCGCTACAAGGGTCTGGGCGAGATGAACGCGGACCAGCTCTGGGAAACCACGCTCGACCCCGAGAACCGCGCCCTGCTCCAGGTGAAGGTCGAGGACGCCGACGTCACCGACGAAATCTTCACCCGCCTGATGGGCGACGTGGTCGAACCGCGCCGCGACTTCATCCAGGAAAACGCGCTGAACGTCGCCAATCTCGACGTCTGATCCGGTCAGGGAAAACGGTTTCGCCAAAAGAAACCGTTTTCCTACAACCCATCTTCCGGCTTACTTGATCGGCCTTGTCCTCAACCAAGGAGAGGCCGATGCTCTATCGCAAGCCCATTTTCGACGAAGTGCGCCTTCTGCTCAGGCGCGGATTTACCTCCGAAGAGGTCGCCGCGCTCGACCGCGCGATCGATCTGGCCCTAAGCGAATCGCCAACCGCCGAGGTTTTGCCCCGACCTGCGCTCGGGGCTGCCGGGCGGGCGCTGATCCACAAATGGGAAGGCTGCGCCAAGAGGCGCGCCGACGGACGGTTCGACGCCTATCCCGATCCCGGCAGCAGGGACGGCACGCCGTGGACGATCGGCTGGGGCTCCACCGGTCCCGACATCGGGCCGGGCACGATCTGGACTCAGGCCCAGTGCGACGCCCGCTTCGACAGCGCCATCGTCCGCTACGTGGAAGAGGTGATCGCGGCGCTCGGCGGCGCCGAGACATCGCCCCGCCAGTTCGATGCCCTGGTATCGTTTCACTACAACACCGGCGCCGTCGCCAAGGCCACATTGACCCGGCTGCACCGCGAAGGCCGCTTTGCCGAGGCCGCCGCGCAGTTCGGGCAATGGATCTACAACGACGGCAAGGTCATGGAAGGACTGAAGAAACGCCGCGCGGAAGAGGCTGCGCTCTACGCTTCGGGCTGATCCCGGGTCTTCTGCGCTATTGGGTGATCGAGGGTACGCCGTCCTTGCGCGCGCCCTCGTTCACTTCATCCCGGCTGCGCGGATTGGCTACGGCGGCGGCGATCAGGCGGTCGTGCTCGGCGGCGGAAATGCGCTCCCACCCGGCCCGGCCAAGCTTTTCCATGGGCCGGAAGCGCACCTTATACTGCATGCGCGGCGCGCCTTCGACCCAGTAGCCGAGATAGACGTAGGCCAGCCCCATTTCGGTGGCGCGGCGGATGTGATCGAGGATGATGTAGGTGCCCAGCCCCTGCCGACCTTCGTGATGCGGATCGTAGAAGCTGTAGATCATCGACAACCCGTCGCACTGGCGGTCGGTCAGGCAGGCGCCGACGAGGCGGCCGGGGGTGACGCCGTCTTCCGAGGGTTCGCGATATTCGATCACGTAGCTGGTGACGGGCGTGTGCTCCACCATGTCGGCGAAGTCCACTTCGTCCATCGACGTCATGCCGCCTTCGGGATGGCGAACGGCGAGATAGCTTTGCAGGAGGTCGAACTGCTCGCTGGTGGACCAGGGACGGCAGACCGTGGCGACCAGATCGCCGTTGCGCTTCAGCAGCCGCTTTTGGGTGGAGGACGGCTGGAATTCCTCGGCAACCACGCGGACCGAGATGCAGGCATTGCAGTCAAGACAGGACGGGCGATAGGCGACCGTCTGGCTGCGACGGAAACCGATGCGCCCCAGCGCATCGTTGAGCGAATCGGCGTGAGGGCCCTTGAGTTCGGTGAAGACCTTCCGCTCGCTACGCCCCGGCAGATAGGGGCACGGAGCCGGGCTGGTCACGAAGAACCGGGGGAAACGAACGGGTGCCGTCACGGAAGAAATCGATCCTCTAACCTGCTGGAACCTTGCGGCGATGGCGACGCAGCTTCCTGTTAGTCCTGAATATGCCAGCCCATGCGCCGGTTGAAAGCGTTTTAACCACGAAACGAGCCCGACCCGTATCAGAATCGGGACCAAGTGGGCGGTGATTCCGCCCGGTTGTCCCGGATTGGTTCTTTCTCGCGGGCGAAGGTTAGCAGAATCCACGCTTACAGTTAACGCCCGAACTTGCACCTCCCCGCCATGACGCCCCATCAGCATGTACCCAGCACGCAAAAAGCGGCGGGAAGTCGATGCTCCCCGCCGCCTTATTGTAGAGGGCTTTCAGGCGATTCGCAGGAAACCTACTCTGTTTCGACCTGCTTCACCTCGTAACCTTCGCGGCGCAGCGCCGCCACGAGGGCGTCGAGCTGGTCCTTATCGCGCGCCTCGCACTCGATCTCGGTGACGAGGCCCTTGGCCGGAAGGTGCGTGAAGATGCGCTGGTGGAAGACCTCGATGATGTTCACGTTGTGCTCGTGGAACACCTTGGCGACCTTGAACAGCGCACCCGCGCGGTCCTGAAGGCCGATCCGCAGGCGGGCAAGGCGCCCCGAGCGGGCGAGATCGCGCAGCAGCACGTTCGCCAGCAGGCGGGTATCGATATTGCCGCCCGACAACACGATGCCGACCTTGCGCCCGGCGAACAGTTCGCGATTCGCCATGACGGCGGCGAGGCCGGTGGCCCCGGCGCCTTCCACCAGGGTCTTCTCGATCTGCAGCAGCAGCGCCAGCGCGCTCTCGATCCCCGATTCGCTGACGAGCAGGAACTCGTCCAGCAAGTCGCGCAGCATCGTGGAAGTGAACTGCCCCGGCGAGAACACGGCGATGCCTTCGGCCAGCGTGTCTCCGCCGATCGGCAGGCTGGTGCCCTTCAGCAGGTTGTACATCGAAGGGTAGAGCTGGGCCTCCACGCCGACGAGGCGGATGTCCGGCCTGATGGCGCGGGCCGCGGTGCCCATCCCCGTTGCAAGACCGCCGCCGCCGATCGGCAGCACCAGCGTGTCGAGATCGGGCACGTCCTCCAGCATTTCCAGCGCGACGGTGCCCTGCCCCGCTGCCACGTGCGGATGATCGAAAGGATGGATGAACGTCAGGCCTAGTTCGGTTTCCAGCTTGCGGGCATGGGCATAGGCCTCGTCGAAGCTCTCGCCTTCCAGCACGACTTTGCCGCCGACGCTTTCGGTCTGCATTACTTTCACGGTCGGCGTGGTGCGCGGCATGACGATCGTCACCGGCACGCCCAGCCGGGTGCCGTGATAGGACAGGCCCTGCGCGTGATTCCCGGCCGAAGCGGCGATCACCCCGCGCGACTTGCGCGCCTCGTCCAGAAGCAGAAGGGCGTTGAGCGCGCCGCGTTCCTTGTAGGCGGCCGTGAACTGGAGGTTTTCGAACTTGAGCCAGATATCCGCGCCGGTGATCGCGCTCAGCGTGGTGGAATGGAGCGTCGGGGTGCGGACGACCTTGCCAATAATCCGCTCTGCCGCCGCGCGAACGTCTTCGGCAGTCAGCGTGGCCTCTTCGGGCTCCGCAGCGATCTTGAGCAATGGCTGTTCCATGATGGCCGCGCCTAGAGGAAAGCGTGCCGAATGGAAAGCCGCGCGTTAGGAAAAATTCCTTCCATCGTTTTACACTGTAATATTGTTGTTCGAAATCACGCAACAAGGCGCCCCGGCTTTCCAGCGACGGCAATGCCACCCGCCCGCCGACCGGGCCGAAACGAACAGATTTCCCTGCTCCTCACGGTTTGCTTTCGTGCAAAAGGCGCTAGAACGGTTGCCATGAGCGAAAAACGCAAGGTTTCCTTCATCGGCCTGGGTGTCATGGGCGGCGCGATCGCGCGCCATATCGCGCTGGCGGGCCACGAACTCACCATCTTCAATCGCTCGCCGGAGCGGGCGCACAAGTGGTCGCAGGACAACCCCGGCCTTGCCCACCGCATCGCCGCCAACCCGGCGCATGCGGCGCAGGACGCCGATGTGGTGATCACCTGCGTCGGCAACGACGACGATCTCTCCGAAGTCGTGCTCGGCCCCAACGGCGTGTTCCGCATGCTGAAGAAGGGCGGCGTCTTCATCGACCACACCACCGTTTCGGCGCGCATCGCCCGCCAGATCTCGGTCGAGGCGCGGGACCTTCGCATCCACTGCGTCGATGCCCCGATGACCGGTTCGCAGATCGGCGCGGAAAAGGGCACGCTCACCCTGATGTGCGGCGGCCGGGACGAGGCGATAGAGGCCGCGCATCCGGTGATGGAGGCCTATTCCAGCCGCATCGTCCATGTCGGCAAGGCGGGTTCGGGCCAGATCGCCAAGATGGCCAACCAGATCTGCATCGCCGGGAACGTCGCCGCCCTGGCCGAAGCGGTGCGCTTCGCCCAGGCGTCCCACCTCGACATGGAAAAGGTCTACGAGGCGATTTCCGGCGGCGCGGCGCAGTCGTGGCAGATGGACAACCGCTGGCAGACGATGAACGAGGACAAGTTCGACTTCGGCTTCGCCATCGACTGGATGCGCAAGGACCTGGGCCTCAGCCTGGACGAAGGGCGCGGGCTGGGCGTTTCGCTGCCCGTCGCCGCGCTGATCGACCAGTTCTTCGCCGATATCCAGGCGCTGGGCGGCGGCCGCCTCGACACCAGCGCCATCATCAAGCGTCTCCCGAAGAAGGGTATCAAGTGAATTCAAGGACAGGCGCAGCCTTCGCGCTGCTGCTCGCTTCCACCGCCATCGCGGCAAGTCCCGCCCTGGCGCCCAGCGCCTTTGCCGACGTGCTCGTGGACAATGTCGACGGCGTCACGGCAGACGGCAAGGGCGGCGTCGAACGCTTCGAAGGTTTCCTGATCGACGGCGAAGGACGCATCGCCGAAGTCTACCGGCATGGCGACAAGCGCCCCAAGAAAGTCGACTATCAGGTGGACGGCAAGGGCCGCGCGGTCGTGCCGGGCATGATCGACGGGCACGGCCATGTCATGGGCACGGGCTTTGCGAAAATGACGCTGGACCTGTCCATGGCCAAGACGCTGGACGAGGCGCTCTCGCGCATTGCCGCATGGGCCGCCGCGCACCCGGACGCGCCGTGGATCCTGGGCAGCGGCTGGAACCAGGTGCAATGGGGGCTGGACCGCATGCCCACCGCCGCCGAACTGGACGGCGCGACCGGCGGCAAGCCCGCCTGGCTCACCCGCGTGGACGGTCATGCCGGTTGGGCGAACTCCGCCGCCATCGCCGCCGCGGGGATCACGGCGACCACCGCCAATCCGCCCGGCGGCGAGATCCTGCGCACGGCAGGCGCGAAGCAGCCCTCCGGCGTCTTCGTGGACGGCGCCATGGCACTGGTCGAGGCGAAGATGCCCAGGCCCCGCCCCGAAGATCGCGACACCGCGCTGGGCGAGGCGCAGCTGGCGCTGCTGGCACAGGGCGTCACCACCATCGCGGACATGGGCACCTCCATCGAGGACTGGCAATCCATGCGCCGCGCCGCCGATGCCGGGCGCCTGCGCATCCGCATCGTCACCTATGCCGACGGCATCGACAACATGATGCTGATCGGCGGCCCGCGCCCCACGCCCTGGCTCTACGACGATCATCTCAAGATGAACGGGGTGAAGCTCTATCTCGACGGCGCGCTCGGTTCGCGCGGGGCCTGGCTCAAGCAGCCTTACGCCGATGCCCCCGGCACGCGCGGTTTGCCGCGCATGAACGAGACCCAGCTCAGCAATCTGATGAGCCGCGCGGCGATGGACAATTTCCAGGTCGCGGTCCACGCCATCGGCGATCAGGCCAATGCCGCCGTACTCGATTCGATCGAGGAACTCTCCGCCACCTACAAGGGCGACCGGCGCTGGCGGATCGAGCATGCGCAGATCGTCGATCCGGCTGACCTGCCGCGGTTCGGCAAGTTCGGCACGATCGCCTCGATGCAGCCGCAGCACGAAGCGTCGGACCGGACGATGGCGGAAGCCCGCCTCGGCCCCGGCCGCCTTGCCGGTGCCTATGCCTGGAAGTCGATCGCGGCCACCGGCGCGAAGCTCGCCTTCGGGTCCGACACGCCAGTGGAGCCCGCGCAGCCCTTCCTCGGCCTGGCCGTCGCCATCACCCGCCAGGGCGCGGACGGCCAGCCCTTCAACGGCTGGCAGCCGCAGGAAGCCCTGAGCCGCGAAGCCGCGCTCTCGGCCTATACGACCGGCGCGGCTTACGCGATGTTCGCGGAGGACCGTCTCGGCCGCATCGCCAAGGGTTACCGGGCGGATTTTCTATTCGTGGATGCCGATCCGATGCTGGCCGCGCCCGACAAGCTGCGGGCGACGCAAGTGCTGGAAACCTGGATCGGCGGAAAGCTGGCCTGGTCGGCATCGAAGGACCGCGCGGTCCCCAAGGAAGGCCGCTAAAGGAGCTGGTTTGGAAATTCGCGGAATGCGAATTTCGCGGCACCAGCCCACGCCCCCACCCTACCACCCGCAGGATACTATCGTTGGGTGGTAGGGTGGGGGCGTGGGCTGGTGCCGCAAGAAAATGCCCTTACGGGGCATTTTCCAGACAGACTCTAAGAGCCCGTCTGGAACGGCAGGCGCGCAACCGCCCTGCCGTTTCCCTCCTCAGGCCATTTCAGGCGACAGGCGTACCGTTCTCGGCCGGTGCGGCGGCTTCCTCGGCGGCTTTTCCGCGCGCGTCACGCTTTTCGGTGAACCACATGAACAGCAAGGTGCCCTCGTAGAGCGCCAGCAGCGGCACGGCGAGGAGCAGCTGCGAGACGACGTCGGGCGGAGTCGCCACGGCGGCGATGATGAAGATGCCGACGATCGCATAGCGACGGGCGCTCACGCACTGCGCCCGGGTAATGATGCCCGCGCGGTTGAGCAGCATCAGCAGCACCGGCAGCAGGAAGCTGATGCCGAAGGCCAGGATGAACTGCATGACCAGCGCCAGATAGTCTCCCGTGCCGGGCAGCGCTTCCAGCTTCAGGCCGCCCTTCTGCCCTTCGAACCCAAGGAAGAAGTGGAAGGCGGTGGGCATGACGACGTAATAGGCCAGCGCCGCGCCCATCGTGAAGAGGATCGGCGTCGCCACCAGGAACGGCAGGAACGCCTTCTTCTCCTTGGCGTAGAGCCCCGGCGCCACGAAGGCCCAGATCTGGTTGGCGATGACCGGGAAGCTGATGAAAAACGCCGCGAAGAGCGCGATCTTCACTTCCACGAAGAAGGCTTCGTAGAGCTTGGTGTAGATCAGCTTGCCCTGTCCGGGCGGAAAGGCCTCGGTCAGTGGGCGGACCAGGAAGGAGAAGATGTCGCCGGAAAAGTAGAAGCAGATGCCGAACGCCACCGCGAAGGCCAGGAAGGCACGCAGGAGGCGGGTGCGCAGCTCGATCAGGTGATCGAGCAGCGGCGCCTGCGTGTCGTCGATGTCTGCAATGCGGAAAGGCTGCATCTTGCGGCTTCTATCTGGGCCGGAGGGCTCCGGCCGGAAAAATCAGGTCTGAGCGATCAGAGCGGCGGCGGCGGAAGGTGCAGTTCGGCCTGAGAGGACGGCTGCGTGGCTGGCTTTGTCGAAGACGCGACCTCACCTTCGGCAGCCGGCGCGGTTTCGACCTGCGCAGCTGCGGAATCCACCGAGGCGACGTCCGAACCGGTCGGTGCGCCCATCTGGTTGAGGTCGGGCAGGACAGGATTGGCCTTCATGATGGCCTCGTTCTGCTCTCGCCACTTGCGTTCCATTTCCTCCAGCTCGGCCTCGCGCACCATGGCGTCGATGCCGGCGCGGAAGTGGCCGGAGATCTTGCGCATCTTGCCGATCCATCGCCCGGCCGTCCGCATCGCCAAAGGCATATCCTTCGGGCCGATGACGACGACCGCCACGATGACGATCATCAGAAGTTCTGAAGCACCGATGTCGAACATCGCGGGCGCCGGTCCTGCGCGTTCTTACGACTGTTCGGTCTTGCTTTCGGCCTTCGCCGGGCTCGCGACGGAAGCGTCGCCCTGCTGGGCGGTGATCTGCGGGGCCGAAGCGGAGGACGAAGACGAAGAAGATGCCTTGTTCTCTTCCTCGTTCATGCCCTGCTTGAAGCTCTTGATGCCCTTGCCGAAGTCACCCATGATTTCCGACACGCGGCCGCGTCCGAACAGCACGAGCACGATCACCAGAACGATCATCCAGTGCCAGATCGAGAAGCTACCCATAACCTCAACTCCAAAAACCGTGCGACCGATTCCGATCGCATAAGGCCCATCTAGGCACTTTACCGCGAACTTGCCAGTCCGTCATTATTCTGACCCATCACGGTTGCCTGGCGGTCATGTTCCGCGAAGAGGTCGTCATCCTCGGGGTCTTCCGGGGTTTCGACCTCCTCATCCGGGACATTTCCGGGGCGCAGGGCGGTTTCGATCATCTCGTCATCCACAGGATCGAGCAGTCCCGCGGCGCGCAGTTCCTCCAGCCCGGGCAGTTCCCGCAGCGATCCCAGCCCGAAATGCGCCAGGAAATCGGGCGTCGTCGCGTAGATGACCGGGCGGCCCGGCACTTCGCGGCGCCCGGCGACGCGCACCCAGCCCGCCTCCATCAAGACGTCGAGCGTGCCCTTGGCCGTCTGCACCCCGCGGATCGCCTCGATCTCGGCGCGGCTGACCGGCTCGTGATAGGCGACGATCGCCAGCACTTCGGTGGCCGCGCGGGAAAGACGGCGCACGTCCTCCTTCTCGCGGCGCAGGAGATGGGCCAGATCGGGCGCCGTCTCGAAATGCCAGCGCTTGCCGCGCTCCACCAGCAGCACGCCGCGCCCTTCGTAATCGGCCCGAAGCCGCGCGAGCGCCGGGCGCACGTCGGCCTGGCCGAGGTGGTTCGAGATCTGCTCGACCGTCAGCGGCTGTTCGGCGGCGAACAGCGTCGCCTCCACGGCGCGCAGGAGGTCGTCCATCGGTTCTGTCATCTTTATCTACAGGCCTTGAGGCGGAGCGGGCCGAAAGTCTGCTCCTGCGCGATCTCGGCCTTGCCGGTACGCGCGAGTTCGAGTGCGGCGACGAAGCTGGAGGCCAGCGCCGAGCGGCGAAGCTGCGGATTGGCCCAATTCTCGCTGGCGGCAGGCAGGAAATCGCGCAGGTCCATCCAGTCCAGCGAGACGCCGAGCATCGAGGATACGCGGGCGATCGCGCTGTCGAGCGTCATGACCATCCGCTCGCGGACCATGTGGACCACCGGCTGGCTGCGCACTTTCACATCGCCATAGGCCCGCACGAGATCGTACCACGAGCATTGCCAGGCCGACTTGCGCTCCACCCGCAGCCCTTCCGGGGCACCGCGCAGGAAGACGTCGCGGCCCAGCCGGTTGCGGCCCATCAGCCGCGCCGCCGCCTCGCGCATCGCGCCGAGGCGTTGCAGGCGCAGTTGCAGGCGCAGGGCCAGTTCCTCGGGACTGGGATCGGCCTGCTCGTCCTTGGGCAGCAGCAGCGCCGACTTGAGATAGGCCAGCCAGGCCGCCATCACCAGATAGTCCGCCGCCAGCTCCAGTCGCAGGGCCTCGGCCTCGTCGATATAGTTGAGGTAGGCCGCCACCAGTTCGAGGATCGAGATCCGGCGCAAGTCCACTTTCTGGCGCCGGGCAAGGTCCAGCAGCAGGTCGAGCGGGCCTTCCCAGCCGTCGATCTCCAGATAGAGCGCTTCCTTGCGGGCTTCGGCGCGCTCCTCGCCCTCCCACACGGCCTGCGCCGCGGCGTGATCGAGGGGAAGCTCGGTAGGCGTGCTCATCGTCAGCCCGCCAGCGCCAGCAGGGCATCGCGCTTGGCCAGCAGCTCGGCATGGGTGCCCGTGGCCCCAGCTTCTGCGACCGAGGCCAGTGCCCGGTCCAGCTTCGCGGCGGCTTCCGCGCTCATCGCGGGCAGGCGTTCGGCGATGCCGATCATGTCGTCCATCTTCGCCCAGCAGTTGAGCGCGATGTCGCAGCCCGCCGCGACCGCCCGTTCGGCAAGCTCCGGCACGCTGCCGGAAAGCGCCTGCATGTCGAGATCGTCGGTCATCAGCAGGCCGGTGAAGCCGATGCGTCCGCGAATGATCTCGCGGATCACGTAAGGCGAGAGGGTCGCCGGGTTTTCGGCATCCCATGCGGTATAGCGCACATGCGCGGTCATGCCGAAGGGGGTGTCGCAGAGGGTGCGGAACGGCGCGATATCGCGTTCCAGCTCTTCCTCGCCTGCCTCCACGGTCGGCAGTTCCTTGTGGCTGTCCGCCATGGCGCGGCCGTGGCCGGGGATATGCTTGATGCAGCCGACGATACCCGCCCGCGCGAGCCCCTGAAGCACCGCCCGGCCGAGCGCGGCTACCTGCATCGGATCGGCACCGAAGGCGCGGTCGCCGACGATGTCGTGCGCGCCGGGGTGGCGCAAGTCGAGCGGCGGATGACAATCGGCCGTGATCCCCACCTCGGCAAGGTCGTGCCCGAGCGCCTCGGCATTGTCCCGCGCCGCCTCGATGGCGCTGGCGGGGGCAAGGTCATAGAGCCTGTCGAACGCGCCGCCCGGCGGATAGGCGGTCCAGACCGGCGGCTTCATCCGCGCGACGCGGCCGCCTTCCTGATCGATGGTGATGTAGAGCCGCTCGCGCCCGTGGATCGCGCGAAGCGCGTCCGTCAGCGCGCGCACCTGCGCGCGGTCCTGCACGTTGCGGCCGAACAGGATGTAGCCGGCCGGATCGGCATCGCGAAAGAACGCGCGCTCGTCGGCGCTGAGGGTCAGCCCGGAGAGGCCGAAGATGGCGGGTGTCATAATCGCGCTTGGTCGCAGGATTCTGCGATTTTCGCAAGATTTCGTGCGGTGGGAAGTGTGGAAAGGAGCTGGAGTGCAGGGGCGATGGCCCCTGCCTTCCCCTTCCTACTGCTTGACCTGACAGCTCAGCCCGGCCGACTTCATCCCGCTGCACAGCGCCCGCGCCGCCGCGAGATCGCCGGGGACGGCCTGGAGGCGGTAGACTTTGCCGATATCGGCCTGCCCCTCGACGATGCGGTGATTCACGCCGGAGAGTGCGGGATACTGGACCTTCAGGGCGTTCCAGCCCGCTTCTGCGGTAGGCTTGGAGGTATAGGCGCCGACCTGCACGCCCACGCCGGTCACGACCGGCTCAGGCTTGGCGGGAGCGCTGGCACTGGCGCTCGGCGAAGGCTTGGGCGCGGGCTGCGGCGCAGGCGGGGCTTCCTCCTGCCCGATCTGCGGCATGCGGCTCTGCCCTTCGGCAACCGCATAGCTGGTATCGCCCGTGCCCGCCACGACGTCGCCACCGGGATTTTCCGGGCGGGTCTTGTAAGGCTCTTTGGGTGCCTCGATCACGCCGCCGCTGGCGACCAGCGGGGCTTCGGACTTCTGCCGGGTCGCCCACCAGATCCCGCCGACGATCACGAGAACGGCGACGATCGCCAGCGCGACGAGCAGCAGGGTCTGGCCGGAGCCGCCGCCCTGCTGGTCCTCGAATTCCTCGTCCTCGCCTTCGAGCCAGGGCAGGCGCACGTCCTCGTCACCGAGTTCGAGCTTGCCGGAAGACTGAGCCTCCTCGAACGCCCCGCCCGAGCGGCCGGTATCGAGCCCGGTATCGAGATCGTCCTGGAAGGAGCCCCGGCGCTGGCCGTCCTGTTCCCCTCCCTGATTCTGGCCCCAGTTCGCCATGACTTACATTTCCTCCACTGCCTCGACGCCGAGCAGCGCGAGGCCATTGCGGACAAGCTGCCCGATCTGCGCGGCCAGGAAAAGCCGTGCGCCGGTCAGGTTAGCGTCGGCAGCGTTAACGAAGCGCTTTTCGACGCGGTCGTTGCCGAGATTCCAGTAGCCGTGGAAGGCGGCGGCGACATCGCCGAGGAAGAAGGCGATGCGGTGCGGCTCGCGCGCGGCGGCGGCGGCTTCGACGATGCGGGGGAACTGCGCGGCCAGCTTGACCAGTTCCAGTTCCTCTTCGCCCAGCAGCTCCAGATGCTCGCCCGAGGGGGTGAAGCCGCCCTCGGCCTGCCCCTTGCGCAAGGTCGAGTGGACGCGGGCATTGGCGTATTGCACGTAGAACACCGGGTTGTCCTTCGAGGCTTCCACCACCTTGGCGAAGTCGAAGTCCATCTGCGCTTCGGGCTTGCGGGTCAGCATGGTGAAGCGCACCACGTCCTTGCCCACTTCCGTCACGACTTCGGCCAGCGTGACGAAGTTGCCCGAACGCTTGGACATCTTCACCGGCTCGCCGTCGCGCAGCAGCTGGACCATCTGGACCAGCTTGATCTCGAACGGGGTCGGCTCTCCATCGGCGCCGGTCATGGCGGCGACGGCGGCCTTGATGCGCTTGACCGTGCCCGCGTGGTCCGCGCCCCAGATGTCCACCAGCGCGTCGGCGCTCTGGGCCTTCTGGAAGTGGTAGGCGAGGTCGGCGCCGAAGTAGGTCCAGGTGCCGTCCGACTTCTTGATCGGGCGGTCCTGATCGTCGCCGAACGCGGTCGACTTGAACAGCGGCAGCTCCACCGGCTCCCAGTCCTCGGGCGTCTTGCCCTTGGGCGCTTCGAGCACGCCGTCGTAGACGAGGCCTTTGGCGCGCAGCCAGGCTTCGGCCTCGTCCGGCTTGCCCGAGGCCTGAAGCTCCGCTTCCGAGGAGAACAGGTCGTGGTGGATGCCCAGCAGGCCGAGGTCCTGCTTGATCATCACCAGCATGGCGGCAACGGCCTTTTCGCGGAACAGCGTCAGCCATTCCGATTCGGGCGCCGCCACGTACTTGCTGCCGAATTCGTCGGCGAGCTGCTGGCCGACCGGGATCAGGTATTCGCCGGGATAGAGGCCTTCGGGGATCGAACCGACCGCCTCGCCCAGCGCCTCGCGGTAGCGGACATGGGCCGAGCGGGCGAGCACCTGCACCTGCGCACCGGCATCGTTGACGTAGTATTCCTTGATGACCTTGTGGCCCGCGAACTCCAGCAGTGTCGCCAGCGCATCGCCGACCACGGCGCCGCGGCAGTGGCCCATGTGCATCGGGCCGGTCGGGTTGGCCGAGACATATTCGATGTTGACGGTCGTGCCGCCGCCCATCTCCGAGCGGCCATAGTTTGACCCCAGCGCGCCGATCGCGCGCAGTTCGGCGATCCAGGTCGCGGCCGAGAGGCGCAAGTTGATGAAGCCCGGCCCGGCGATCTCGGCCGAAGTCACCGATTCGAGCTTCGACAGTTCCGCCACCAGCGCTTCGGCCAGATCGCGCGGCTTCATGCCTGCGGGCTTGGAGAGGACCATGGCCGCATTGGTCGAGAGGTCCCCGTGCGAGGCATCGCGCGGCGGCTCGACCGTGATCGCGCTTCGCTTCAACCCGCCGGGCAGCGTGCCCGCTGCTTCGAGCGCATCGAGCGCGGCGTTGAGGTGGCCTGCGAAGGCGGCGTAAAGGGTCTGGTTATCGCTCATGACGCGCGCGGATAGCGTAAGTGCGGGCAAAGGGAAACAGGCTGCGGGGAACAGGCTGCAAGGTGACACGCGCTTGACACGGTTGATACGGTCCAGGGGCAAAACCGTCACCTTGTGCCGGAAGTGTCACCTTATACCTCTTGAAGCACCGCGCGGCGGATCGCACCGCTGCGCTGCGCCTCGCGCCAGACGGCGGCGAAGTCCGCGCCCAGTCTTTCGCGCAGGCGATAGGCGGACTGGCGGCTCATACCCACCTCCCGCGCCGCCGCCGCGACCGAACGGCCATGGTAGAGCAGGTCCAGAAAGGCGAGCGCCTTGGCTCTCGTCCAGCGATAGCGTGAATTGGGGCGGCGGGTGCGGGGCTGGGTCATGGCGGCAGAGTAACCCGCGCCCCGGGTTGTAGGAAAACGGTTTCCCGTTCAGCCGCCCGTTTAGTCCAGCGGCTTTACCGCGTCTTCCGCGATCAGGGGCTTGGCGATCGGGGCCGCGTCCGGGCTCACTTCCACGCTGGCATTGGCGGGATAGCCGCGGCCGGTGAAGCGCAGGCGCGAGACGCCTTCTGCCATGCCGCCGCCCGAAACGCTGACCGCAAGGTCGCGCCAGCCGTGCGAGGTGCTGTCCAGCACGCCGACCGGAAGCTGGACCACGGTGGTTTCGCTCACCTGGACGAGATCGCCGTCCTGCCGCTTCAGCACCACCAGGTTGCAGCCGCCCGTCCCGCAGAACATCGGGCCGCCGAGATAGACCAGCACTTCCGGCGTGCCGTCTCCGTCGAGGTCGGTTTCCGCCGTGGCATATTGCAGCTTGCCGAGATCGGTGGAGAGCGCATCCTTGTGGTTGGCGCGGATCCAGTCCTCGGCGCTCATCGGTGCGGGCTGGCTGGCTTCCTCGCTCGCTTCGGCGCTGGCGGTGGCCTCGGGCGGCGCGGCGTCCTTCTTGCAGGCGGCCAGCGAAAGGCCGAGGGCGAAGAACGGGGCGAGCGCCAGCAGCCGGGCGCGGGGAGTGCTTCTCATGCGGGCGAGGCTAGCCGCTGGACAATCATTGCCGCAACCCCTGTCCGTCGCACGAGAAAGGGCCTCCGGCTTGCGCCGAAGGCCCCTGAGCATTTTCAAGTCAGGTGGACACCTGACGGCTCGGAAAATGCGGCACTCAAAAAAGTTGGAGCATGATCCGTTCGTCATGAACGGATCATGCTCCTGCGACCCGCCTGGGACTCGTCCGGCGCCCTGTTTCGGGCGCCGGTGGCGGTTATTACCAGAAGAAACCGTTGTGGACGGTGACGACCCGGCCCGAACGCATGTTCACCATGGCCACGTCATTGCCGTAGCGAACCCAGCGGTGGCCGGAACGCGGGGCGGGCAGGCGATAGCGGCCATAGTCGTTCACCCAGTAGCGGCTGCCGTAGTAGGCCGGCTGGAAACGATAGCCGACGGCGACCGGGCGATAGCGATAGCCGCGCGGGCCCTGGTAGGCGGGACGGCGGAAGTCGCCGCGATGGGTCTGGCGATAGTCGCGCCAGTCCTCGCGCAGTTCGCGGCGCGAACTGTTGAGGTCGCGACGGGCATCGCGGACGTCGCGGCGGTCGCCGTAGCGCTGGGCCTGACGCAGGTCATGCTGGTCGCGGCGCACGTCGCGGGCACTGTCGCGGACTTCGCGGGCGCTCTGCGCCGAAGCCATTGTCGGCACTGCCGCCGCGGGGATGATGACGCTTGCTGCCAGGGCGGCCATGATGAATTGCTGCCAGGGCGGCCATGATGAACTTGCGCATTGTTGCTTCTCCTTGAACCGATCGCACCTGAAGGTTTTGGAGTCTTCTGGTCGGTCTGTGGGTTCAGGTTTGCCCCAGGCAAGCTGAACGGACCTAAAATATTGTTTGCAGGAAAATTTCAGGTTCGTCGCAAGTCTGCGACAAATCGCGGAAGACCGCGCCGAAACGCCCGGTTATCCCCGGTGAAGCGCGCAATTTTCGGATAGGGATATCTTGCAGGACGCGATGCGCGGAGCCATCTTCGAGACAGAACGAAAGCATGCTCATCTGAAAGGAGCACATGGCCCGCAAAGCAGCACGTGCCGGTGAAACGGCGCAGTTCAGGCCCGAAGCACACCGCCGGGCGCGTGTCGAAGTCGAGTTCGACGAACAGACTTTGCTGGGGGCCTTGTTCGGCCAGTTCGATTCCAATCTCGTACAGGTCGAAAACAGGCTCGGCGTCTACATTGCCGCGCGCGGCAACAAGATCCAGATCGAAGGCCCCGAAGACGCCGTCGCCCGCGCGCGCGATACGCTCAAGGGCATGTATCACCGGCTGGAGCAGGGCCAGGCCCTGGATGCCGGTGCGGTCGAATCGCTGATCGCCATGTCGGCCGAACCGACGCTGGAGGGCATCATCTCCGGCGATACCGGCGCCCCGCCGATCATGATCCGCACCCGCCGCAAGACGATCGTGCCGCGTTCGGCCACCCAGATCGAATATATGCGCGCGCTGGCCCGCTCGGACGTGATCTTCGCGCTCGGCCCGGCAGGCACCGGCAAGACCTACCTCGCGGTGGCGCAGGCGGTCAGCCAGCTCATGACCGGATCGGTCCAGCGCCTGATCCTCTCGCGCCCTGCCGTGGAAGCGGGCGAAAAGCTGGGCTTCCTGCCCGGCGACATGAAGGACAAGGTCGACCCTTACCTGCGCCCGCTCTACGATGCGCTCTACGACTGCATGCCGCCCGAGCAGGTGGAGCGCCGCCTCGCCAGCGGCGAGATCGAGATCGCGCCGATCGCCTTCATGCGCGGCCGCACGCTGGCCGATGCTTTCGTCATCCTCGACGAAGCGCAGAACACCACGCGCGAGCAGATGAAGATGTTCCTCACCCGCTTCGGCCAGAACAGCCGCATGGTCGTCTGCGGCGACCCCCGGCAGGTCGACATCCCCGGCGGCGACCGCATGAGCGGGTTGGCCGACGCGGTGAGCCGACTGGAAGGCGTGGACGGCATCGAAGTGACCCGCTTCACCGTGCAGGACGTGGTGCGCCACCCGATCGTCGGCCGCATCGTCGAGGCTTATGAAGGGCCTTACGTCGATCCTTCGGCGCCAAAGGCGGATCAGGCGCAAGGCTGAAGTAGCTTCTCGGGAGGTTTTGCGCCAAGGGGCCGGGAATGGATCTCGAAATCGATATCGAAGCCCCCTGGCCCGCCTCCATCGACGGGGTCGCCACCGACTGGGCCGACCTTGCCGAAGCCGCGCTGGAAGCGCTGGTGCAGGTGGCGCCGGAACTGGACAACCCGCGCCTTCTCGCCAGCCTGCTGTTCACGTCGGACGCGGAAGTCCACGTCCTCAACCGTGAATGGCGGGCCAAGGACAAGCCCACCAACGTGCTGTCCTTCCCCATGCTCGAACGCGCGGACCTGCTCGATCTTGCGCCCGACGGGCCGCCCGAGATGCTGGGCGATCTCGCCCTCGCTTTCGAGACCTGCGCGCGCGAGGCCGAGGAAAAGGGCGTGCCGGTGGCGCATCACGCCAGCCACCTGATCGTCCACGGGCTGCTCCACCTCGCCGGACTGGACCACGAGATTTCGGACGAGGATGCCGAGGCGATGGAGGCCCTTGAAACAAAGGCTCTTGCCCTCATCGGCATTGCCGACCCATATGGCGACAGAACTTAACCTTACAGGGGTAACACAGGACGATGGCCGACAATGGCCGCCACACCGAGTCCGGCTCGGGAGACGGGGACAGTACCGGCACGCTCTGGCGTGTATTTCGGAGACTTTTCCAGAACGACGGCGATCAGTCGCTTCGCGCGCAGATCGAAGGCGTCATCAACGAACATGAAGGCGACGGCGAGGAAGAAGCCCTCGCCCGCGGCGATCTTTCCTCGATCGAGCGGCAGATGCTGCGCAACCTGCTCCACTTCAGCGAGCACGATGCGGACGATATCGCCGTGCCCCGCAGCGAAATCGTGGCGATCCCCGCCTCGGCCAGCTGGGCCGAAGTGGTGGACGCCTTCGCCGAGCACGGCCACAGCCGCATGCCGGTCTACGGGGATTCGCTCGACGCCATCAAGGGCATGATCCACATCAAGGACGTGTTCCCCCTGCTGGCGCGGGGCGAACAGCCGCCCGAGGACTGGTCCAGCCTGCTGCGCCAGCCGCTCTACGTGCCCCAGTCGCGCGGCGCGCTGGACGTGCTGGCCGACATGCGCGCCCAGCGCACCCATCTGGCGGTGGTGATCGACGAGTACAGCGGCACCGACGGCATCATCACGATCGAGGACCTCGTCGAGGAAATCGTGGGTAACATCGAGGACGAGCACGACGACGCCCCCGAAGAGTTGCTAATTTCGCAAGAGAACGGTATCTGGGACGCCGACGCCCGCGTCGAGCTTGATGATGTGGCAGAACGGATCGACCCGCGCCTCGCCGAAGTCGAGGAAGCGGTGGACACCCTGGGCGGCCTCGCCTTCGTCCTGGCCGGGCAGGTTCCCGCGGTCGGCACCGTCCTTGACCATGACAGCGGCTGGCGCATCGAAGTCACCGACGGCGACGAGCGCCGCGTCACGCGGCTTCGTCTCCATCCTCCGGTCACGGAAATGGCCGAAGAGACCGATTAACCCATGGCGCCACCTGCCGGCGGCGCCGGACCCCGAGTGAAAAGACGAGACATTGCCAGTACGCCGACTCCCCCCCCTGCGCGCGCTTGAAGCCTTCGTTCGCGTCGTCCGCCTCGGTTCGGCCAAGGCCGCCGCCAACGAACTGGCCCTCTCGCCTTCCGCGCTGTCGCGCCGCGTCGCCGCGCTGGAAGACTTCACCGGCAAGCGCCTGTTCACCCGCCAGCACCAGTCGATGAAGCTGACCGACGAAGGCCAGGCCTTCTACAACGTGGTCGGTCCCAAGCTGGAAGAACTGGCCGAAGCGGTGGAATCGCAGATCGATCGCGGCCAGGTGCTGCGCCTGCACCTCGGCGTGCCCTCGCTGTTCGGCGGCCAGCGCCTGTTCCCGCGACTGCCGGAACTGCGCAAGCTGCACCCGCGCCTGCATATCGACATCGACACCGGCGCCCATCTGGAAGACCGCGTGGGCGACACGCTGGACGCCGCGATCATCCTCTCGCCCGAGCCGGATCCGGCCTATTACCGCATCCAGCTCGACCACAACAAGGTCTACGCCATCACCTCGAAGGAGATGGCGGAAGAGATCGGCACCGTCCCCGACGAGGCGATCCTCTCCAAGCAGACGTTCCTGATCCACCAGGACCTGCCGCAGAGCCTGGATGCCTGGAAGAGCGCGATCGGGCTGGAAAAGCTGGAACCGGCCTCGGTAGACCGCTTCGATTCCGGCCAGCTCGTGCTGGAAGCCGCGGCCCAGGGCCTGGGCATCGCGATCATGCACGACGATCACTTCCGCCGCAGCCACGACAACCGCCTGGCGCGGCTGTTCGACATCGACGTGGAAAGCCCCTACCGCTACTGGTTCGTCTGCAAGCCCAAGGCCCTGGAATCGCGCCCCGTGCGCATTTTCCACGAGTGGCTGCTGCAAGCCGGGCTCTAGTCCTGCCCGGCTGCCGTCCTTGCGCAAGCGGGGACGGCGCTTTTGCGACATGACGGGCGATTTCATTCCCCTGACGGCACTTCGCGCGGTATGATCCCGCGACTTTTCCGACTGCCCGGGGGCTCCATCATGCGCTTCGTATTATTCGTTTCCGCCGCTGCGGCGGCTATCGCCTCGGCCACGCCCGGCTTTGCCGCCGAGCCTGCTGCGACCACCGCCGCGACGGCGCCCGTCACCGACCCCGCCCGGATCGCGGCGGCGCGCCAGACGGTAGACTACGTGTTCCCCCTGGGCACTTACGCCCGCCTGATGAACGGCACGCTGGACAAGATGATGGACTCCATCATGGATTCCACCATGAAACTGCCGATGAGGCAGCTTGCAGGCCTCAGCGGCGTCGATACCGAGAAGCTGGGCGAGGCTTCCATGGCCGAGATCATGGAAATCTACGATCCCGCCTTCAAGCAGCGCATGCAGATCTCCACCCGCACGATGATGGGCGAGATGATCCCGCTGATGACCCAGGTGGAACCCGAAGTGCGCGACGGCCTGACCCAGGCCTATGCGGGCAAGTACAGCGCCGCCCAGCTCGGCGAACTCAACGCCTTCTTCGCCACGCCCACCGGCAGGGCCTATGCCGCCGATTCCTACCTCATCATGATGTCGCCCGAAGTCATGTCGAAGATGCAGGCTTTCGTGCCCAAGCTGATGGAGCAGATGCCCGCCATCGCCGAGAAAGTGAAAGCCGCCAGCGCCAGCCTGCCCGCTCCCCGCGCTTACGCCGACCTTTCCAAGAGCGAAAAGGTCCGCCTCGCCAAGCTGCTCGGCGTGTCCGAGGATCAACTGGAGAAGGATGAGAAAGCCAAGGCGGAGTAGCGCAATCCGCATCGTCGTCCCGGACTTGATCCGGGACCGCTGGCAATGAAAAGCCCACCTCGAACCAAGGCGCCCTGACGCCAGCTTGCGCCTGAAGGACCGACAGCGGTCCCGGATCAGGTCCGGGACGACGTTGAAGCCAAACGAAAAAGGGCGGCTCCTTGCAGAGCCGCCCCTTCTCATTTCAGGCGTTCGGTAAGGATCAGCCTTCCGAAATGGTCGCCTTGACGATCTTGCCGGGCTCGCGCGGCGGCTCGCCCTTGGGCAGCGCGTCCACGAGTTCCATGCCTTCGACCACCTGGCCCCAGACGGTGTACTGGTTGTCCAGGAAGCGGGCGTCGTCGAAGCAGATGAAGAACTGGCTGTTGGCCGAGTGCGGATAGCTGGTGCGGGCCATCGAGCAGACGCCGCGCACGTGCGGCTCGGCATTGAATTCGGCCTGGAGGTCGGGCTTGTCCGAACCGCCCATGCCGGTGCCGTTGGGGCAGCCGCCCTGCGCCATGAAGCCGGGGATCACGCGGTGGAACTTGATGCCGTCGTAGAAGCCTTCGCCGGTCAGTTCCTTGATGCGCTCCACGTGGCCGGGGGCCAGGTCGGAACGCAGCTTGATCTTCACGTCGCCGCCTTCACCGTTGCCGGTGTCGAGCGTGAGGGTCAGGTATTCGTCAGCCATTGCAGTCTCCTTCTGCCGGCGCAAGGCTGCGCCGGTGGGGCATCGGCGCCCGATATAGGCACTGGCGCGGCAATGTCACGCCGGGACGTCCGAGATAAACGCCGGGCGAATTTTTGCCGCCCTGTTGCAATCGCGAAATAGCTGCGTAGACCCGCCCGGATGAGCGAAACGGACCTCAAGCACGACCCGGCGGAACAGGCGGAAGACGCCGCGCGTCTCGATGTGCCCGAGTCCGAATCCCTCGACGACGACAACCGCCTGAAGGCCGAATTCGTCCGCAGCGTGAAGGACGCGCTGGACGAGGAGGACTTCGAGCGCGTCTACGACCTTGTCGAACCGCTCCACCCCGCCGACATCGCCGACTTGTTCGAGCTGGTCGACGAGAACGAACGCCTCGGCCTCGCCCGCGCCATCCGCGACCTGATGGGCGTGGAAGTCATCGCCGAGATGAACGACTGGGTGCGCGAGGCCCTGGTCGAGGCGCTGCCCGCCGACGTCGTCGCGGAAATCGCCGAACAGCTCGATACCGACGATGCCGTCGCCATGCTGGAAGACCTCGACGAGGAAGACCAGCAGGCCGTCCTGGCCGAGATGGAGCCGGAAGACCGCGCCGCCATCGAGACGGCGCTGTCCTATCCCGAGGAATCCGCGGGCCGCCTGATGAGCCGCGATTTCGTGGCCGTCCACGAATCGATGACCGTCGGCGATCTCATCGATTTCCTGCGCGAGCACCGCGAGCTGCCCACCGAGTTCTGGGAAGTGTTCATCGTCGATCCGATGCACCGCCCGATCGGCACATGCGCGCTCTCGTGGATCCTGCGCACCCCGCGCAACATCCCGCTCTACGACGTGATGGCGCGCGACCAGACGCTGATCCCGGCCGACATGGACCAGGAAGAAGTCGCGCTGCGCTTCCAGAAATACGCGCTGATCTCCGCCGCCGTGGTCGATGATCACGGGCGGCTGATCGGCCAGATCACCGTCGACGACATCGTCCACATCATTCAGGAAGAAGCGGGCGAGGATACGCTGCTGCTCTCCGGCGCGGGCGACGGCGACATCAACGAGCCGATCCGCGACGCCTATTCCGCGCGCGTGCGCTGGCTGATCGCCAACCTGCTCACCGCCACCCTCGCCTCCTCGGTGATCGCCATGTTCGAGGGCACGATCTCGAAGATGGTGGCGCTGGCCACGCTGATGCCGATCGTCGCGGGCCTCGGCGGCAATGCCGGGACGCAGACGCTGGCCGTCACCGTGCGCGCGCTCGCCACCAACCAGCTCACCGCCTCCAACGCCTGGCGCGCAGTGCGGCGCGAGATGTCGATCGCCCTGCTCAACGGCTGCACCGTAGCCGTCGTGATCGGCATCGTCGTCAGCCTGATCTTCGGCAACGTGACGCTTGGCCTGGTCATTGCCATGGCGATGATGACGAACATCCTGATCGCGGGCATGGCGGGCGTCTTCGTGCCGCTGACGCTGGAACGCTTCAAGGCGGACCCGGCCATCGCCTCGTCCATCTTCGTGACGATGACGACGGATTCGATGGGCTTCCTCGTCTTCCTGGGCCTCGCGACGGTTTCCGGTCTGGTGGGCTGAACCCCCAATACCTATTTAGCCCCCATGCCGCTGCACATGACCAAGATCGCCTTTTCCGCCGAGAGCCCGGCGGATCTGCGCGCCTGGCTGGAAAGCCACGAGGACGTCGGCGAGGCCCGCCTGACCACCCGCTACCTGCCCAAGCGGCAGGAGGAGATGGTCGGCGGCTCGCTATACTGGATCTACGAACATGCGCTGATCGGGCGTTCGCCGATCCTGGGCTTCGAACAACGCGAGGACGGCCGCTGGCATATCCGCCTCGCGCCCGCGCTGATCCCGGTCGTCACCCAGCCCAAGCGCGCCCATCAGGGCTGGCGCTACCTCGCCGAAAAGGACGCCCCGCGCGATCTCGGCGAAGGCGAGACGGCGGGCGATGCGATGCCGCCCGCCATGGCGCGAGAACTTGCGAAACTGGGGCTGGTATGACGGGTTTCAGCAAGGACGAACGCGCGGCATTGCTGGCGGTGAAGGGCGTCGGGCCCACGGTGGTCGCCCGACTGGAGGAACTGGGGATCGCCACTTTCGCCGATCTCGCCGCGCGCGATCCCGATGCGATCTGCGCCGAGGTTTCGGCGACGCTGGGCGCCACCTGCTGGCGCAACAGCCCGCAAGCGCGCGGCGCCATCGCCGCCGCCGTGGCGCGGGCGGGTGAAGGGCTGCAAGACCGATAACGTCGTCCCGGACTTGATCCGGGACCGCTGGCAATGAACAGCCCACCCCGAAGCAGAGCGCCCTGACGCGACCTTGCGCCTGAAGACCTGACAGCGGTCCCGGATCAAGTCCGGGACGACGTGGAATCCACCCACCAGCGCATCAGCACATGGGCGATGGCATGGGCGGGCGGCGCGCCGAAGGCCTTGCCGCTTTCGCCCCGGCCAATGGCTTCGAGGGCATCGATCACCTCGTCGCGGGTGAACCAGCGCACGTCCTCAAGCTCGGTCTCGTCGATGGTGATCGCGTCGTCGTCCGCCAGGGCATGGCAGCCGATCATCAGCGAGGAAGGGAACGGCCAGGGCTGGCTCGCCACGTAAGTCACGTCGCGCACCCGCAGCCCCGCTTCCTCGTGGATCTCGCGCGCGACCGCTTCTTCCACCGATTCGCCCGGCTCCACGAAACCCGCCAGCGTCGAATAGCGCCCCTCCGGGAAACGTGGCTGGCGGCCCAGCAGGGCGCGGCCCTCGTGCTCGACGAGCATGATCGTCACCGGATCGACGCGCGGAAAGTGTTCGGCGCCGCAGTCGATATTGGTGCAGCTCCGCTGCCAGCCGCCCTTGGCAAGCGCGGTGGGATGGCCGCAGACCGCGCAGTGGCGGTGGCGCGAATGCCAACTGACCAGCGAGCGCGCGCCGCCATAGGCCGCAAGCTCGCCGGGATCGAGCACGGCCATGGCATGCCAGTTGACCGGAGAGGCATGGGGACCGCCTGGCGGCGTCGCCGGCGGCACTTCCGCGAAACAGGGCACGGTGCCGTCGAGGCCGAGGAAGATCATCTCGCTGCCCGGCTCGGCTGCGGCAAGGGTTTCCCAGACGAGCGCGCCGTCATCCGTCAGCACGGCGTCCAGCCCGTCCAGCCGCAGCAGCCGCGCCTCGCTGCTTTGCAGGGCGAGCAGGGCGGCAGGATCGTTGCGGATATGGTCGGCGCGGTCGAGGTGCGATCCGGCAAAGGCGATGGGAAGCAGTTTGGGGCGGGCGGTCTTGGTCAAGTCTGCTTCTCCAACAGGGCCATGATGTCGGCCTTCAGCGCGGTCTGGAATTGAGGGATCAGGTCGAAGGCACTGGGCGGCATGAACTGCGCGAAAAGCTGGGATCGCAGGCCCCGGATCATGTCCACCATGCCCACCGTGCCCGCCGCGCCGGACCAGCCGAAGATGCCGTTTTCCGCGCCCCTCCCCACGCGCCCGCCCGCACCGAAGCCGCTGCCGGGGGGCAGCATGGCGGCCAGCGCGACTCCCGGCGGCAACAGGTCGGCGGTCCCGGTAACAACGGCGCTCTCGGCCAGTACGCGTCTGCCGTCGATCGTGCCGCGCTGCGCCAGCAGGCGCAGGAAACGGTCGTAATCGCGCGGGCTGCTGACGAGGCCCGATCCGCCGAAGGGAAAGGCGGGCCTGTCCAGGAACACCGAAGTGCCCGGCTCGTCGATCGGCACCAGCACCTCCCCGAAGGCGCCGTAATTGGTGACGAGGCGGTGGCCCTGGGCGGCGGGCACCTGGAAGAACGTGCTGGTCATCCCCGCAGGTTCGAACAGCACCTCGCGCAGATAGGCATCGAAGGGACGGCCGGTGACCACTTCGATCACCCGCCCCATCAGGTCGAGGCCCAGCGAATAGCTCCAGTGCGTGGCCGGATCGCGGACCAGCGGCACTTCGGCCAGCCTGTCGGCAAAGAGCGCAAGGCTGGGCGCGGGCGGGCCGTCGGTAAGGCCGGGCACCTTGAGGCGGCTGATCTGCCCGGCGGCAAGCCCTTTCGCCTGCATCAGCGCGCGGATCGGGCCGCTCTGCACGATCGTATAGCCCAGCCCCGAAGTATGGGTGAGCAAGTGCCGCATGGTGATCGCATGGGGTGCCGGATGGAGCGCAGTGAGCGAACCGTCATAGCGGTCCTGCACCTGCATCGCCGCGAACTTGGGCAGCACCTCGCGAACCGGCTGGTCGAGGGCGATCAGGCCCTTCGCGATCAGGTCCATGGCCACAATGCCGGTGACGGGCTTGGTCATCGAATAGATGCGGAACAGGCTGTCCGGCGAGACCGGCGTGCCATCGGTGAACCCCTGCGCCCCAAGCGAGACGAACTCGGCCTCCTGCCCCGGCAGGCCCAGCGAGGCCACCATGCCGGGAAAGACACCGGGCTTGTCGGCCGTTCCCGTCCAGCGCTCCAGCAGCGCCCGCACGCGCGGCATGGTTTCGACCTGCCCGGCCGCGAGGGCCAGGCGCGGCAGGAGCGCGGCGCCGATGCCCGCAACCCCGGCCATGCGCAGCAGCATGCGGCGATCGAGCGAGGCCGCCAGCCGCTCCCGCATGTCCGTCATGCCGGCTCCGCCAGCGCGAGGGCTGCCGCCTTGGCGAAGAGCGTGGGCAGCCCGGCCTCGTCCAGCCGGTCGATCGGCCACCATTCGCCCTCGCCCGGCAGATCGACCGAAGGATCGCCGCGGAATTCGCCGAGATGGACGGAAAGCCCCAATTCCAGCGCGAAGTGCGTGAAGACATGGCCGACCCGCCCGGCGCTGTCCCAGCGCCCCGCGACCGGCGGCTCCCCGTGACCGTCGGCGCGCGCCGACCAGCCGTCGTCCGGCAGCGCGCGCATGCCGCCGAGCAGCCCCTTGCCCGCCCGGCGCACCAGCCAGACGCGTTCGTCACGCTCGATCCAGAAGGCGCGGCCCTTGCGCGTGGGCCGGGCCTTCTTCGGCGCCTTAACTGGAAACCGCTCCGGCTCGCCCAGGGCGCGCGCCGCGCAATCGGCGGCGATCGGGCAGAGCAGGCAGCGGGGGGCACGCGTGGTGCAGACGGTCGCGCCCATGTCCATCAGCGCCTGCGCGAAATCTCCGGCGCGGTACTCCGGCGTGATCGTGTCGGTAAGCGCGCGGATGGCGGGGCGCGAACCCGGCAGCGCCTCTTCCAGCGCGAAGAGGCGCGTCACCACGCGTTCGACATTGGCATCCACCACCACCGCGCGGCGGCCGAAGGCGATGGCGGCCACGGCAGCGGCAGTATAGGCCCCCAGCCCCGGCAGGGCGCGCAGGCCTTCCTCGCTATCGGGAAAGGTGCCGCCCCGCGCCGCCACTTCGCGCGCGCAGGCCAGCAGGTTGCGGGCGCGTGCATAGTAGCCGAGCCCGGCCCAGGCGGCCATGACGTCCTCGTCCGAGGCGGCGGCAAGGTCGCTCACGGTGGGCCAGCGGCCGGTGAATTTCGCGAAATAGTCCTTAACCGCCGCAACCGTGGTCTGCTGCAGCATCACCTCGGAAAGCCAGACGCGGTAGGGATCGGGCGCCGGCATGCCCGGAGCGGCGCGCCAGGGCAACGTACGGGCATGGACGTCGTACCAGTCCAGAACCTTGCGGAAGATCGTATCACGGCTGGCATCCATCAGCGCCCTATGGCATTGGAGCGGCCACAATGGAACGGCATCCCGGCAAAGGAACGGAAAAGGCGGCGAAGTCCGCGAAAGGCGCGTCGAAAGCGGCCGCGGCGCCCAAGCGCTTCGAGCGCGCGCGCGGCGGGCAGGCGCGCCAGATTTCCGACCTCATGCCCGAAGTGGGCCGCACCGCCTTCCGCCGCTTCGGCTTCGTGCAATCGAGCGTGGTGACGCGCTGGCCCGAGATCGTCGGCCTGCGCCATGCCCGCGTCTGCGCGCCCGAATCGATCCGCTTCCCGCCCGGCGAGAAGTGCGACGGCATTCTCCAGCTGGTGGTGCTGGCCGCCCATGCGCCGATGATCCAGCATGTCGTGCCCGAGATCATGGAGCGGGTGAACCGCTTCTTCGGCTACAAGGCGGTGGCCAAAGTGAAGATCCGGCAAGGCGAGGTTAAGGCGCCGCCTGCCACCCGCCCGAAGGCGGCCCCGCCCTCGCTCAAACCCGTACCCTTCGAACTGGGCGAATCGCTGCGCGACATCGGCGACCCCGAGCTTCGCGCGGTACTGGAATCCCTGGCCCGAAGCCTCGGCGCCCAGGAGGATCAAAAGCAAAACCAGGAAAAGCAGTGATGAAGTCCACCTTGCGCCTCGCCGCTCTCGCTACCCTCGCCCTGCTTGCCGCTCCTGTCCAGGCCGCTACCAAGCCTGCCGCGAAGCCCGCCCACAAGCCGCTGGCGCCCGCTTCGAACCCGGCCTCCAACTGGGCGAACCAGATCGTCGTCACAGCCGACGGCAGCCACATGTTCGGCAATCCCAAGGCCGATATGCAGCTGACCGAATTCGTCAGCTACACCTGCCCGCACTGCGCCCACTTCACCCGCGAGGCCGACCCGGCCCTGCGCCTGACCCTGGTGCCCAAGGGCCAGATCGCGGTGACGGTGACCACGCTACTGCGCAACCCGATCGACCTCACCATCTCGATGCTGACCACCTGCGGCGATCCCAAGCGCTTCTTCCAGCGCCACAACGCCTTCCTCACCGGGCAGGATTCCTGGATGGGCAAGCTGGAGAAGATGAGCGAGGAACAGCAGAAGCGCTGGTATCAGGGCGCCCTGCCCGAACGCATGAAGGCCATCGCCAGCGATTTCGACTTCTATTCGCGCGTTGCCGCCTGGGGCATGACCCGCACCCAGGCCGATGCCTGCTTCGCCAACGAGGCCGTGTTCGACACGATCAAGCAGCAGCAGGCCACCGTCGCCAAGAACGGCGTGAACTCCACGCCCAGCTTCATCCTCAACGGCAAGCTGCTCGACGCCCACGACTGGGCCGGGCTCTCCAAGGAGATCACCGCCCAGATGGCCGCCAAGCACAAGGGCGCGATCTGAAAGTTAGTTTGCGCAAAACGGGCGTGTTTCTGTGGGAAAGCGCCCCCTGCTCCTGCCCCCGGCGCTGTTATCCGCGCCGCCGTTCCGCTAGTTTCCCCGCCTTCTCACAAGGATTCGCCATGCTCCGCAAGACCGCCCTGCGCACACTCGCCCTCGGAATGATCGCCGCGCCGCTCGCGCTCGGCCTCGCCTCCTGCGGCAAGAAGGAAGCCGGATCGACCGAAGCGCCCAAGTCGGAACAGGCCCTGCCCAAGGTCGCGCCGCCCGCTGGCAAGTCCTGGGCCGAAATGGTGACGAAGACGCCTGAGGGCGGCTACCGCATCGGCAACCCCGACGCACCGATCAAGCTGGTGGAATATGGCGCCCTGTCGTGCTCGCACTGCGCCGAATTCGCGCATGAAAGCTACGAAAAGCTGCGTGACGATTACGTCGCCAGCGGGCGCGTCAGCTACGAACTGCGCTACTTCATGCTCAATGCCTTCGACATCCCGGCCTCGCTGCTGGCCACTTGCGGATCGACCGAGGCCGTCCTGCCGCTCAGCGAGCAGTTCTGGGCCTGGCAGCCCAACATGTTCCAGAATCTCCAGTCCGCCGGTGACGCGCGGATGAAGCAGATCCAGGACCTGCCCAAGGATCAGCAGATGCTGGCCATCGCCGAAGTCGGCGGCATGACCGAATTCTTCGCTTCGCGCGGGATTTCGCGCGATCAGGCCAAGGTCTGCCTGGGCGACGCTGCCAAGGCCAAGGCCTTTGCCGACCAGACGCAGAAGGCGACGAGCGAACTCAACATCAACGGCACGCCCACTTTCATCATCAACGGCACCACTGTCGGCTCGATGGGCTGGAAGGAACTCGAGCCCAAGCTGCAGGAAGCCGGCGCGCGCTGATCCGCGCCGCCGTCATGAATTGAACCAGACAAGATGCGCATAAAACGGCTCAAGCTCACCGGTTTCAAGAGTTTCGTAGAGCCTGCGGAATTGCGCATCGAACCGGGGCTGACCGGCGTGGTCGGCCCCAACGGCTGCGGCAAGTCCAACCTGCTCGAAGCGATCCGCTGGGTCATGGGCGAAAGCTCGGCCAAGTCGATGCGCGGCGGCGGCATGGAGGACGTGATCTTCGCGGGCACCGCCACGCGTCCGCCCCGCGCCTTTGCCGAAGTCGTGCTCCAGGCCGATGCCGCCCCCGACGCGCGCGGCGTGCGCGAGGAACTGGAAGTGGTCCGCCGCATCGAGCGCGGCGCGGGCAGTGCCTACCGGATCAACGGCAGCGACGTGCGCGCCAAGGACGTCTCGCTGGTCTTTGCCGATGCCGCCACCGGCGCGCACAGCCCGGCGCTCGTCAGCCAGGGCCGCATCGCCGCGGTCATCGCCGCCAAGCCCGCCGAACGCCGCGCCATGCTGGAAGAGGCGGCGGGCATTGCCGGTCTTCACGTCCGCCGCAAGGATGCCGAGCAGAAGCTGCGCGCCACCGAAGCCAACCTCTCGCGCCTCGAAGACCTCATGGCCGGGCTGGACAAGCAGGTCGCTGGCCTGCGCCGCCAGGCCAAGGCCGCCGAACGCTACAAGGCGCTGTCGGACGATATCCGCCTTGCCGAGGCGCGGCTGGTCTTCGCCCGCTGGCGCGACGCCGCCCAGGCTGCCGAAGCCGCGAAAAAGGAAGCGCAAGGGGCCGAAACCCGCGTCAGCGAGGCGCAGGACGCCGCGAAGCTGGCGCAGGACGCCCAGGCCAAGGCTGCCGAGGCGCTGGTGGAGGCCCGCGACGAACTCGCCGACCGGCGCGACGATGCCAGCGCCCAGGGCCACCGCATGGCCACGCTCACCAGCCAGCTGGAAGCGGCCGAACAGCGGCTGAAGGACCTCGAACGCCAGAAGGCCCGGCTGGACGAGGATCGCGGCGATGCCGACCGCATGACCCGCGACGCCGCCGAGGCCCTCGCCCGGCTGGAACGCGATCTGGCGGAAGGGGCGAAGCAGCTCGAACAGGACGAGGCCCAGCGCCCGCGCCTTGCCAATGCCCTCGAAGGCGCCGAGCGCGCTGCCCGCAGCGCCGAACTCGATCTGGCGCAGGCCACTGCCGCGCAGGCCGGGGTCGAGGCCGAATGGCGCATTGCCGAAGCCGAACTGGCGCAGGCGAAGGGCCGTCTCGACCGGCTCGCCGCCGAAGCCGCCCGGCTCGAAGCCCAGGTCCAGGCGCTGGAGGCTGCGGGCGATCTCGAAAAGGCCGTCACCGAGGCGCGCGCCCGCGCCGAGGAAGCCAGTGCCGCCCTCGCCGCCGCGCGCGAGGGACTGGACGCGCAGCAGGCCCGCAAGGCCGAGCTTCAGGGCGAGCGCGATGCCGCCGCCTCGGCGCTCGCCGCCGCCCGCGCCGACCTGACCGGCATCGAACGCGAACATTCCGCCCTCACCAGGGACCGCGAGGCTCGCGCCAAGGGCGCGAAAGCCGCGCACGGGCTTCCCGTCGCCATCGACGCGGTGCGCGCCGCGCCGGGATACGAACGCGCGCTCGCCGCCGTGCTCGGCCGCGATGCCAAGGCGCCGCTGGGCGAAGTCGACAAGGCGGACGGCCGGTTCTGGACCGGCGCGCAGGCCCCGGCGGCGGTGGAGGACAGCCTGGCCGCCCATGTCACCCAGTGTCCGGCGGAACTCGCGGCGCGCCTTGCCCTCGTTCATGTGGTCGAGGAAGACGATGGCCGCGAACTCGGCAAGGGCGAGTGGCTGGTTACCCTTGCAGGCGCCCTGCGCCGTTGGGACGGCTTCGTCGCGCGCGGCGAAGGCGCCGCCGAAGCGGCGCGGCTCGAAGCGGAAAACCGCTTTGCCGATCTCGAAACCCAGCTTCCGCCGCTTCGCGAAGCACTCGCCGCCACCGAAGCGCGGCAGGGCGCGGTGCAGCAGGAACTCTCCGCCCATGCCGCCGCCGTGGTCGCCGCCGAGCGCACCATTGCCGAGGCCGCCAATGCCGAACGCGCCGCCCTGCGCGCCGCCGATCAGGCCGAGGACGCCCGCCAGCGCCAGCAGTCGCGCCGCGCCGAACTGGACCGCGCCCAGGGCGATCTGGCCGAGCAGCGCCAGGCCGCCGAACGCGACATCGCCCTGGCCGAAGGCAAGCGCTCCGCCCTGCCCGATCCCGAAAGGGGCCGCGCCGGGCTGGAAGCCGCGCGCGAAAAGAACGACGCCGCCCGCGCCACGCTGCAGATATCCACCGCGACCCTCGCCTCGCACGACCAGGCCCTGGCCGTCGCCCGCGAACGCACGGGATCCCAGCGCGGCGATATCCGCAACTGGCAGTCGCGCGCCGGAGACGCCGCCAACCGCCTCGCACAGATGGCCGGACGGCTTGAGGAGATCGAGACCGAGCGCGCCGTGATCGCCGCCAAGCCCGCCTCGCTGATGGAACAGATCGAGCAGGGCGAAGCGGTGCGCAATCGCATTTCCGAGGAACTGGGCAAGGCGGAAGCCGCCGTCGCTTTCGTCACCGACGCCGCCCGCAGGGCCGATGCCGCGCTCGCCGCCGCGCAGGAAATGCTGGCCAGCGCCCGCGAGAACCGCGCCGGCGCCGCTGCCCGTGCCGAAAACGAGGACGGCCGCCGGGTCGAGATGACCCGCATCTCGGGCGAGCGCTTCCAGTGCCCGCCGCCTGTCTTGCCCGAACGCTTCGCTTTCGCCCCGGCCGATGTCGGCGCCGCGCCGGACGAGATGGCGGCCATGGAGCGGCTCATGGCCGACCGCGAGCGGATCGGCCCGGTCAACCTCGTCGCCGCCACCGAACTGGCCGAAGCCGAAGCCCAGCTTGGCACCAGCATTACCGAGAAGGCCGAGCTGGCCGAAGCGGTGAACCGCCTGCGCGGCTCGATCGGCAATCTCAACCGCGAAGGCCGCGAACGCCTGCGCGCCGCTTTCGAAGCCGTGGACGGGCACTTCCGCCGCCTCTTCACCCGCCTGTTCCAGGGCGGACAGGCCCACCTCGCGCTCGTCGATTCGGACGATCCGCTGGAAGCCGGGCTGGAGATCTTCGCCCAGCCTCCGGGCAAGCGCCTCCAGTCGCTCACACTGCTTTCGGGCGGCGAGCAGGCCCTTACCGCGGTCGCCCTGATCTTCGCCCTGTTCCTGACCAATCCCGCGCCGATCTGCGTGCTGGACGAAGTCGACGCACCGCTCGACGATGCCAATATCGAGCGTTTCTGCGACCTGCTCGAAGCGATGACGCAGGAAACCGACACACGCTACCTGATCGTCACCCACAATGCCGTGACGATGAGCCGCATGCACCGCCTGTTCGGCGTGACCATGGTGGAAAAGGGCGTCTCGCGGCTGGTCAGCGTCGATCTGGTCGGCGCGGAGGAACTGCTGGCGGCGGAATGAGATTGACTTTTTTGTAGTTACATTTAATGTCGATTTCACTTTTGACGAACGGCGCCTGCAAACTCTTAACTCGCCAGTGACGCCTTTATGCGGCGAAACCCCTTCTCGGATGAGGGAAGGGTCCGGCAGGCATGGACATCAGTTTCGATGAAGCGAAGCGCCTGCTCACCCTTCAGCATCGGGGCCTCGATTTTGCAGAAGCAGGAAAGATTTTCGACGGCACCGAGTTCACCTGGCAAGACGACCGCCAGGACTATGGCGAAACAAGGTTCAATACCTTCGGATCTCTCGATGGCCGCCTGGTCGCCATCACCTGGACAATTCGGGATGATACACGCCGCATCATCTCCATGAGAAAAGCCAATGATCGAGAACAAGCCCGCTATCGACGAGAACTGGGTTGACCCCGATGATGCGCCGGAATGGACGGAAGAGCATTTCCGGTTCGCCCGAAAAACGGTCGGCGGGCAGGTTGTTCGCGAGACAGAGGGAACCTGGACGCGTCCCGGCCGCCCGCCTTCGCAAAACCCCAAGAAGCAGGTGACGCTGCGCCTCGATCCCGAAGTCGTCGAGGGATTTCGCGCGACCGGCAAGGGCTGGCAATCGCGGATCAATGCCGAACTGCGCAAGGCGCTCGGTATCTGATCGCTACTTGAGCACGAAGCGCGGCCCCGGCCCTTGCGCGGCGGCTTCGTCCGCATAGTTGTAGAGGCGGCATTTCGCCAGGCTCAGGCAGCCGCAGCCGATGCATTCGTCCAGCTTGCGGCGCGTCAGTTCCAGCAGCGCGATCTTTGCGTCGATTGCCTCGCGCATCGAAACGCTGATGCGCTCCCAGTCCTCCAACGTCGGCGTGCGCCCTTGCGGCAGGGCGGAAAGCTCGCGCTCGATCTCCGCAAGGCCCAGCCCCAGTTTCTGCGCGATCAGCACGAAGCTGACCCGGCGAATGTCGGAACGCAGGAAGCGGCGCTGGTTGCCGCTGGATCGCAGCGAGGTGAGCAGGCCCTTTTCCTCGTAAAAACGGATCGCCGAAACCGCCACGCCGGTACGCCGCGCCAGATAGCCTATGGATATGAAGCGATCCTGGATCACGGATTTCTCTGGATGCCTCCTAGATGCGGTTTGAAAATCCGCCGCTGGCGGATTTTGCGGCACCGGCCCACGCCCCCACCCACCACCCGCAGGATACTACCGTTGGGTGGTGGGTGGGGGCGTGGGCTGGTGCCGCTCAAAATGCCCACCCGGGCATTTTCAAACGGGCTCACCACTTTGTGCTTGACCTCAAGTTAACTTGAGGTTGCATCAATGCCAAGCCGGCGAAGACCGGTAATAAGCAGGAGATACCAAAAATGGCCCAGGGCCGCCTCGAACACGCCAATATCACGGTCAGCGACATCGACCGGAGTTCAACGCTTCTGCAGGATCTGCTCGGCTGGCACGAGCGCTGGCGCGGGCCCGCCATCAATGGCGGCGAGACCATCCATGTGGGCGGCGATTTCAGCTATATCGCCGTCTATACCGACCGGAAGCCGCACGATCGCTTCCCGAAAGGATCGCCGCTCAATCATGTCGGGCTGGTGGTGAGCGATCTCGACGCCGCCGAACGGGTCGTGATCGATGCCGGGCTGCAACCCTTCAACCACGCGGACTACGCGCCGGGGCGGCGGTTTTACTTCTTCGACTGGGACGGGATAGAATTCGAGCTGGTCAGCTACGATTGAGATTTGCTTGAAAAATGCCTGAAGGGCATTTTTGAGGCGGCACCGCTTGCGGCGGATTTTCAAACAAGCTCCAGGCCGGGATCAGAGGATCCCGGCATTACCGACGACCCAGCAGGCCAGGGCCATCACCAGCCCGAGGTCGCGGTTGGAGCGGAAGCGGGCGAGGGCATTCTCTCCATCCTCGGTATCAAGCGTGACGACCTGGAAGCCCAGGTGCAGCGCCACGGGCAGCAGGCCCACCAGCGCCACCCAGTCATGGCGCAGGGTCCAGAAGCCCAGCGCCCAGAAGGCCAGGGCCAGGGCGTAGAACCCGGCGACGCCGCCGCGCACATGGCTGCCGAGCCGCAGCGCGGACGAACGGATGCCGACCACGGCGTCATCCTCCCGGTCCTGCAATGCGTAGATCGTGTCGTAGCCGATGCACCAGAAGATCGAGCCAGCATAGAGCGCGGCCATGACGGCGAGCTGGTCTCCGCGAATCTCCACCCAGCCGACCAGCGCGCCCCAGGTGAAGACCATGCCCAGCCAGGCCTGCGGCCACCAGGTGATCCGCTTCATGAAGGGATAGGCGGCGACCAGCGCGACGCTGCCTAGCGCCGTGAGCTGTGCCTGCCAGCGCAGTTGCAGAAGGACCACGAAGCCGATCGCGCAAAGTGCCAGCAGCCAGATCCAGGCCGCTTTGGGACTCACTTGCCCGCTGGCGACAGGGCGCGATGCCGTGCGCGCGACCTTGCGGTCTAGGTCGGCATCGACGATGTCGTTCAGCACGCAGCCCGCACCGCGCATGGCGATCGACCCCAGCAGCAGCCAGAGGATAAGGCCCCAGCGCGATTCCCCGCCCGCCAGCAGCACGCCCCAGACGCAGGGCCAGAACAGCAGCCACCAGCCGATCGGGCGGTCGAAGCGGGCCAGCATGGCGTAAGGGCGCAGACCGGACGGCAGCAGCGAGACGAGGCCGCGATGTTCGGTGTCCGGGACGAGAAGAGAGTCGCTCACGACCGGACGAGTACTCCAACATGGCAGGGCTGTCATGAAATAACGTGATTTGTACACATGTGTACGCTGGCGCCGCCGCCCCGGTTGCGCCGCCGCCCGGTTCGCGCGAGAAGCATGCTTTCCATCCAGATGCCGGATTTCAGGAGTTTCGACAGTATCATGGCCGCCACCCCCGCCTGGCCCCCGCGCAGCGCGCCGCGCCTCTTCGTCGCCGGTCCCCTGGTCCAGGACGCCCAGGTGACCATCGAGGGCGGGCAGGCGCACTACTTGTCCAAGGTCATGCGAGTCGCGCCGGGTGACGCGGTGATCCTCTGCGATGACGAGACCGGCGAATGGGCGGGCGAAGTGAACTCGGCGGGCAAGCGCGATGTCGTGCTCACCTTGCGCGAACGGCTGCGCGCGCGCGAGGCGGTGCCGGATTTCTGGCTCTGCGCCGCGCTGCTCAAGAAGCCGAACTTCGATCTCGTGCTGGAAAAGGCCACCGAATTGGGCGTGGCCATGATCCAGCCGCTGATCACCCGCCGCTGCGTGGCCGACAAGCTCAATGCCGAGCGCGCAGCCACCATCGTTACCGAAGCCGCCGAGCAATGCGCGCGCACCGCCCTGCCGCAAGTGGCCGCGCCGGTGAAGCTGGAAACGCTCCTGCGCGACTGGCCCGAAAGCCGCGCGCTGTTCTTCGCGGACGAGACCGGCGGTGAAACCGCCGCCGCGCAGTTCGCCGCGCATTCAGGCCCGGCAGCGCTGCTGGTGGGGCCGGAGGGCGGGTTCGACGAAGAGGAACGCGCCCTGATCCGGGCGCATCCCATGGCGCGCGCGATCACGCTGGGCCCGCGTATCCTGCGCGGGGAGACCGCGAGCATCGGCGCCACGGCGCTGTGGATGGCGGTTTCCGGCGATTGGTGAGGGTGTGAAGCCCTGTGGCACCCACCCCCAATATCATGCCGGAAACGCCCGAAAACCGTGCCTCTCGCGCAAAAGAAACCGAGCGGTACAAAAAGTTCTAGCATCGCGCTCTCAGGCATTCTACCTCCGCGCCCATGAGCACCCGTGAGGTTTCGGATCGCGAAGATCCGGTGATCGAAAGCCTGGATCAACTCGCCGCGCCGATGGCTGCGGGCGAAAAGCCGCGCGAGGCGTGGCGCATAGGCACCGAGCACGAGAAATTCGTCTACGACACCGCCGATCACCATGCCCCGTCCTATGACGAGCAAGGCGGCATCCGCGATCTGCTGAATGCGCTGACCCAGTTCGGCTGGCAGCCGATCATCGAGGGCGACAACGTCATCGCCCTGAAGGGCAGCGACGGCAACGTCAGCCTGGAGCCGGCGGGCCAGCTTGAACTTTCCGGCGCGCCGCTGGAAAACCTGCACCAGACCTGCGCCGAAACCGGCCGTCACCTCGCGCAAGTGAAGACCATCGGCGACCACATCGGCAAGGCCTACCTCGGCCTCGGCATGTGGCCCGACAAGACCCGCGCCGACCTGCCGATCATGCCCAAGGGCCGCTACGACATAATGCTGCGGCACATGCCGCGCGTGGGCACCATGGGCCTCGACATGATGCTGCGGACCTGCACCATCCAGGTCAACCTCGACTATTCGAGCGAGGCGGACATGGTGAAGAAGTTCCGCACCTCGCTGGCGCTGCAACCGCTGGCGACCGCGCTCTTCGCGAACTCGCCCTTCACCGAGGGCAAGCCCAACGGCTACCTCTCGTACCGCAGCCACATCTGGTCGGACACCGATCCGGCGCGCACCGGCATGCTGCCCTTCGTGTTCGAGGACGGCTTCGGCTACGAGCGCTATGTCGACTACATGCTCGACGTGCCGATGTACTTCGTGTTCCGCGACGGCAAGTACATCGATGCCGCCGGCCTGTCCTTCCGCGACTTCCTGAAGGGTGAGCTTTCGGTGCTCCCCGGCGAGAAGCCGCGCCTGTCGGACTGGCAGGACCACCTTTCCACCGCCTTCCCCGAAGTGCGTCTGAAGTCCTTCCTCGAAATGCGCGGTGCCGATGGCGGTCCGTGGGGCCGCATCTGCGCCCTGCCCGCGTTCTGGGTGGGCCTGCTCTACGACCAGACCGCGCTCGACGCCGCATGGGATCTGGTCAAGGACTGGGACATGGAAGGCCGCGAACTGCTGCGCAATTCCGTGCCCAAGCTGGCGCTGGACGCTCCGCTTCCGGGCGGCGGCACGCTGCGCGATATCGCGGGTGAAGTGCTGAACATCTCGCGTTCGGGCCTGGCCGCACGCGCCCGCCTCAACGCGGGCGGCGACAACGAGACCGGCTATCTGGAACCGCTGGCCGAGATCGTCGCCACCGGCAAGGTCCCGGCCCAGCGCCTGCTCGATCTCTACAATGGCGAGTGGGGCGGGGATCTTTCGAAGATCTACGCGCTGAAGAGCTTCTGAACAGGGGAGGCCTCATTCCCTCCGGTGAGGCCCTCATTCCCATTCCCGCTCAGGCTGAGCTTGTCGAAGCCCCCTGAGGCGAGGCGCTGTGGCTCACATCCTTCGACAAGCTCAGGATGAGCGGGGAGTGGCGAACTCACGTTGAGCAGTGGGGCAAGCTCAGGTCCAGCACTGGAGGCGGGTGGATAAGGCCCCCTATTCCGCCGCCTGCGCCTCTCGCACACCCGGCCGCAGCCTATCGCCCAGCTTCGTCAGCGCCCGCGTGATCGGCGCATTTTCCGCCATCCAGGCGTGGTAGGCGCGGTACTTCGCATCCTCTGCCAGCAGGTGCGCTTCCTCGGTCCGCGCGCGCCAGTAGTAGATCGCGCTCACCACGCCGAGCAACACGGTATTGCGCACCATGTCGGTCAGGGCATGGCTGGATACGAGGAACGGCAGCGTGGAGCACCACCAGAACAGGTTCTTCGACAGGTAGGCCGGGTGCCGTGTGAAGCGGTAGGGGCCGTTCGTCAGCACGCCGCGATAGGTGAGGTTGGAAAAGCGCAGGCCGAAGGCGAAGGTCGCCCAGGCGTAGATCGCGGTCAACGCGACCAGCAGCGCCGCCCAGAGCCACAGCAGCATGGGGTGCCCCTGAAGCCAGAACGACCAGCCCGGCGTATTCACTTCATAGCCCAGCACGTCGGCGCGGCCCATCGTGCCCCAGACGAAGGGTGGATAGCACATCAGCGCCGCCACCCAGCCCGCCAGCAGCGGATTGCCGCTGCGGATATGAGCATCGAGCGGGCGGAAGGTGAAGATGTAGCCGACCGTGCCGATCTGCACGTCGATCAGGAACAGCAGCGCGATCACCGTCGAGGCCAGCGGCACCGGATCGTGGATCATGGCGCCGAAGTTCGCCTCCACCACTTGCGCGAAACCGCCCGGCAGGATCGAGATCATGAAGGCGCCGAAGAAGGCCTTGATGGTCCAGGCGCGGCCATGCTTCTTCACGGCTTCGACGTCCCACGCCTCGCGGCCGATCAACAGGGCGCCGAAGTGCCAGGCCTGGTCGCGCGGATCGATCAGTCGGCGGTCCAGCCAGAGCACATAAGGCACCGAAAGCACGAAGACCGGCAGGGCTGCCGCACCGATCACTTCCATGGCGAAGAGGTATTGCCCGTCCCAGTACCAGCGGCCGATGCAGTAGAATGCGCCAATCAGCGCCCAGGTGGCCCAGAGCCCCGCGAGCTTGGTGATCGAAAGGTCGAGGGATTCGGCGAAGGGGCGGCGCCGGTTCCAGTCGATGCCGGTCGAGGGGCGGCGGTGGACCTTGTCGACCAGCACGGACCAGAGCGCCATGGCCGTGCCGGTCACGAACAGGGTGGCGACGGCGGCATAAGGCCCGCTCATCGGGGCATGGGGTCCGGGAAGCGCGAAAGCCTGGGCTATGGCGGCCCAATTGCGGCAGATCGCCAGCCAGACCAGCAGCGCGGCGAGACCGCAGAGGCCGACGCCCGCCGAAACGTCGCTGGCGGGGCGGCTTTTCACGGGAATCGGGGCGCTGCTCATGCCGCTCCGACTAGCGAAAATTGGTTAAGAGGTGCGAAATGCCGGAATATCCCGTCGTCCCGGACCCGATCCGGGACCGCTGCCCATACTTTAGGCGCCTGCTAGCGAGCAAGGCGCGGAGCTGCCAGCGGTCCCGGATCGGGTCCGGGACGACGGGGAACATCAGCGATAGGCCGTGATGCGGCCCGAATCGTCGAGAATGTAGAGCGTCTGGTTGGCCACGACCGGCGCCAGCGACACCGGATCGCCGAGTTCGACGAAAGGCGTGAGCTTGCCGGTCGCCGGATCTACGGTGCCGACTTCGCCGCGCGAATTGCCGACCCACAGCTTGCCCCCGGCGAGCACCGGGCCGACCCAGAAGATCGGATTCTTGCGCTTCTTCTCGTTCTCGTAGCGTGCGAGCTGGGTCAGCCAGCGGACTTTGCCGCTGCTGCGGGCGATCGCCAGGATTTCCGCGTGGTCGTCCAGGGTGAAGACCCAGTCGCCCACGACCATCGGCGTGGAGATGCCCGCGAGGTTGAGTTCCCAGATGCGCTGGCCGGTGACCAGTTCGTAGGCGGCCATGCGCCCGCCCTGGCCGAGCGCATAGACGCGGCCCTGGTCGATGATCGGATCGGCATCGACGTCGGTGAGGCTGCCCACTTCGGTCGAGATCGAGGTGCGGGCCAGCGCGTCGGACCAGACCTGGCGGCCGTTCTCGTAGCGGTAGGCCACGAGTTCGCCCGAGGAATAGCCCGCGATCACGGTGCCCTGCCCGGCTGCCGGAGCGGCCACGCCGAAGACGCCCGCCTGCGACAGCGAGGCCGATTCGTTCCACAGCACATTGCCGTCCGCCGCGTTCAGCGCGAAGATCTGGTTGTCCTGCGTCATGACGTAGACGGCGTTGAAGCCGATCGTGGGAGAGCCGCGCAGCGGGCCGCCCGGCTTCTTGGTCCAGAGCTGGCTGCCGTCGGACGCCTTGATCGCCGCCACTTCGCCGAGGCCGGTGGTGACGTAGAGGTTGCCGCCGTCATAGCTGACGCCGCCGCCGAACACGGAATTGGAATTGTTGCCCGAAACCGAGAAGCTCTTGGTCCAGAGCTGGCCGCCGGTCTTGGCGTCGAAGGCATGGACCATGCCTTCGGTATCCATCACGAAGAGCTTGTCCTCGGCCACGACGGGCGCGGCGGCAAGGCGCGCGCGATTGGTGGAACCGGCGATCTGGGCGGTCCAGACGCGGGTCGGGTTTTCGGCCAGGGCAAGGTGCCCGTAGGACTTGGCGGCATTTCCGCCCGCCTGCGCCCACTCGGCGTTGGACTGCTGCGGCGGCAGGATCACCGAGACGGCTTCCTGCGTGGGATCGACCTTGGCGCCGCTTTCGATGCGCGAAAGGATCGGCACGCGCTCGCCCACGGTCGGGGTCTTGGGTCCCTTGCTGTTCGACTTGCAGCCCGAAAGGCCTGCAACAAGCGCCAGGGCGATCAGGGAGACGGTGCCGGCGCGCCGACCCGTGCGGGCCAGATTACGTTTGGATTCAACCATGTTCATTCTCCGGCGGCAGGCGCGACTTGCGCGCCGGCCTTGGCCTCTACGCCCTTGGCTTTGCCCAGCGGTTCGCCGCGTTCGTCCACCACGTCCTCGATGGCATCCACGCCCAGCACGGCGGCGAGCTGGCGGGCGCGGCTGCGCAGGCCGGAATCGACCTGTTCGTCCTTGGCGATGGCGGCGAAGAGCGGACCGGCCTGGTCCTGCTTGTTCATCTTGATATAGGCCATGCCGACCAGTTCCCCGGCCACGCCGAACCAGGGATTGCCGGGCGCGGCATATGGCTTGAGGCGGGCGACCACGTCTTCCGGCTTCATGCCGTCGAAATTGGCGGCCACGGCGCGCACGGCGGCAAGATCGCGCAGGGGCTGCGGCGCCTTGGCGTCATTCGCGACTTCGTCGTAGAGCTTGACCGCGTCGGGCAGGCGCTTCTGCTCGGCGGCGATGCCCGCCAGCATGAGCTTGGCCGAGGCGGAGCTGCCGCCCGTGCCCTTGGCCAGCGGTTCCAGCTTGCCCTTGGCGGCATCGAGATTGCCGGACTTCATGCTGTCGATAGCCTGCACGTAAGCCTCGGCATCGGCATTGCGCTGTTCGTTCTGGCGGTGATTCCAGTAGAGCCAGCCGCCGAAGGCCGCCAGCGCCAGAACCACGGCCGCGATCACGGGCTTGCCGTAGCGGGTGAAGAAGCCTTCCATCTGGTCCTGCCGCAGGGCGTCGTCCACTTCGCGCAGGAAAACATCCTGCTGCGCGGCGAGTCGCTCGGCAGACTTGGGGTTGGTCGGGGTGCTGTTGGAAGGAGGCAGAGCCAAGTTTCGGGCGCTTTCTGCGGAAAATACAGGATGGTTGCCGGGCTGTTTAGCGAATGGCCACGGCTTTTCAACGGTGATGATCGCTGCACCGCTTGCGGTGAAGCCTTGCTGAATGATGTCGGCGTGTCAAATGAGCCGCTCCCGGCCCAGCGCTTCACCGTACGTACGGCTATAGGCATCCAGCATCGCGCCTTCGTCGTAATGGCGGCGGGCATGGGCGCGGTTGGCCATGCCGATCCGGGTGCGCAGGTCCTCGTCGCCCGCCAGCCGCAGCAAAGTGGCGGCCAGCGCCGCCTCGTCGCCCGGCGGGGTGATGAAGGGGCGGTTTTCCGCCGATACCATCCCTGCCACGTCCCCCACGGCGGGCGATGCCACCGGCAGCGCCGCCGCCATCGCCTCCACCACCGAGATCGGGAACTGCTCGCTGTCGGAAGACAGCGCGAAGAGATCGAACAGGCCCACCGCATGGGAAGGCTCGGCCACGAAACCGGGCAAGTGGACCCGCTCCGCCGCGCCCTGCCGTGCCGCTTCCGCGGCGATAGCCTCGCGTTCCGGCCCTTCGCCCAGGATCACCAGCCGCCACGGCTCCGGCATGCCCGCGAAGGCCCGCACCAGACGGGGCAGGTTCTTGACCGCGCGGAGGCCCGCTAGGGTGCCGACCCAGCGCTCCCTCGGCTGCTTGACCAGACCCGGCAGCATGTCGGGCCGAGGCCGGTCGAGATAGGCGGTGCAATCGATGCCGTTGGTGATGAGCCGCACCCGTTCGCGCGGCTGGCGCCAGGCCGTGCGCGCGATCTCCTCCAGCCGCCGCGAGGGCACGACAAGCGCCGAAGCCCGCCGCAGCGCCAGGCGCCGAAAGCGGTTGCGGGCGGGCTTGAGGCCGGTCGCCTCGTCCTCGTTGAAGCCGTCCTCGTGATGGACCAGCGGCGGCAGGCCCAGCAGTCCGCCGAACAGGCCATGGGCCATGACCGCGTCCATCGCCCCCCAGTTATAGGTGAGCACGAGGTCGAAATCCGCCATCGCCTGGGCGATCCGCCAGAGGCGGGCGGGGGTGGGATGCCCCTGAAGGCCGGGAAAGTCCTCTGGAAACACCACGGGCACGCGCGGATCGAGCCGCGCGGCGGCGCCGTGCGCGCCGGGCTGGGCCGAGACGACCGCATGGGCCACGCGCGGGCCGAACAGGTTCATCAGCCGCACCGCGCGCAGTTCCTTGCCGCCCGCCGCGAAGCTGGAATGAAGATGGAGAACGCGCAAGGTCATGCGGTTTCGCGCCGATCCCGTCCCGTCAGGCGGCTTGCGCCAGCAGCCGCTCGATGGCGGCGACGGCCTCCGGCTCGTCCAGCGTGGGGGCATGGCCGACGTTTTCCAGCGTCACCGCTTCCGCGCCGGGCAGGCGGCGCAGCATCTTTTCCAGCGTCGCGGCGGAAAGCAGGTCGGAAAGCGCGCCGCGCAGCACCAGCACCGGCCGCCCCGCCAGCGCTTCCCAGGCGGGCCAGAGATCGGGTTGGTCGTCCACGTCGTAGCCCAGGAAAGGCTCGGCGATCTTCATGTCGTAATCGAAGACCACGCGCCCGCCGCTGGACACGGTCATCAGCCGCTTGGCCCGGCCGATCCAGAAGTCCAGCGGCTGGCCGGGGTGGGCCTCGCTCTGGTTGTCCTCCAGCGCGCGCGCGGCATGGACCCAGGTAGGATAGCTGCGCCCCTGCCCCACATATTCCTTGATCCGCGCGACCCCCGCCGGTTCGAGGAACGGCCCCACGTCGTTGATCACGGCGGCGACGATGCGGTCCGGTATCATCGTGGCGAGGCCCATGGTCATCAGCCCGCCCAGCGACGTGCCGATGGCAACGAACCGGTCGATCCCCTCCTGCGCCAGCAGTTCCAGCAGGTCCTCGCCGTACTGGACCGGATTGTAGCTGGCGGAATCGCGCGCATATTCGCTGTCTCCCCGCCCGCGCATGTCCGGGCAGATCACCCGCCGGTGGGGCGAGAGACGCTCGGCCAGAACCTCGAAATCGCGGGCATTGCGGGTGAGGCCGTGAAGGCAGACGATCGGCGGAAGCCCGTCTCCATCGCGGCGCTCATCACTGGCCCCATCACCGGGATAATCCCGGAAGTGCAGCTTCAGTCCATCCCGGCTCGACCAGAACCGATCCTCGAATAGCGTCATGCCGAAGCCGCGACCTCATCTTGTGGCCCGGCTTGATCGACGGGCATCGGATCGCCACTATTGCCCGATGCGAAGCGAACCGCAAGCAAGTGCCTACCGCCCTGCCCTCCGTATCGAGGCAATTGCCGACTGGATTGCCAGTCCGGTGTCCCCTGCCGATTTTCCAAGCCATATCCTGCGCTTCCGCAACGACCGCTGGGCCGCCGCGGTCGGGCTGGAGGGGCTGGACGACGAAAGCTGGATCGCCCGTTTCGGACGTTTCGAGGCGCTGCCGGACAACCTGCCCCGGCCGCTCGCGCTGCGCTATCACGGGCACCAGTTCCGCAACTACAACCCCAATATCGGTGACGGCCGGGGCTTCCTCCATGCCCAGATGCTGGACGGCGAGGACCGCGTGCTCGATCTCGGCACCAAGGGTTCCGGCCAGACGCCCTATAGCCGCGACGGTGACGGCAGGCTGACGCTGAAAGGCGCGGTGCGCGAGATTCTCGCCACGGAAATGCTGGAAGCGCTGGGCGTCTACACCAGCAAGACGTTCTCGGTGATCGAGACCGGCGAGGAACTCTGGCGCGGCGACGAGCCTTCGCCCACGCGCTCGGCCGTGATGGTGCGGCTCAGCCACGGGCATATTCGCATCGGCACTTTCCAGCGCCTGCTCGCCCTGGAAGAACAGGATCACATGGCAGCGCTGGTGGCCTATTGCCTCGAGACTTTCCCCGGCAACCTGCCGCCTGAGGACATGCCCGGGCGCGACGAGCCTGCCGTGATCCTGCTCCATCAGGTGGTGGAGCGCATGGCCGACCTTGCCGCGAGCTGGATGGTCGCGGGCTTCGTCCACGGCGTGCTCAATACCGACAACATGAACGTCTCGGGCGAGAGTTTCGACTATGGCCCCTGGCGTTGGCTGCCGCGCTGGGATCCGCGCTTCACCGCCGCCTATTTCGACCATTCCGGCCTCTATGCCTTCGGCCGCCAGCCGGAAGCCCTGCTGTGGAACTGCGGCCAGCTGGCCATCGCCCTCAGCATGCTGACACAGACCGAGCCGCTGGTGGCCGCGCTCGACCGTTTCGCGCCGCTCTACCAGCAGGCGATGAGCCGCCGCTTCGCATGGCGCCTCGGCGTGACATCGCAGGGGCTGGAGCAGGACTCCGCGCTGATCCAGGCCGCCGAGCAGGCCATGCTGGCCAGCGGCGAGGCGCCCGAGCAGTTCTTCTTCCGCCATCGCGGCGGCCGGAATGGCACCCAGGACCGATTCGGGGAGCTTCTCGCCGCTTACGCGCCTGCCGCCGACATCTCCGACCCTTTCTGGCAGCAGGCGCTCCCGCCGAGCACCCTGATCGACGAAGTGGAGCGCATCTGGAGCGAGATCGACCGCTACGACGACTGGTCCGCGCTTCACGCCCGCGTCGCGGACATTCGCGAACTGGGCCGCCAGCTAGGGCCTGCCCCCACGCCCGCCGGGCATCTCGCGAGGGACTGATCCGAAAGGATTACATCCCCCGTTAGCATCCCGGTAGGAATAGATATGCAACAGCAGCCCCGACAGCGAGTCATCCAGCAAGCGGACCGACAATCTTCATGGGCGCGACAGCGAGCGCATATAATTCCCCAAGTCAGGGACAGGCTCGTCAGGAACGGGCGGGCAACGTGACCGAGATCGTCTCTTTCGAACCGGCCACCGGCGCGCAGCTCTGGCGCGGCAAGCCCTGCGACGTCGACGAAGTGGTGAGCCGCGCGCGGCGTGCCTGGCCGACCTGGGCCGCGCAGCCGCTCGCCACCCGCATCGAACTGCTGCGCCGCTTCGCCAACGAAGTGCGCAAGGACGCCGAGCGACTGGCCGAGACGATCGCCCGCGAAGTGGGCAAGCCCTTGTGGGAAGCGCGCGCCGAAGTGGAAAGCGTGGTCGCCAAGGTCGAAGTCTCGATCCGCGCCTATGCCGAGCGCACCAGCCAGCGGAGGCTCGATTCGGCGCTTCAGGGCACCATGGCCCTGCGCCACAAGCCGCACGGCGTGCTGGTCGTGCTCGGCCCGTTCAACTTTCCCGCGCACTTGCCCTGCGCCCATATCGTTCCCGCCCTGCTCGCGGGCAACGCGGTGATCTTCAAGCCGAGCGAGAAGGCGCCCGCCACCGGCGAGATGCTGTCCCGCTGCTTCCACCGCGCGGGCATTTCCGCCGCCGTCATGCAGTTCGCCGCGGGTGGCCCGCTGGAAGGGCAGGACTTCGTGGCCCATGACGGCATCGACGGGGTGCTGTTCACCGGATCGGCCAATACCGGCATCTCGATCAACCGCCGCCTCGCGGCGCGGCCCGACAAGCTGGTGGCGCTGGAGATGGGCGGCAACAATCCGATCGTGCTCTGGGACACTCCCAAGCTGAGCGACGCCGCCGCCCTGATCGTGCAATCCGCTTTCGCTTCCGCCGGACAGCGCTGCACCGCCGCGCGGCGGCTGATCGTGAAGAGCAGCCTCTACGACGAGGCGATCGCGCAAGTGAAGGCCCTGGCCGACCGCCTGATCGTGGGCGCGCCTTTCGACGATCCGGCGCCGTTCATGGGCCCGGTGATCGACACCATGGCGGCCGACGGCCTGACCGAGAGCTTCCTCTACCTCCTCAGCAACGGCGGCCGCGCGATCAAGCACCTCGTGCGCGGTGACGAGACGCTGCCTTTCCTCAGCCCCGCGATCATCGACACCACGGCGATGCAGGACCGCCCCGACGTCGAGCTGTTCGGCCCGATCCTCCAGGTGATCCGCGTGGACGACTTCGACGAGGCCATAGCCGAGGCCAACAACACCCGCTTCGGCCTCGCCGCCTCGCTGGTGGGCGGAAGCCCGCAGGACTACAACCGTTTCTGGGCCAATGTCCGGGCCGGCATCGTCAACTGGAACCGCGCCACCGCCGGCCCCAGCCACGCCGCGCCGATGGGCGGGATCGGACTGTCGGGCAACCATCACCCCAGCGGCTACTATGCGGCGGACTACTGCGCCTATCCGGTGGCCTCGGGCGAAATGGAACAGCCCCGCGCCATGATCGGCGTGGGCCTGCGGTAGCAGCCGTCGTCCCGGACCTGATCCGGGACCGCTGGCCGAGCCGCGCCTTGCGCGCGGGGGAGCGCCTAAAGGACTGCCTGCGGTCCCGGATCAAGTCCGGGACGACGTTTTCCTCACTTTCCGCTGGTCACGAGGTCCACTTCGGTCACGCCGCTGCCCAGCGTGCGGGCATAGGCGACAAAGGCCTGTCCGCCCTTGCGGCCGCCAATGACATGATCGCCGCCGTCCACCCGGTACTCCGCCGTATAGCCGCCGCGCTGCGCCATCGAATAGTAGAAGCGCACGACATCCTCGGGCGAGACCGCCGTGCCGTAGTTGACGACGCGCAGCGCGCAGCCCTCGCCGTCGGTTCCGGCAGCTTCATGCAGCGCCGCGCGTGGATAGACCGGGATGGCGGCGGGCAGCCTGGTCGCCCAGGCGTTGGAAAACTGGACTTTGCCCGAACAATCGACCTTGGCGGCGCGGGCGCCCTCGGTGACTTGCGCGGCCAGCGCCGCATTCCGGGCGAGCGCCGCAGCGTCGCCCTGCCCCGGCGCGGGCGCGGGCAGGAGCTTGCCGCCTGCGGCATCGGCAGCCGACTGGCGGGCCGCCGCGACGGCTTGCGGCGTCCGCGCCGCCGAGGGCAGCGAAACCGGCGTATCGTCCGCCGCATCTCCGCTCTTTTCAGGATCCACCACGATCCGGTCGCCCAGCGCGCCGGTCAGCGCCGGATCACTGCCTTCCGCCTGAGGCTTCTTCTCCGCGCTGCACGCCGCCAGTGCGAGCGAGCAGGCCAGCGCCAGGAACACGGCAGTGCCGGTTGCGCTCATCTCGCCTGCCGTTTTAGGAACCGTCATCGCTGCATCCTTCCCTCGGGGCCGAACTGTCACGGCGGCAACCCGGCTCTACTCGATGTGCCGAGACTTCGCCTTAAATGGCGGAAATTCAAGGCCTCCCCGGCACAAATCCGGCTTGCGTCCCATTACGGGAAGGGCATCGACCGATGGATTACCATCCCCCGCCCCATCTCCCAACGCATCGAGGGCGTCCGCAGCCGAAGCCACGAACGCCCTCTCCCACCCGTCCTCAACGTATCGAGTTCGGGAGGTCTCCCCCGCAAGTCGCCGTCCTTGCGGGGAAGCCTTTAACGTCCTTTTGAAAATCCGCCGTGGGCGGATTTTGGGGGCACCGGCCCACGCCCCCACCCTACCACCCAACGGTAGTATCCTGCGGGTGGTAGGGTGGGGGCGTGGGCCGGTGCCGCCCTTGAAAATGCCTATTCAGGCATTTTCAAGCAGTCCAATCAGCGGCAGCGCGAGCCGCCGCGATCGACTTCGCGGCCGAGCAGAGCACCGGCGGCGGCGCCGAGGACGGTGCCGGTAGCGCGGTCACCGCGATAGTAATGGTCCCGGTTGCCGTAGCCACGGCGGCGGTCTTCACGCGAATAGCGTTCGCGCCAGTGGCCATAGTCCTGCTCGCCGGGAGCCTGGAATTCGTGAGTCGGCGCGAAGCTGACTGCGGCCGAAGCCGGAAGAGCGGTCGCCAGGCTGGCCGTTGCGGCAGCGAGGGCGGTTGCCTTGAAGAATGCGTTCATCTCGAATCTCCTCGTCATTGCCGGGAGGGTGCCCTTTGAGGCGCGATCCTCGGTACGCATTCAGCTTTAAGGCAGTGAAGCTGAACGATCGGCAACGCGGCTGTCAGAATTCGCGTTATCGACGAGATGAGGAACGTGTTGCGACGAACTGCTTGCGGATCAGGCATTTCCCGACATATCGGGCGAGACCTTTCCAGGGAATCACGATGCAGCCCGCTTCCACGCCCCCCCGTTTCACCAATCGTATCGCCCATGGTTTCGGCAATCAGGGGGGCCTGTTGCAGGCATTCGGCGCCTATTTCATCTGGTGCCTGTTCCCGCTCTATTTCGCGGCGCTGCACGCGGTATCGCCGTTCGAGGTGGTGGCCTGGCGGCTGCTGTTCACCCTGCCCTTCTGTCTCGTGATGATCGCCGTCCTGCGCCAGGGGCCGCAGCTGCGCGCGGCGCTCGGCAATCCGCGCCTGCTGGGCGCGCTGGCGCTGAGCGGGCTGCTGATCGGCACGAACTGGCTGGTCTATGTGGTGGCGGTGATGGAAGGCCACGTTCTGGCCGCCAGCCTCGGCTACTATATCAATCCGCTGGTCAACGTGCTGGCCGGAACGATCTTCCTGCGCGAGCGGCTGTCGCGCCTGCAGTGGACCGCCGTGGCGCTGGCCGCCGTCGGCGTCGCCATGCTGGCCTGGGGCGCGATGGACACATTGTGGATCAGCATGGGTCTGGCGCTGAGTTTCGCAGGCTACGGCCTGGTGCGAAAGCTGACCCCGGTCGAATCGCTGCCCGGCCTGACGGTGGAAACGCTGGTCCTGCTGATCCCCGCACTGGGCCTGCTCGGCTGGCAGGCGGTCAGTCCCGCAGGGATGGCGATGGGACAGTCTCTGGCGACAAGCCTGCTGCTGGCCTGCGCGGGCATCGTCACCGGCATTCCCCTGCTGCTGTTCGCAGGCGCCGCGCGCAAGCTGGACTTCTCAGTGCTGGGCTTCATCCAGTTCGTGACACCGACCGGGGTGTTCCTGCTCGGCCTCTTCGTTTTCGGAGAGCCGCTGAAACAGGTTCAGGTCTTCTGCTTCCTGTTCATCTGGACCGCCATCGCGGTGTTCTGCTGGGATCTGCTGTCCCGCCGCCGCGTTGTTTGAAAATTCGCTGAAGGCGAATTTTAGCGGCACCGGCCCCAAGACTCTTAGGCGCCCCCACCCGACCTCCCACGAGTGTATCCTGATGGGAGGTCGGGTGGGGGCGTGGGCCGGTGCCGCTAGCCTTCGACGGATGTCGAAGGCGCACTCGACAAGAGCTCAGGTTCCTTCACCCCTTCTTCCCCTTTTTCAAAAGCGCCTGAACGAACGCGTCGAGATCGTCGACATCGACGTCAAGCACTTCGTCCCACTCCGCCAGCAGCCCTTCGATATCGGCGCGCGTATAGGGTTCGGGGGCCTTGTGCTGCACTTTGGGCGCGCGGTGGGGCCAGGCGTGGCCTGTCAGGTTGTTGTAGAGCCAGCCCGCCTGGAACAGGAATATCAGGTTCAACGCCAGCGGCAGCAGATAGCCGATGCCCCAGTGCTGCTCACCCGTGGCGCCCAGCGCATAAAGCAGCGCGCAGGCGCCGCCCGGCGGATGGAGGCTGCGGGTAAGCGACATGACCGCGATCGCCAACCCCACCCCGGTCGATGCGGCCAGCCAGGGATTGCCCAGCAGGTGCCCCATCGACAGGCCGACCACGGCGGAAATCATGTTCCCGCCGATCACCGGCCAGGGCTGCGCCAGCGGGCTGGCCGGAACGCAGAAGACCAGAACCGCCGAAGCGCCCAGCGGCGCCAAGAGAAACGGAAGCGCCGAAAGGCCGCCCATCAGCCCGCTCAGTTCCGGGCCCTTCATTTCGAGCAGCATGGTCACGCCGCCCGCCAGCGCAATGCCCAGAAGGCCGCCGAAAGCCCCGCGCAGCCAGGCCGGATAGGCCTTCAGGCCAGACCCCGCACTGTTCAACCATCCCATCGCCACCGAGCCCGACCTCCTTGCAATATCATCCGCGAGCGGGCCGCCTATGGACCTGCCCCGCCGCGATGGCGAGGCCAGTCGTGCTTGGGCGCGCGATAGCAGGATTGTAACGGGGTTCTTCACACATCCTGCCGCAATTGAGCCATCTTCGGGTGATTGCCTCGGCGCTCCTCCCGGAGCCGACAATGCCAGCACTCGACGCTTCCCCTGCTGCCCTCTCCGCCTCCGAGCAGAGCCTCGACGCCTTCGATCTCAGACAGATGCGCAGTTCGTCCGGCGCGAACTACAGCGTGATTTCTCCGCGCTGCCCCGAAGGCCGCCCCGGCGAGATCGTCGTCTGCGCGCCGGATCCAGAGAAGGAGCGCCTGCGCCCGCTGCCGGAAGGCTACGATGTGCCGCAAGGCCCGCCGCGCCTGGAAATGAAGCTGGACGAGACGACCGCCGCCGACGTTCATCTGCAAGCCGAAGTCTTTCCCAACGGCACCACCAGCAACCGCGTGATGGTCGGCGTGAAGAAGAAGTTCTGAGGTGGGTTTCCCAAACCAAAAGCCCGGTCCGCCCAGGGAGAGGCGGACCGGGCCGACAGACGCTCCGGTGACAGGAGGGGGAGGGCCCGGAGCGCCCTAAGGACGGGTCAGGCGAACTTACCTGCCTTGGCGATCTCCGCCACCGGCTTGCGGTTGGAGGCGACTTCGCGTTCCTGAAGGAATTCGGGAAGCTGGCTCTTGTCGCCCATGCGGCCGATGGCGAAGGCGGCTTCCAGGCGGTGGTCGGCCGGAATGCCGAGCGCCTTTTCGGCCTCGCCGAACTTCAGCCCGGTCATGCCGTGGGTATGATAGCCCAGCGCCTGCGCCTGAAGCGCGGCCAGGGCCCATGCCGCACCGGCATCGAAGCTGTGGCTGTGATTGTCCGAATTGCCCTTGTCCGAACGCATCTGGCTATCGGACACGACATAGACGATCGCCGAGGCATCCTTGGCCCAGCCCTGGTTGAACTCGATCAACTGCGAAAGCAGCAGGTCCCAGTTGGCGTCGCCCTTCTTCGCATAGAGGAAGGTCCAGGGCTGCACGTTGTAGGCCGAAGGCGCCCAACCGGCCGCCTCGAAGATCACGTCGAGGTCTTCCTGCGGAATCTCGCTACCGTCGAAGGCGCGCGGCGACCAGCGATCGACGATCAGCTTTTCGACTTTGGGATGGGCAATACGTCCGGTCATGTCGATTTCCTCGTTGATGAGATATCTGGATGAGATGTCGTGGGAGAATCAGGCCGCGTCGACGAGGACCAGTTCGGCGTCCTCGATGGCGGTGACGGTGATGGTTTCGATCCCGGTGATCGCCACGCCGTCGCGCGGCTGCGCTTCGACGTCGCCCACCCGGATGCGGCCCCTGGCCGAGACCAGATAGGCATGGCGGCCACGTTCGGTCTGGTAGGTGACGGTGTCGCCGGCCTTGACCGTGGCGCCCAGAACGCGCGCATCGGCACGGATAGGCAGGGCGTCCTCGTCACCGGCGATACCGCTGGCGAGAGTCACGAAACGGCCCGCGCGGTCGTCCTTCGGGAAAGGCCGCGCACCCCATCCGGGGGCTTCGCCGCGGTGGTCGGGCAGGATCCAGATCTGGAACAGGGTCGTCGCCTCGTCCTCGAGATTGAACTCGGAATGGACGATGCCCGTGCCCGCGCTCATGACCTGAACGTCGCCCGCGCCGGTACGGCCCTTGTTGCCTAGGCTGTCCTGATGGGTGATCGCCCCGGTGCGGACGTAGGTGATGATCTCCATGTCCCGGTGCGGGTGCGGCGGAAAGCCGGAACGCGGGCCGATGGTATCGTCGTTCCACACCCTGAGGCGGCCCCAGTTGGTGCGCGCGGGATCGTGGTAGTCGGCGAAGGAGAAGTGGTGGTGGGCGTCGAGCCACCCGTGATCGGCGGCGCCGAGGCTGGCGAAGGGACGAACTTCGATCATATGGCCCTCCTGTGCGAATTGGCCCTGGTGGATGGTCTGCCGCGACCTGCGGCTTGCTTGTCTTTCATCTAGGCCTTGCGAGGCCTCCCGATAATTGGGATAAAATGGATCGAAATGTTCAACTAAGCTGAAGGCCTGCCATGGTCGATATTGCCCCGCCCAGCCTCGATCACGTCCGCACCTTCCTGACCGTGGTGGAAGAAGGCAGCTTCGGCGGCGCGGCCCGCAGGCTGGGACGGGCGGTTTCGGTGGTGAGCTATGCCATCGCCCAGCTCGAAACCCAGCTTGACGTCCGCCTTTTCGAGCGCGAGGGCTCGCGCAAGCCGAAGCTCACCGATCAGGGTCGCGCGCTCCTGAGCGAGGCCCATGCCATTGCCGACGATGTCGATGCCCTGCTCGCCAAAGTCCGCAGCCTGCGGCAGGGACTGGAACCCGAACTCTCGTTGGCCGTGGACGTCATGGTGCCGGGCAACGTCCTGGCCAGATTGCTGCGCGATTTCCAGGTCATGTTCCCCAGCGTGCCGCTGCGCCTCCATGTCGAGGCGCTGGGCGCGGTGGCCGCGCTGGTGCTGGACCGGCGCGCGACTCTCGCCATCGCCGGTCCCGATATCGTCGACCTGCCGGAGATCCAGCGCGAAACGGTCGGCTCGGTGGAGATGACCCATGTCGCCGCGCCGGGCCACCCCCTCGCCGTTCCCGGACCTATCCCGCCCGGAGAAGCGCGCAAGCACCTGCAACTCGTGCTCACCGACCGTTCGCCGCTGACCGAGGGGCGCGATTTCGCGGTGTTCAGTCCGCGATCCTGGCGGCTGGCCGATCTCGGCGCCAAGCATGCCCTGCTGAAGGAAGGGATCGGCTGGGGATCGATGCCGCACCATCGCATCGCCGCCGATCTGGCCAGCGGCGAACTGCTGGAGCTGGAGCTGCCCGAGCGGCCCTCGAAGGACTATGCCCTCGTCGCCCTCTGGCGCAAGGACAGCCCTCCCGGCCCCGCCGCCGTCTGGGTGCTCGACGAGATTCGCGAGCGCCTGGCGAAGAGCGCCGTCTGAAATTCCGCGGCACTTGCGCAAGGCGCCGCACTGCCCCACTTATCGGCCATGACCGCCAGCCGACTGTTCGACCGCGCCGTGATCCGGCTCTCCCCCCGCCCCGATTCGAATGAAGACATAGGCGCCTTCCTGCAGGGGCTGGTCACGGCCGACGTGCAGAAAGTGCTGCCCACCTGGGCCGCGCTGCTCTCGCCCCAGGGCAAGGCGCTGTTCGACTTCATCGTCTGGCCCGGCGGAAAGGGGCTGCTGATCGACTGCGAGGCCGAAGTCGCCGATGCGCTGGTCAAGCGCCTGTCGATGTACCGCCTGCGCCGCGCCATCGACATTGCCCGCGACGATTCGCTCGCCGTCCACTGGCGCCCCCATACCGGAGACGGCGCCGCGCCCGATCCGCGCCATCACGGCCTCGGCGAACGCTGGCTCGCGCCGGTCGATCCCACCGATCCATCCGAAGCCGAAGGCGCCGACGCCGCCTGGCGCGCGCATCGCCTGGCCATGGGCGTGCCCGAGGGCCGCGCCGAACTGGGCGATGGCGAAACGCTCTGGCTGGAATGCAACGCGGTGGAACTGAACGGGGTCAGCTTCACCAAGGGCTGCTATGTCGGGCAGGAAAACACCGCGCGGATGAACTGGCGACAGAAGGTCAACCGCCGCCTCATCGTGGTGCCGCTCGCCCGCTCGGACGAGAAGCGCCGCCGGGCCGCCTATCCCGAACTCGGCCTCGCGGTGGATCACTTGCGGGTCGAGGACATCGACCCCAAGCTCGCGCCCAAGTGGCTGGAGCTTTCCGCGTGAGAAAAATGCCCGAAGGGCATTTTTAAGCGGCACCGGCCCTCTCCCCCACCCGACCTCCCATCAGGATACACTCGTGGGAGGTCGGGTGGGGGAGAGGGCCGGTGCCGCTAGCCATTCGCGGATGCGAATGGCGCACTCGACAAAGATCCCACCGCATGCAGGAACGGCCGATCCGTGAGATTGGCGACGTAGATTCGCGCCCGCACCGGCACGCCGCGTCCTTCGCTGAACCTTTCCCGCTCATTGCCGCTATCCGAGAATCCCGTCTCCTCCAGCACATCACGCGTCGCGGGATTGTCCGCGAACTGGCTCGCCACGACACGGCGGTGGCCCAGCGACCGCGCCTGCGCGAGCACGGCGCGCACCGCCTCGCGGGCGAAGCCCCGGCCGCGATGGGCCGGTGCGATCCAGTAGCCGAGTTCTACCTCGTCCTCGATCCGGCCGAGACCGATCCCGCCCACCAGCTTGGGGCCGCCGGGCGCGCGCAGATACATGAAGAAGTGCGGCAGACGCGGATCGCGCGGCCTGCTCAGGTAATCGCGCATGGCCCGCGTCGAACGCGGCAGTTCGCCGACGCCCAAGTTTCGCTGAACCGCCTCGTCGGAAATGGCTTCCACCAATTCCTCGACGTCTTCCGGCCAGCCGGGTCTCAGGAACAATCTCTCCGTGCGGACGAACATGTGACGGTTCTCCGTTTTTATTATTTCCGCGCCCCATACTATGCACAAAGAGAGTTGCTTTGCACGGGTTTTGCTGTGCCGTCCTGCAGCCGTCAGGAAGCCTTCTCCGGCGCAGCACGGATGCGCCGGAGAGAGCGGTATTTTCAGCTATTTATGAGAACGCTCTGCTTCACGCCGCAAGCGGTTGTCCGCCGCCGAGGTCGGGATTCGGGCAGTCGCCGCCAAGCGCATCACCGGATCGGCAGGGCGAATCGGGTTCCGCGGCATATTCGCGCGAGAGGCAGCTGGCGTTCCGGCCCATGCTGAACCGTTCGACGACACGCCCGGTCGGGCTGAAACCCGCCTTTTCCAGAACGCGCCCCGACGCCGGGTTGTCGATGAAGTGGCTGCCGACGATGCGCCTGTGACCGATCGCCCGCGCCAGCGAGAGAACCGCCTGCGCCGCCTCGCTCGCGAATCCCTGACCCCAGTGATCGCGGGCGATCCAGTAACCGAGGTTCACCTCGCCATCGAGCAGCGACAGGCCGATGCAGCCGACGATGCGGGTGCCGTGGGCGCCCGGCTGGGTGATCAGGAAACGCGGCAGCCGCATGTCCTGCGGCGCGCCCAGGAATGCGCGGGCATCGCCGGCAGTATAGGGCCAGGGCGCACGGGTCAGGTTCCGCACGACGCCTTCATCGGCGATCAGGGCCAGGAACTCGTCCTGGTCCTCGGGCCAGCCGGGCCGCAGAAACAGCCGTTCGCTGCGAACGAACATAGAGTATCTCCACTCATCCGCCCCGCGCTTCCTCTAGGTTTTGCGCGTGACATTGCGATTACGCACAACGTCCGAAGAGCCTGAAATATCCGCGCAAATTCGTAAGAAATTGTACGGATCAGTCACCTCGCCAGACAATTGCGCCGTGCGAGAGGGAGACACGAAAAGAGGGAGACGGGCTGGCCCCTCTCCCTCGTTCAGCCGATCCTCAGAAGGATCGGCGGGACCATCCCGTCGGGATGGCCCTTTTACCGACCATCCGAATTATTCGGCGGCTTCCGCCATGACGTCTACCGAGACGTACTTGCGGCCAAGTTTGCCGTCGTGGAAACGCACGCGACCTTCGGCGGTGGCGAACAGGGTGTGATCCTTGCCCATGCCGACGTTCACGCCCGGATACACGCGGGTGCCGCGCTGACGGATGATAATGTTGCCGCCGATCACTTCCTGACCGCCGAACTTCTTAACGCCAAGGCGGCGGCCCGCAGAGTCGCGACCGTTACGCGACGAACCGCCTGCTTTCTTATGTGCCATTGCTCAGTCCTTCCGATCTTTGGCTCAGGCGACCGACACGATGCGCAGCAGGGTCATCTGCTGGCGGTGGCCGTTCTTGCGACGATAGTTGTGGCGGCGGCGCTTCTTGAACACCACGACCTTTTCGCTCTTGGCCTGCGCGATGATCTCGGCCGAAACCGTGATCTTCGAGGCGTCGGCGACTTCGCCTTCGTTGCCGGCGAGCAGAACGTCGCCCAGCGTGATGGTCTCACCGGCTTCACCAGCCAGCTTTTCAACCGCGATCTTGTCTCCGGCGGCAACCCGGTACTGCTTGCCGCCCGTGCGCACAACTGCGAACATGGTGCCCTTACCTAATCTCAATGAGCCCTAAACAGGCCGAAACAACTCTGCCCCGGCCGCTCTGGTCCAGGAAGGAACCGTGGAGCCTTGCGGGCGACGCGCCGGCAGTCTCGTTTTCACGAGGTGCCGGAAAGAAGGGTGCCGTTAGTCCAGCGACCGATTCGTGTCAACCAAGGAGTCACGCGGTTCCGCCGTAAAAGCCTAATAGCCTGCACCGCGATTGACGCTCGCGATTGCATGGCGACGTGCTATGGCACGGGCATGATCCGCGCAAAAGCCCGTTTCCTCTCGCTGCTCCTGCCCGCCGCATTGCCGATCGGCCTGGCCGCCTGCTCCACCGCAGCAACATATCCGTCGCTGGCCTATCGCGAGGTGGAGCGCAGCGCGATGCCCGCCGCCGCCGAGCCGCAGCCCGCCCCGGTGCCCCTGCCGCCGCCCACGGCGGACCTCTCGACGCGAATCGACGGCCTCCTGGCAGTCGCGCGCGATGCGGACAGGCAGTTCGCCGGAAAGCGCCCCGCCGCCGAGCGCGCCGTCTCGGCCGCTGCCGGCGCCTCGCGCACGAGCGATTCCTGGGTTTCCGCCCAGGTCGCCGTCTCCGCGCTCCAGGCCAGCCGCGATACCGCCGTGGCTGCGCTGGCCGATCTCGATTCGCTCTATGCCGATGCCCGCCAGGCCGAGCCGGTGGAAGAATCGCCCAGCGCCCAGGCCATCGATACGGCGCGGAGCCAGGTGCAAGGGCTGGTGAACAGTCAGAACGAGACCATCGCCGCGCTGGATTCGCGGTTGAGGAGTTAAAAATGCCCGACGGGCATTTTTAAGGCGGCGCCAGCCCACGCCCCCACCCACCACCCAACGGTAGTATCCTGCGGGTGGTGGGTGGGGGCGTGGGCTGGTGCCGCAAGCTCGTCACGGATGTGACGAGCGCACCCAACAAAAACTCGGGCCGGTGCCGCCAAAATCCGCCTCAAGGCGGATTCTCAAACAAATAAAACCCCTCCCTTCTCGCGAAGGGAGGGGTTCTCCAAGCAGACCGACCCGACCTGAAAGCCCCCCGGCCCAGGTCAACGATCGGGAGGTACAATCACCGAGTGATCACCTCAGGGCGACGATGACGGCGACGGCCAGTCCCCATCCCAGGATCAGCACGGGCAGCATGAGGACCTGAATGGTCGCCTCGCCTGCCGTCAGCCTTCCGCTCAAAGTCTCGATGCCGCGCGCACGGAACTGCCCCCAGTCCGGCGCCACGGTATCGTTTTCGGGCTTCATCCGCGTCCAGAACCCGACGAGTCCGAACGCGAAGACCACGAAACCTGCGAAGATCACCATCGGGATCGCCAGTTCCGGGTTGAGGAACGAGACGGCCATGACGCCGATTAAACCGAGGTAAAGCGCCACTGTCACCGCGTAGATCGGCGTCGGCAGGCCGAAGCCACGATCCACCGTGGTCGGAACCCTGTCATTCACCGGCTTTTCGTGGCCGACGGCGAGTTCGCGAAGTTGCTGCTTATCGAGGCGCTGCGTCATGGCTCAATCCTCCAAGGCGTGATCTCCTTGTGGAATCGCTCATGAACCGTTTGCGCCGATGATGAATTGATGCCGGTCAAACCGGATCGCGGGATCGCTTTTATCCTGCCTGAGTTTTTATCCTGCCCGCGTCACAGCCAGCGGGCGAGATCCTCGATGTCCTGCTCGCGCGGCTCGATCCAGCGCCATGCGCCTGCCGCCTTCTCGCGTTTCCAGAACCACGATTCGCTCTTGAGGTGGTCCATCGTGAAATCGGCCGCCGCAAAGGCATCGCGGCGGTGGCGCGCGGCAGCGGCGACCAGCACGATCGGCTCGCCCGGCAGCATCGTGCCGCTGCGGTGGACGATGACCAGGCCGTCGAGCGTCCAGCGCCCCATCACGCGTTCGCCGAGCGCCTGCATCGCGGGCAAAGTCAGCGGCTCGTAATGGCGCAGTTCCAGCGCCTCGACGTCTCCCCCCGGCCCGCCGCCCGCCCTGACCTGGCCGAGAAAGCTGACCACGCCGCCCGCTTCCGGCAGGGCATCGGTGAACGTGCGCAGCGTGTCCGCCGCATCGAACGGCTCGGTCAGGAGCTGGATCCGTACCGTCATCTCAGCCGCCAGAAACCGGCGGCAGGAAGGCCAGTTCGTCGCCGTCGCGAAGGTCCGCTTCGAAATGCCCCTGCCCCGGCAAGAGCGCGCCGTTCACGGCATAGCGGATGCGCGGTGCGCTGACGGCTTCGGCAAGCTGCGGCTCCAGCGCCGCGATCACGGCCGACAGCGACGACGCGAAAGCGACCTCGCGGCTGCCGCTTCCGGCCAGATCCTCCAGCCGCCCCAGGAACACGAGTTGCAGGGCCATGGGTCAGCCCCCGGTCATCGACATGTGCCGTGGCAGAGCCGGAGCCGCGCCGCGCCGGTCGATGGCGAAATGATGCCGCTCCGGCTTGATCCGCATCGCGGTATCGAGCGCGGCATCGAGCGCGGCGGCAGGGTTTTCGCTGCGCAGCGCGGCGCGCAGGTCCACTTGTTCGTTTCCGCCGAGACAGGCGAAAAGCTGCCCGGTCGCGGTGACCCGCAGGCGGTTGCAGCCTTCGCAGAAGTTCTGGGTGAGCGGGGTGATCAGCCCCAGCCTGCCGCCCGTTTCCGCCACGTCGAAATAACGGGCCGGGCCGCCGGTGCGGTGATCGCTGGGCCGAAGCGTCCAGCGCCGTTCGAGATCATCGCGAACCTGCGAAAGCGGCAGGTAATGATCGAAGCGATCTTCCTCCACTTCGCCCAGCGGCATGACCTCTATCAGCGTCGCGTCGAAGCCCTGCCCATGCGCCCAGCCGACGATATCGGGGATGTCCGCCCGGTTGATCCCTTCCAGCGCCACCGTGTTCAGCTTGACCCGGATTCCGGCCGCTTTCGCCGCCGAGAGGCCTTCCAGAACCTGCGGCAGCGAATCGCGCCGGGTGATCCGGTGGAAGGTCTCGCGGTCCAGCGTATCGAGCGAGACATTGATTCGCTTCACGCCTGCCGCCGCCAGATCGTCCGCGAACTCGGCCAGCCGGGTGCCGTTGGTGGTGAGGGTCAGTTCCTCCAGGCCATCACCCAGCTTGCGGCCGAGCGCCTGCACCAGCTCGATCATGTCCCGCCTGACCAGCGGCTCGCCCCCGGTCAGGCGCAGCTTGGTGACGCCGCGCGCGATGAAGCCCAGCGACAGTTCGTGCAGCTCGTCCAGGCTGAGCACGTCCTTCCTGGGCAGGAAGGTCATGCGTTCCGGCATGCAATAGGCACAGCGCAAGTCGCACCGGTCCGTCACCGAAAGCCGCAAATAGGTGATGCGGCGGCGGAACTGGTCCACGAGAGGCGAAGCGGTGCTCATTGCTGCGGGGATACTACGCTCCCCGCACCGATTTCATCAAGACGAAGGTATTGGCCGGTGATGCTTTCCGCGCCTGCCAGCCATTCGGCGGTGGCGGCCAACCCTGCCTCTTCCGCACCCGAGAGGGCATTGACGCGGCGGGGTGCGTACTGGCGGGCCAGTTCCTGCACCGCCGCCAGCCGCCAGCCGCGATGATCGCGGGCGGCGACCGGGAAAACCAGCGTCAGGTCGCTGCCCCTCGCCAGTACGGCGCGCGCTTCGGGAAGGACTTCGGCATGGAACCGCGCGGCGGCATCGAGCGGATTGTCCGCCAGTGGCCCGACGCGCAGGATCATGGCTTAGCGGCGCTGCCGGGTGAGCGTGATGCCGATCTTCTCGCCCGCTTCGGCAATGGCGAGCTTGACGATCTTCACCGTTACCGCCGTGATTCGCGCGTCCTGCAGGAACAGCGTCTCGCAGACGTGATCGGCCACGGCCTCGATCAGCTTGAAATGAACCCCCTGCGGCAGCGCTTCGCTGGCCGCGAACTTGAGATCCATGTAGTTCTTGCTCTCGGTCAGCGGCGTATCGGGCGTGTAGCGCTCGATCGGCTTCATCGAGACCTGGATGGTGAAGCGCAGCGGCTGCGGCTTGCCGGTCTCTTCCGAGTAGATCCCGGTGAGAACGTCGTGTTCGAAATCGGCGACTTCGAGAAGGAGCGAATCGGTCATGGAGCGCGCCTTAGCCGTTATTGCGCCAGCGCGCGAAGATTGCCGTCGGCAGCAGGCGACCTTCCCGCTCATCCAGAGCCTGTCGAAGGACATCCTCGCGGACGGAAAGGTCGCCGTGCTCGATGGTGCCGGGCAGATCGCGGAACAGCTCTTCCATCAGTCCGGCCAGCGCCAGCGACGACATGCGCACGGCATAGACGGTGAGGAACAGGAACTTGCTGTCGCCGTCCAGAAGCTGGCGGCAATCGGCGAGCAGGCCGGGAAGGTTTTCCTCCAGGCGCCAGGTCTCGCCGGTAGGGCCGCGGCCGAACTTGGGCGGATCTAGGATGATGCCGTCATAGCGCTTGCCGCGGCGCACTTCGCGCGCGGCGAACTTGGCGGCATCGTCGATCAGCCAACGGACCGGGCGATCCTCCAGCCCCGCCAGCGCCGCGTTTTCGCGCGCCTGGCCGACCGACTTCTTCGAGGCATCGACATGGGTGACCGGACCGTGCGCCGAAAGCGCCAGCGTGCCGACGCCGGTATAGCCGAACAGGTTCAGGGTATTGGCGTCGCTCTTGCCCGCGAGCATCTCGCGCATCCAGTCCCACACCGGCGCCATGTCCGGGAAGAAGCCGAGATGGCGGAACGGCGTACACTGCGCGGTGAAGCTGACTTCGTTCCACGCCAGCGGCCAGCCTTCGCGCGGCACCGGCTTGTCGAACAGCCACCTGCCGCCGCCGTCCTCGTCCGAACCCGGCACGAATTCGCCGTGGGCATCCCAGTTTTCGAGGCGCGGGGTCCACATCGCCTGCGGTTCGGGGCGCACGAAGCGGTAATCGCCGTAGCGCTCCAGCTTGCGGCCGTGGCCCGAATCGACAAGGCCGTAATCGTCCCAGCCCTCTCCGGCGAGGATCACGGGTTGGGTTTCCAGGCGTGCCATCAGATCTTCGGGCTCGCGTGCTGGGCCACGAAACTGGCGATCGATTCGTAGTCGCCGGTCAGTTCGACACACTTTTCCTCACGCTCGAACAAGTCGCCGACGCGCGCGGGCAGGCCGGAGCGCTGGCCGGTGGCGCGTTCGACGGCGTCCGGGAACTTGGCGGGATGCGCGGTGGCGAGCGTGACGACCGGGATGCTCGCGTCAATTCCGGCCGTGCGCGCGGCGAAGAGGCCGCAAGCGGTGTGCGGATCGATCAGTTCGCCGCAGTTCTCCCAGGCCCAGCGGATGGCCTGCGACATCTCGTCGGCATCGGTGCGGGCGGAGGAGAACAGTGCGGCAGCGCCTTCACGCTGCGCGTTGGTAAGCTGCATGGCCTTGCTGGCTTCGAACCCGGCCATCTGTTCGGCCAGCGCCTTGCCGTCGCGGCCGTTCAGGTCGAACAGCAGGCGTTCGAAGTTGGACGAAACCTGAATGTCCATCGAAGGCGCGGCGGTCGGCGTGACGGTGCCCTGCGAGTAGTCGCCTTCGGCCAGCGCGCGGTGGAGGATGTCGTTGACGTTGGTGGCGACGATCAGCTTCTCGATCGGCAGGCCCATCTGCGCGGCGACGTAACCCGCGAAGACGTCGCCGAAGTTGCCGGTCGGCACCGAGAAGGCGACCTTGCGGTGCGGCGCGCCCAGCTGGAGCGCGGCGGCGAAGTAATAGACCACCTGGGCCATCAGGCGCGCCCAGTTGATCGAGTTCACCGCGCCGATGGCGAAGCGGTCGGTCATCGCCTTGTCGTTGAACATGCGCTTCACGGTGGCCTGCGCGTCGTCGAACGAACCGTCGATGGCGATGTTATGGACGTTGGGCGCCAGCACCGTGGTCATCTGCCGGCGCTGCACATCGGACACGCGCCCCTTGGGGTGCAGCATGAAGATATCGACCTTGGCGCGGCCGGCCACCGCGTCGATCGCGGCCGAACCGGTATCGCCCGAAGTGGCACCGACGATGGTGAGGTTACGCTCCGATCGGCCGAGGAATTCCTCGAACAGCAGGCCCAGCAGTTGCAGCGCCACGTCCTTGAAGGCCAGCGTGGGGCCGTGGAACAGTTCCAGCACCCACTGCTGTTCGTCCAGCTGCTTCAGCGGCGTCACCGCCTTGTGCGCGAAGCGGCCGTAGGCCTGGGTGGTCAGTTCCAGCAGGCGGTCATAGGTCAGGCTGCCCTCGACGAAGGGGAACATGATCTTCGCGGCCAGCTCGGCATAAGGCAGCCCCGCCAGGGCGGCGATCTCTTCGCTTGAGAAGCGCGGCCATTCGCGCGGCACGTAGAGGCCGCCGTCCGAAGCGAGTCCGGCGAGCGTGGCGCCTTCGAAATCGAGCGCCGGTGCGCTGCCGCGGGTGCTGATATAGTCCATGGAGGCGCGGTTAGCCGCAGGGGCGCGAAATGAAAAGCCTGTCGTTGGGGTTTGGCGAGAACAATTCCTAAAGCCCTGCGAAGTGAAATGCCGGCCGGAGTGCTGGCCAGAGTGCTGGATTTGCGCTCATGCCCTGTTCCGCTTGATTACCGCTAGCGCGTAGATCACCAGGGCCATGGCCGCGAAGATGAACCACTGCACGGCATAGGCGAAGTGGTTGTTGGGAATATCTGCGGGGTCGGGAACGGCATTGGCGTCCAGCCCCGCGAGCGGCGGCGAGGCGACGAGCCTTGGCCCCGGCGCGATCACGCCGTGGACTTCGCCGCCCGGCCACCCGCCCGCCGCCATCGGCAGCCGCGACCAGCCGAGCACGACGCGCGCCCTCGTCCCGTCCGCCAAGGTGCAGTCGGCGGTCTGCGCCGCGCCCGATTCGCCCTTGGCATTGCGTCCGGCGATGCTCGAATGGTCGGTGACGGCCACGCAGTCGAGCCGGGCATGGCGATAGAGCAGGTCTTCCTGCCCGCGGGCGTCGCGCGGCCAGTCCACTTCCTGCGCCAGGCGCTGCGCCCCGGCGTAGTGCGCCAGCAGCGCCTCCTTCTGGTGCAGCCGGTCAAGCTGCCAGAAGCCGAGCGCGATCATGACGGCCACGGCGACAAGGACGAGCACAGTGGCGATGACGGGAATTCGGCGCATGGTGATCCCCCGGGCGCTGCAACGGGAAAGAGGGCAGACCGGCGCGCGGCTGCCCTCTTTGCGAACCTTAGGCGGTAAGTGCCCTTATCCGCCGAACGTCAGTGCGTCGGATAGCCCCAGCCGCCCCAGACGTAGACGGCCATGAACAAGAACAGCCAGACGACGTCGACGAAGTGCCAGTACCAGGCTGCCGCTTCGAAGCCGAAGTGCTGGCGCGGCGTGAAATCGCCGTTGTAGGCGCGCTTCAGGCAGACGATCAGCATGATCGTGCCGACGATGACGTGGAAGCCGTGGAAGCCCGTCGCCATGTAGAAGGCCGAACCGTAAGTGTTCTGGCCGAAGGGGAACGGCGCGTGGATATATTCGTAGGCCTGGATGCACGAGAACAGCACGCCCAGCAGGATCGTCGCCCAGAGGCCTTTCTTCAGCCCGTCACGATCGCCGTGGATCAGCGAATGATGCGCCCAGGTGACGGTGGTGCCCGAGCAGAGCAGGATCAGCGTGTTGAGCAGCGGCAGGTCGAAGGGGTCCATGACCGCCTCGATCGCCTTGGGCGGCCATTGCCCGCCGACCGCTTCGGCGAGGGTCGAAGGGAACAGCGAGAAATCGAAGAAGGCCCAGAACCAGCCGACGAAGAACATCACTTCCGAAGCGATGAACAGGATCATCCCGTAACGCTGGTGCAGCTGCACCACCGGCGTGTGATCGCCGGCGTGCGCTTCCTTGATGATCTTGGAGAACCACATGAACATCGAGGCGATCAGGATGGCGAGGCCCAGCCACGGCACGAACTTTCCGCCCGCCATGTCGTGCATGAACAGAACCATGCCCGAGGTGAAGGTCAGGGCGCCGATGGTCGTGGCCAGCGGTGCAATGTCCGGCGGAAGAATGTGATAATCGTGATTCTTTGTACCGGCCATGGTGCCTTCGTCCCCGTTCTCGACTTCCGTGTTCGATTCGTCCGGTGGGGTAATGCTCCCCCCGTGATTTGTATCCCGTACCGGGACTTAACCGCCCGTTCGGCTGTGGTCCAGTGTCTTTGCGTCCGAAACGCTGGTGACATGGAAGGTGTAGCTCAGCGTGATCTGCTCGACGTCCTTGTTGTCGGGATCGTTCAGGATCGCCGGATCGACGTAGTAGATCACGGGCATCTTCACCGCCTCGCCCGGCTGGAGCGTCTGTTCGGTAAAGCAGAAACACTGGATCTTGTTGAAGTAGCGCGCGGCCTGCTCGGGCTCGACATTGAAGCTCGCGGTGCCGGTGATCACCTTGTCCGAATCGTTCTTGGCCCAGAAAAGCGCCATGTCGCGCTCGCCGATGGTCACCGTGTCGGTGCGCTGGAGCGGCTTGAACTGCCACGGCATGCCGCGTTCGACATTGGCGTCGAAACGGATCGACATCGTCCTGTCGGTCACCTGCACACCCGCAGCCTTGGTCTCATCGGCGCGCTGGGTGGTGCCGCCGTAACCGGTCACCTGACAGAAGATGCGGTAGAGCGGAACCGAAGCGTAGCCGAGGCCCAGCATCAGCAAAGCCATCGACAGGGCGATCAAACCGACCCGCCGGTTGCTGCGACGGCCTTCGGTAAGCGAGGCGGCAGCTTCGGAGGGGGCGGCTTCGGAAGCGGCAGCCTGGACCATCAGCTCATCTTCGCAATGGAGATCAGGAACACCAGAACCACGAAAGCCGCCAGGCTGAGCGCCAGCACCCGGTTGCGACTGCGGCGAATCTCTTCCGGGGTGCGAGGGTCGGGTTGCTGGACGTCTTTCATGCTTCGATCCCTCAGAGGACGATGAAGCGATCCACCACCAGCACGGCGAAGAGTGCGAAGAGGTAGAGCACCGAATAACCGAAAAGCTGCTTTTCCGGCTTCATGCTGTCGTCCGCTCCGCTGCGGCGACGCAGGCCGACACGGATCGAGAGCGCCAGGAAAAGCGAGGACAGCAGGATCGCCGAAACGCCGTAGATCGCGCCGGTTCCGCCGATCCACCAGGGCAGCACCGAAAGCGGCAGCAGCAGCACGGCATAGATCAGGATCTGCTGGCGGGTAGCCTTCTCGCCCGCGACCACCGGCATCATCGGGATGCCGACTTTGGCGTAGTCGCTCTTCACGAAGAGCGCGAGTGCCCAGAAGTGCGGCGGCGTCCAGAAGAAGATGATCGCGAAGAGCAGGACCGGCATGAGCGAGACGTGGCCGGTCACCGCGACCCAGCCGATCAGCGGCGGGAAGGCCCCGGCGCCACCGCCGATGACGATGTTCTGCGGCGTGCGCGGCTTCAGCCAGATCGTGTAGATCACGGCATAGTAGATGATCGAGATCGCCAGGATCGCGGCGGGCAGCCAGCCGACCGCGAAGCCCATCAGGAACACCGAGACCGCGCAGAGCACGCCAGCGAAATCGCGCGCGGTGGTGCGGTCGAGGCGGCCCTGCGGCAGGGGGCGTCCGGCGGTGCGCTTCATCCCGGCGTCGAGATCGGCCTCCCACCACTGGTTGAGCGCGGCGGCGCCGCCCGCACCCATGGCGATGCACAGGATCGCGGTGAAGGCGATGACCGGATTGATCCGCTCGGGTGCGGCAAGCAGGCCGCAAAGGCCGGTAAAGATGACAAGACTCATCACCCGCGGCTTGGTCAGCGCAAGAAGATCGCGCCAGTCGGCAGGCAGGGATGCGGCTTGGGAGGGACTCGTTGTCGTCATGATGGCTGGCCCCATACACCTGCCCCCTTCAACGCGCAAAGCCCAGAAAAGCGAGGTCCTTGCGAATCGAGGGCCGTCCCGGTGCCGCAAATCGCGCGAATCCGGGACGGCGCATCGATCAATGGTGCGCCGCTTCCTCGATCACCGGCAGCGTTTCGAACTGGTGGAACGGCGGCGGGCTGGTCAGCGTCCATTCCAGCGTCGTCGCGCCTTCGCCCCAGTAGCTGTCCTCGGCCTTGCGGCCCGCCAGGAAGGCATAGGCGATGTTGATGAACCAGATCACCAGGCTGCTGGCCATGACCATGTAGCCGATCGTCGCGACGTGGTTCCAGTGCTGGTAGGCTTCCGCATAGTCCGGGTAGCGGCGCGGCATACCCTGCAGCCCGAGGAAGTGCATCGGGAAGAAGATCATGTTCACGCCGACGAAGAAGATCCAGAAATGGACGTGGGCGAGGAACTCGGAATGCATCCGGCCGCTCATCTTCGGGAACCAGTAGTAGAACCCGGCGAAGAGCGCGGTCACGGCACCCAGCGAGAGCACGTAGTGGAAGTGGGCGACGACGTAGTAGGTGTCGTGCAGGACGTCGTCGACGCCGCCGTTCGCCAGCACCACGCCGGTCACGCCGCCGACGGTGAAGAGGAAGATGAAGCCCAGCGCCCAGACCATCGGGCTCTTGAACTCCAGCGAGCCGCCCCACATCGTCGCGATCCACGAGAAGATCTTCACGCCGGTCGGCACTGCGATCACCATGGTGGCGGCGGTGAAATACATCTTCGTGTTCACCGACATGCCGGTGGCGTACATGTGGTGCGCCCAGACGATGAAGCCCACCACGCCGATCGCGACCATGGCATAGGCCATGCCGAGATAGCCGAAGACCGGCTTTTTCGAGAAGGTCGAGACGATCTGCGAGATGATGCCGAAGCCCGGCAGGATCATGATGTAGACTTCGGGGTGGCCGAAGAACCAGAACAGGTGCTGGTAGAGCACCGGATCGCCGCCACCCGAGGGATCGAAGAAGGTGGTGCCGAAGTTGCGGTCCGTCAGCAGCATGGTGATCGCCGCGGCCAGGACCGGCAGCGAGAGCAGCAGCAGGAAGGCGGTGACCAGCATCGACCACACGAAGAGCGGCATCTTGTGCATGGTCATGCCGGGGGCACGCATGTTGAAGATCGTGGTGATGAAGTTGATCGCGCCCATGATCGAGCCCGCGCCGGAAAGGTGCAGCGCGAAGATGCCGAAGTCCACCGCAGGCCCGGGCGAGCCGGAGGTGGAGAGCGGCGCATAGACGGTCCAGCCGGTGCCCGCGCCCAGCCCCGTGCCGCCCGGCACGAAAGCGGAGCACAGCAGCGAGATGAAGCCTGCCACGGTCAGCCAGAACGAGATGTTGTTCATGCGCGGGAAGGCCATGTCCGGCGCGCCGATCATCAGCGGCACGAACCAGTTGCCGAAGCCGCCGATCATCGCGGGCATGACCATGAAGAACACCATGATCAGGCCGTGGGCGGTGATCAGCACGTTCCAGACATGCAGCGTGGAGTTGAAGTCGGGATTGGTGGCGCCGAACCAGCGGGCGAAGATATCCAGGTACTGGATGCCCGGCTCGGCAAGTTCGACGCGCATCATGCCCGAGAACAGGCCGCCGATGATCCCCGCGATGATCGCGAAGATCAGGTACATCGTGCCGATGTCCTTGTGGTTGGTGGACATGAACCAGCGCGCGAAGAAGCTCGGCTTGTGGTCGTGATCGGCGTGCCCGTGGTGATCCACGTGACCTTGGAAATGCTCGGGAGCGGTGGTTGCCATGGTGAGGGCCCTGTCCTTCGATTCGCTCTTATTCGGCTGATGCGGCGGCTGTGGAAGCTGCGGCTGTGGAAGCGGCTGCTTCCGTCGCTTCACCCGTGGCGGCTGCACCCGGGTCCGCGGACGCGGCCGGTGCAGGTTCAGCCCCAGTGGCGGGCGCACCGGCGGGTGCGGCAGCAGCGGGCTGCGCCTGACCGTCGATCACGCCGCCGGCGTGGGTCAGCACCCAGGCGTCGTATTGCGCGCGGGGAAGTGCCTCCACCGCGATCGGCATGTAGCCGTGCTTGGCGCCGCAAAGCTCGGAGCACTGCCCGTAGTAGACGCCCGGCTTCTCGACAAAGAGGACCTTCTCGTTGATCCGGCCCGGAACCGCGTCCAGCTTGAACCAGAGCGAGGGCACGGCGAAGGAGTGGATCACGTCGGCCGCGGTGATCTGCAGGCGGACCGGCTCGCCCACGGGCACGACCATACGGTTGTCCACTTCGAGGTGCGAGGGGCCGTCCCAGGGCTTGGAGCCCACTTCGCGCACGCCGTTGTTGATGGTCGGCTGGCCCGGCAGGTTCAGCATGTTCGACACGACCTCGAAATCGCCGTTATCGGGATAGCCGTAAGTCCAGAACCACTGGTTGCCGGTGACCTTGATGGTCAGCGCGCCCTTGGGAGCGGGCTTGTACTGCTTGGCGATCAGGTCGATCGAGGGCACCGCGATGCCGATCAGGATCAGCACCGGAACCAGCGTCCACACCACTTCGAGGATGGTGTTGTGGCTGGTCTTGGAGGCCACCGGATTGGCGCGGCGGTTGTAGCGCACCGCGATGATCACCAGCAGCAGCAGCACGAACAGCGTGATGACCGTGATGATCGGCATCAGCACGCCGTCATGGATCCACTCGCCATATTCGCCGAGCTTGGAAAACTGCTGTTGCAGGCCGATCCCGCCTTCCACCGGCATGCCGATGCCCGGCGTGGGCTTCATCGGCGTGTAGCTGGCGACGGCCTCGGGAGCGGGCGCTGCGATTGCGGAAGACGCTGCAAGACTTGACGAAAACGCCATGGCCGCGACGGAATAAAGACCGAGAGCTTTCGCAGCCTCGCCCAAAGTACGAACGGTTTTGCCCAATATCATGGTTATAGCGCTTCCGTTTTCTTATGATCGCGCAAGTGAGTCGCCTCCCAAGCGCGCACCCCTATTGCGGAGGCTTTTTGCCCCCGTTCACAGGGGGCTATACGCGGCCTTGCCGCCTGTCTCAAGCGCCTCTAGGGGATTTTTGACGCAAGGGGCCGTCAGCCCCCACCAGAACATTGCAATTTGCACCAAAGGATTACCCCCCGATGCAGGAAGAAGAAGTCCTCTCCGAGTTCCGCGCCAGCAAGGCCTTGCTTGAAGGGCATTTCCTGCTTTCCTCGGGTCGTCACAGCGCATACTACCTCCAGTGCGCACGGGTTCTGATGAACCCCGACCGGGCCGGGCGACTCGCCGTGGCCCTCGCCGCAAAACTTCCCCACGATATTCGCAAGGCGATCACCAAGGTCGTATCGCCCGCCATGGGCGGCGTCATCATCGGCCAGGAGATGGGCCGTGCGCTTCAGGTCGACGCGATGTTCGTCGAACGCCCCACCGGCACTTTCGAGCTGCGCCGCGGCTTCAGCCTGGAACCGGGCGACAAGGTGCTGATGGTCGAGGACGTGGTGACCACCGGCCTCTCCAGCCGCGAGGCCATCAAGGCCATCGAGGAAGCCGGCGGCGAAGTGATCGCGGCGGCATCGCTGATCGACCGTTCGGCGGGCGCGGTGGACCTGGGCGTGCCGTTCTTCCCGTTGGTGGCGCTCAACTTCCCGACTTACGCGGCCGACGAACTGCCGGCCGAACTGGCCGCTACCCCTGCCGTCAAGCCCGGCAGCCGCGCCCAACCCTGATATTGCCCCGGATACTGTCCCGGATATTGCCCACTCACCCGGTGTACCTGAACTAGGGAACTCGCAGACTTGGCCAACGTCCTCACTCCCGCGCGCCTGCGTCTCGGCGTCAATATCGACCACGTCGCCACCATCCGCAACGCGCGGGGCGGCGAGCATCCCGACCCGGCCCGCGCGGCGCGCATCGTCGCCGAGGCCGGGGGCGACGGCATCACCGTCCACTTGCGCGAGGACCGCCGCCACATCCGCGACGAGGATCTCGAACGCGTCGCCTCCGCCACCGGCCTGCCCATCAACCTGGAAATGGCGGCGACCGACGAGATGCTGGAAATCGCGCTGCGGCACCGCCCGCACGCGGCCTGCATCGTGCCCGAACGCCGCGAGGAGCGCACTACCGAAGGCGGCCTCGACGCGGCGGGACAGCACAACCGCCTGGCGCCGATCGTCGCGCGGCTTTCCGACGCGGGCATTCGCGTCAGCCTGTTCATCGCCCCCGAGCCGCGCCAGATCGAGGCCGCGATGAAGCTCGGCGCGCCGGTCGTGGAATTCCACACGGGCGAATATGCCCATGCCGAAGGCGAGCAGGTGGCCATCGAACTGCGCCGCATCGTCGACATGGCCGCGCTCGCCGCGAAGAACGGCATCGAGCCCCATGCCGGACACGGCCTCACTTACGAGAACGTTCAGCCGATCGCGGCGATTCCGCAACTGGCGGAACTGAACATCGGCCACTACCTTATCGGCGAGGCGATATTCTGCGGGCTCGAAACGAGCGTGAAGAAGATGCGCCTGCTGATGGACGAGGTTCGCTGAAAGGACCGTAATTTCATGATCATCGGTCTCGGCTCCGACCTCTGCAACATCGAGCGGATCCAGAATTCGCTCAACCGCTTCGGCGAACGCTTCCTCGCCCGCGTCTTCACCGATGTCGAGCGGGCGAAAGCCGCGCGGCGGCCGCATACCGTGGCGGGCACTCTCGCCAAGCGCTTCGCGGCCAAGGAGGCTTTCTCCAAGGCGGTCGGCACCGGCTTCAAGGCGGGCGTGTTCATGAAGGACATCGGCGTGATCAATGCCCCCTCCGGCGCGCCCACCCTGGCGCTGACCGGCGGCGCGAAAACGCGGCTGGACGCCCTGATTCCGGCCGGTCACGAAGCCGTGGTTCACCTTACGCTCACCGACGATCATCCATGGGCACAGGCCTTCGTGATCATCGAAGCGCGCCCCCTTCCCCAATCCTGACGCCGAGTATTCCCGGGACATGATCCAACAGCCCAAGCCGACCATGAGCCAGGCCCCCGTTCAGGCCCCGCCGGCTGCGGAAAAGGTCAACTGGTTCCAGGAGCTGCGCGGCCTCGCGCTGATGCTGCTGGGCGTGCTGGCATTCCATTCGTTCATCGCCAAGCCGTTCTACATCCCTTCGATCTCGATGATGCCGGGGCTGCTGGTGGGCGACCGGCTGGTGGTTTCGAAGTATCCCTATGGCTGGGACTGGTCCTCGATCAGTTTCCACCTGCTGCCGCGCGGCACCTGGCGCCTGCTCGGCCGCACCCCGGAATACGGCGATATCGTCATCGTCGTGCCGGGCAACCGCAAGGCCGACCTGATCAAGCGCGTGGTCGCCCTGCCCGGCGACCGCATCGCCGTGATCGACGGGCGCATCCGCCTCAACGGCCGGTTCATCCCGCGCGAGATGGTGCCGCCGGTCCGCATCGCCGCCGACGATTCGCTGACCTGCGAAGGGGATGCCGAACCCGGCCACTGCTACGACGGCTTCGGCCAGTTCCGCACCCGCCTGCCGAGCGGCAAGGACGTCTACGAAATGCCGACCTACCGTGAAACATTGCCCAACGGCGCCAGTTATCAGGTGATCGACTACCTGAACCAGGAGCTGGACAATTACGCCGAAATCACGGTTCCCGAAGGCCATGTCTTCCTGATGGGCGACGACCGCGATCGCTCGGCGGACAGCCGCGCCCCGTTCGAGACCGACATGTTCGGCAACCCCGGCGGCGGCCTCGGCGGCCCGGTGCCGCTGTCCGACGTCGGCGGGCGCGCCGAGTTCATCACCTTCTCGCTGGACGGCACCCAGAGCTGGAACCCGCTGACCTGGTGGAGCGCCCTGCGCCCCGGTCGTTCCTTCACCAGCCTGCGACCTCCTGTAGATCCCGCGAAAGCCGCCAACTGATGGCGTCGGGACCGGAGCGGGAGGCGGGAGCCGAGCGTGCCGGTCCCACCGACATTGCCGATCCGCTGATCCGCACCGAGGCGCGCAAGGCCTTCGTCTGGATCGGCATGGCCGCGCTGCTGGCGCTGGCCGTATTCCTTTCGCAATCGCTTCTGGTGATCTTCGGCGGCATCGTCTTCGGTGCGCTGATCGACGGCGGCGCGCGGGTGATCCGTAAGGTCCTGCGCCTGCCGCGCGGTCTCTGCGTGGTGCTGGTGCTGCTCCTGGCCATGCTGTTCCTGCTCTGGGTCGCGCGCTTCGCCGGCAGCCAGATCGCCTTGCAGGCGGCGGAACTGCCCGCCACCATCGAAAGCCAGTTCCGCCACGGGTTGAGCTGGCTCCACGCCCACGGCATCCAGCCGCGCATCACCGATCTTCGCAGCGTCGCCCAGGAGGCGGTCGGCGGCATCAGCCAGGTCACGCGGGTGGTCGGCGGCCTCATCGGCGTGTTCACCACGCTGTTCCTGATCCTGGTGCTGGGCATCTATTTCGCACTGGAGCCGCGGCTCTATCGGCGCGGCGTGGGCTGGATGCTGCCGATCGACCGGCGCGACCACTTCGAAAGCACCGTGGCGATCATGGGCCAGGCCCTGCGCCGCCTGCTGTTCGGCCGCCTCATCGGCATGACCGTCGAAGGCCTGTTCACCTGGGCCATGCTCCAGTTCTACGGCGTGCCGATGGCCGCCCTGCTCGGGCTCATCACCGGCCTGCTGGCCTTCCTGCCCAACATCGGCGCGCCGATTTCCGGCATGATCATGATTCTCGTCGGTTTTTCCGGCGGCTACGAGATGGGGCTCTACACCATCATCGTCTACGTGCTGATCCACCTGATCGACGGCTACCTGATCGTGCCGATGATCGCGCGCAAGACCGTGGACCTGCCCCCCGCGCTGGTGCTGGCGGCGCAGCTCATCATGGGCGTGCTGTTCGGCCTGCTCGGCCTGGCCCTGGCCGATCCGCTGGTGGCGATGATCAAGATCTGGTTGGAACGCGAGGCCGATCGCAACGGCGTACCCTCCCCCGGCGACCCTGTGGACGCCGCCGCTTGACCGGCGGCTCCCCGCGGGCGAGACCCTGAACCATGGCCCGCAAGTTCCTCTACGTCATCGCCATTGTCGTCCTGCTGGTGATCGGCCTGCTGGTGGCCTTGCGGCTGTGGTCCGAAGACCTGACCGAACTGGCTTTCGTGCCGAACGTCGAATATGCGCAGAAAGACGCGCTCGGCCCCGAGGCATGGCGCGATGCCAAGATGTGGCTTGCCCGGCCCGACATGCCGGACGACCCATCCCGCTGGCTGCCCCCCGGCGTGGAGGCGCCCAAGAGCCGTCTCAAGGTGGCGGTGTTCTTCGTCCATCCCACCAGCCTGGTCGCCCGCAGCGCCTGGAACGGGGACGTGACGGACGCCTTCTCGCAGGACCGTGCCGCGCTGTTCGTGAAAGGCATGGCCAGCCCCTTCAACCGCGCCGAAATCTGGGCGCCGCGCTATCGGCAGGCGGCGATCGGCGCCTTCCTGACCGCCGCACCCGAAGCCAACCGCGCCATCGACCTTGCCTATTCCGACGTTCTCGCCGCTTTCGACCAGTTCGTGAAGAGCGTGCCGCGCGGCCGTCCGATCGTCGTGGCCGGACACAGCCAGGGCGCCTTCCTGCTGCGCCGCGTGCTGCGCGACCGGGTGGCGGACAAGCCGCTCGCCCGGCGCGTGATCGCGGCCTATGTGATCGGCTGGCCGGTCTCGCTGGCGCATGACCTGCCGAAGATGGGCCTGCCCGCCTGCGCCGGGGCGGAGCAGACCGGCTGCGTCGTCAGCTGGCTCTCGGTGGCCGATCCGGCCGACACCAAGATGCTGCTGGCCGCCTATGGACGACGCACCGGGCTGGACGGCCAAGGCGTGGCCGCAAGTCCCTTCCTCTGCACTAATCCGCTCACCGGAAGCGAGGGCGGCAGCGCCGATGCGGCGGCCAATCTCGGCACGCTTGTCCCCCAGTTCCGCGCCGATTCCCGCGCCGCATCGGGCACCCTGGCCATGGCGACTGTGCCCGCGACCTGCGGTCCCGACCATTTTCTCCACATCGGACCGCCTCCCGCGCTCGACATGGGGCCTTACGTGCTTCCCGGAAACAACTACCATCTCTATGACGTGACCCTGTTCTGGGCGAACCTTCGCGCAGATTTCGAAAGACGGGTTGCGACATGGCAGAAGGCACAGTGATCACCACCAGCGCGCTGGACTATCGCGATGCCCTGCCGGAATCCGGCGGCGCGCTGCTTGGGCTGGACCTCGGCACGCAGACCATCGGCACCGCCTTCTGCGACGCGGGCTGGCGCTTCGCCTCCCCCGGCAAGACACTGAAACGCGGCAAGTTCGGCGCCGACCGCGAGCTCATGGTCGAACTGATCCGCGAACGCGCGATCAAGGGTATCGTCATCGGCCTGCCGCTCAACATGGACGGTTCCGAAGGCCCCCGCGCGCAATCGAGCCGCGCCTATGCCCGCAACCTCGGCGTTCTGGGCCTGCCGATCCTGCTCTGGGACGAACGCTGGTCCACCACCGGCGCCGAGCGGGGGCTGTTGGAACAGGACATGAGCCGGGCGAAACGCGCCACCCGCATCGATTCCGCCGCCGCCGCCGTCATACTGCAAGGCGCGATCGACGCGCTGGCGGGGGGGATGTTCTGACATTGCGCGCATCGTCCCGGACCTGATCCGGGACCGCTGGCAATTCTTGAGGCGTACGCTAACCGCAAGGCGCCCATCTGCGCGCTCGGCCGTTCACGGCCAGCGGTCCCGGATCAAGTCCGGGACGACGTTATTCTGCCGCCCCCCGCAGCGCCCGTGCCTCGGCGGCGACTAACCGGCTGCCGCACCGTTCCGCCTCGGCCCATACCGCATCGCGCGCCTCGGCGCTTGCCGCATGGGCCGCCAGCGCCTGCCAGGCGACCAGCCGCATGCGGTCGCTCGGGTGCCCCTTGCCGAAGCGCGAGGCGAGATCGCGCGCTTCCTCGCCGCCGAGCGCCACGGCAATGCGCAGGAAGCTCTCGCTGGGGCCATGGCCGTGAAGCCGGGTCACGGCGGCGCGTTCCACGTCGAAATCGTAGCGGTCCAGCCATCCCTGCGCGGGCTCGGTATGGACGAGGTTCAGCGCCACCGACAGCGATTGCGGCGGATACTGGACATGCACGTCGCGCCGCGCCCGGTAATGGATCATCCGCCCCGGTTCGAGCACGACCCGGCCCGTGGGCAGGAGCGTCACGGCTTCCCCCGCGTGACCGGCGACCTCTTCGTAGTCGTATTCGAACTCCTCCGCCGCGTAGCCGGGACCGAAATAGCCCAGAGCCAGCATGTCGCAGCCGTGGTCGTGTCCCCGGCCGTAGCCGAAGGCCTCGGGGCCGCTGGCGCGGTAGAGCGCGTCCTGCTCGCAAGGCCAGATGCGGGCGTTCAGGAAGAAATTGCCCTGCCCCGGCGTCACCAGCATGATCGACTGCGGCCCGACGCCTTCCAGCGCATCGGCGCCGTCCGGCACCGGGGCCAGCCCGGCGATCAGGTCCACCAGCAGATCGCCCAGGAAGGCCCGGTCGTTGCCCAGCCGTTGCAGCCAGTTCGCGGCGTGGGACAGGCTCACCTCGTCACGCGGGTCGAAACCCCAGCCGGACAGGGCATCGACGAATTCGGCCAGCGAGGCGCTCGTCGGATCGCGCTGAGTCATTATCCGCGCCATTGCGCCACTTTCTCCAGCTCGGGCCACTGCGCGACCAGGGCGCGGTGCAGATCCCGCGCGGGCTGCGCAAGGTCGCCGTCCTCCCCGGCGGCCATGGCGCCCAGCAGGACCAGCCCGGCGCGCGTGTCCATCGCCAGGATCGCGCGCAGGGCCTGCCAGCGCAAGGCGGCCGGCCCCGTGCCATGGGCGATGCGCGACAACACCGGCACGGCATCCTGCCGCCCGAGGCCGACCAGTACCGCCATGGCAAGCTCCAGCCGGTTGAATTCCGCCGTCGGTGCCGACTGTCCTTGCAGCGCGCCGTCCGCCAGCGCGAACGCCCTGACCGGTTCGTGCAGCGAGGCAAGCCGCTGCAGGCGCAGGATGACCAGGCTTCCCTCCACGCCGCGAACCTGGATCGCCTCGCGCGCGCCGTCCCGGTGCAGCACGGTTCCCGGGCGCAGTTCCACCGGTGTGCCGGGGAGCAAGGGGCCGGGAAGCAAGGAAGGTGCCGGACAAGCGATGCGCTCCGCCCTGCCGCCGCCGGAGAGCACCCGCCACCAGACTTCCATCGGCGCGAACTGCACCGTTCGTGGTTCAGGCTGACGCCGCAGGCTCTCGCCGTCATAGACCGCCAAGGCCAGCGTCGCGGTTCCCGAATGGGCCAGGAGCAGGGTGTCCGCCTCCTGCCGGTGGGCATGGCGAAACGGCATCTGCCCCAGCGGCAGGTCCGCCAGCGCCGTCACGCCCCGCGTCATGAGTGCGTCAACGAAAGCCCCGGCAGGATCGCCGTCCGCGCCGAACAGCGCGGCCAGCGGCGCGCAGGCTTCCAGCGCTGTGCCCCGCCCGAAACGGTCAAGCGCGGTAAGCACCGGGGCGACATGCGGCAGGGCGCGCCATTCGGAAACGATCCTGGCCAGTTCCCGCTGGCCTTGCGCCCATGCCTCATCGCTGCGGGCAAGCGCTCTCAGGTCCTCATGCACTTTGCCCATCGCCGCGCTCAGGTGCCGGGGTGCAGCTCGTAAAGGCAGGGCATGAGCAGCGCGTGGTTATCGTCGTGGCGCGAACAATCGGCGCGCGATCCATGCAGGCCGGTTACCGCCTTCGGCCCGGAAAAGCTGGCGAGAACCGGCAATGCGGCGAATGCGATCTGCGGCAAATCCAGTGTCGTCACGTCGGGTCGTTGCAAGTCTGTCCCTTTCGGCATTCCTTCGCCGCAAGGGTCGAGGATGCCGCAGGCCCGCGTTTTGAATGAGTTAAATCCCTGAAATCATAAACCCGGATTTAACCGTGCGGGTACTCAGCCCATCCGCAGGACGACGATCAGACCGCCCGCCGCCTGGGTCTGAGCGCCGATCGGGCCACGCGCGGCATCGGCGCGGGCGCGGTCCAGGATCGCAGCGGGGACATCGGCGCCGTGCAGCAGCATGTCTGCCGACCCCAGAAGCCGCGCTTCCCGCAAGGTAAGGTCCTCGGGGTCCGCGCTGCGCAGCACGATCTCGACCCTGCCACCTTCCGGCTCGTCCGCATCGGCCAACCACGCCGCCACCCGTTCCGGCCCGCCTTCTGCCAGGGGATCGAGCGCGCCCCCCTGCCCGAGCGCCGCGTCGAGCGCCTGCCGCCGCTGGCCGGGATCGGGAAAACGCGCCCTCAATGCGGGCCGCGCCGCCAGCAGGCTGCGGGCCAGCACGCCCAGCGATTGCGGCAGCAGGTCTTCGAGCCGCAGGCGCAGCTGCTTGGCCAGCCCCGCCGAAGCGCCGCCCGTGCCGATGGCGACGAGCACAGGCGTCCGGTCGAGAAGCGAAGGCACGGTGAAATCGCAAAGCAGGGGCCGGTCCGGCGCATTGACCAGCAGCCCCGCCGCCTGCGCCTGCCGGACGGCGGCGCGGGCGACCGCTTCGTCCTCTTCCGCGATGAAGGCGATCCGCGCGCCGCGTTCGATGCCCTGTGCTAGGTCGCGAACGACCTGCCCCCCGGCCCGCTCGACCAGCCGCCGCTTCGCCTCGGCCGCCTCTCCGCTGCCGGTCACCACTACCGGACGATCGGCGATGCGGTGGAACAACGGGAGGCTCTCGATCATGGCAGCAGGGCCGTCAGGCGAGCCAGTCCGGCACGGTCTCGGCCGCGAGAATGGTCTCGGGCTCGATACGCGCGGCCACGACCGCCCACTTGTCGCCGTCCACCATGACTTCGGGCACCAGCGCGCGGCTGTTGTAGGTATTGGCCATCGTCGCACCGTAAGCGCCGGCCGTGCGGAAGATCGCCAGATCGCCCGCGCCGACTTCGTCGATCTCGCGGCCCATCGCGAAGGTATCCGAGCTTTCGCAGATCGGGCCGACGATGTTGGCGGTCATAGTCCTGCCGCTGGGCTTCACCGCCGCGAAATCGTGCCAGGCATCGTACATCGCGGGGCGGGCGAGGTCGTTCATCGCCGCGTCCACGACCACGAAGGGATTCACCACGCCTTCCTTCACGCGGACCACTTCGGTCACCAGTACGCCGGAGTTGCCGGTGATCACGCGGCCCGGCTCGAACATCAGGGTGACGCCCCAGTCCTTCGCGACCGAAGTCACCATCGCGCCGTAATCCTGCGGGGTCGGCAGCGAATCGCCTGCCTTGTACGGCACGCCGAGGCCGCCGCCGAGGTCCATGTGGGTCACCGAATGCCCTTCGGCGCGGATCGCCTCCATCAGCTCGCCCATCTTGATGAAGGCGAGGCGCGAGGGTTCAAGGTCGGAAATCTGGCTGCCGATGTGGACGGCAAGGCCCTTCATGTCGAGCCCCGGCAGGCCCGAGAGGCGGGCATAGATCGCGCCCGCACGGTCATAGGCGACGCCGAACTTGTTGTCCGCCTTGCCGGTGGAGATCTTGGCGTGGGTGCGGGCGTCCACGTCCGGGTTGACGCGTAGCGCGCAAGGCGCGCGCAGGCCCAGCGAAGTGGCGATTTCCGCCAGTTCCACGCCCTCTTCCTCGCTTTCGAGGTTGAACTGGCCGATCCCCGCCTTGACCGCGGCGGTCAGTTCGCGGCGGGTCTTGCCGACGCCCGAGAAGACGATGTCGGCGGCCGGAATTCCGGCCGCCAGCGCGCGGTTCATCTCGCCTTCGGAAACGACGTCGGCGCCGTAGCCTTCGCTCGCCAGCAGGCGCAGCACGGCGAGGTTGGGGTTGGACTTCACCGCGAAGGCGATGTGGACGCTGGGCAGCTGCGCCAGCGCCTCGCGAAAGACGCGGGCATGGCGGCTGAGCGTCGCGCGGGAATAGACGTAGACGGGCGTGCCGACTTCGCGGGCGATCGCGGCCAGCGGCACGTCTTCGGCGAAGAGCTCGCCGTTGGTCAGGGCAAAATGGTCCATGGGTGTCTCGGTATCTGGAAGCTTATTCAGCCTGAAAATTATTCTGGAGGCGGAAGATCGAAGGGATCGTCGTTCCGTGGCTCCGAGCGGGTGCGCAATTCGACGCTGCGTTCGGGAATCGCCAGCGTCGGCGTCTGGAGCAGCTCGGTGCTGGCCGGTTTCTGCTCGCGGCCGTAAGGCGCGGGCGGAAGCTGCTGCCCCGGTTTCAATGCCAGCGCCGACCTCTGCCCGCAGGCCGAGAGCGCGAGAAGCAGGATCAGGGCGGCAGTCTTGCGCATCAGGCTCACTCCAGACCGAGCGCGAGCCGGGCTTCGGCTACGCGCAGGCGTACCTGGTCGGGCGCGGTGCCGCCGTGCGATTTGCGCGCGGCAACCGAAGCCTCGACCGAGAGCGCCTTGAATACGCGCTCGTCGATGCGGCTGTCGATGGCCTTGAGGTCTTCCAGCGGCAATTGATCGAGCGCGACACCGCGCTGCTCGGCCAGCTTCACGGCGGAGCCGGTGATGTGGTGCGCCTCGCGGAAGGGAATGTTGCCCTCGCGCACCAGCCAGTCGGCCAGATCGGTGGCGGTGGCGAAGCCCAGTTCGGCGGCGCCGCGCATGCGATCGGTGCGGAAGCGGGTTTCCGCGACCATGCCGGTCATCGCCGCAATGGAGAGCGCCAGCAGACCGGCAGCCTCGAACACCGGCGGCTTGTCGTCCTGCATGTCCTTCGAATAGGCCAGCGGCAGGCCCTTCATGGTGATCATCAGGCTGGTCAGGCAACCGACGATCCGGCCCGAATGGCCGCGCACCAGTTCCGCCGCGTCGGGGTTCTTCTTCTGCGGCATGATCGAGCTGCCGGTGGACAGCGAATCGGGCAGCGCCACGAAGCCAAAGGGCTGGCTGGCCCAGATGATGAACTCTTCGGCCAGACGCGAAAGGTGCAGCGAGCACTGGCTGGCCGCCATCAGGTAATCGAGCGCGAAGTCGCGGTCCGACACCGAATCGAGGCTGTTGTCGGTCGGCGCGTCGAAGCCCAGCGCCTGCGCGGTCATCGTGCGGTCGATCGGGAAGCCGGTTCCGGCCAGCGCCGCCGCGCCGAGCGGGCTGCGGTTCATGCGCCTCCGCGCATCGGCGAAGCGCGAACGGTCACGCCCGATCATCTCGTAGTAGGCCATGAGGTGGTGGCCCAGCGTCACCGGCTGCGCGGTCTGGAGATGGGTGAAGCCGGGCATGATCGAATCGGCATGCTCACCCGCGCGGGAAACGAGCGCCTTCTGGAGCGCTTCGAGCCCCGCATCGGCCTGATCGACAGCATCGCGCACCCAGAGGCGGAAATCCGTGGCGACCTGGTCGTTGCGCGAGCGGGCCGTGTGCAGGCGGCCGGCGACCGGGCCGATCAGCTCGGCCAGACGGCCCTCGGTGGTCATGTGGATGTCCTCGAGGTCCCAGTTCTCGGGGACCCCGGAGACTTCGTACTCGGCCGCAACCTTGTCCAGACCGTCGCGAATCGTGATCGCATCCTCGGCCGAAACCACGCCGCAGGCGCCCAGCATCGCGACGTGCGCTTTGCTGGCCGCGATGTCCTGCCGCCACAATGCCTTGTCGAAGGGGATCGAGGCATTTATCTCGCGCATGATCGCAGACGGTCCACCTTCGAACCGTCCACCCCACATCTGGTTGGAGCCCGCCGCCTTGCTGTCTTCCAAATCGCTCAAGTCGCTCGTCCTGTATTCCGTCGCGGGGGCAGGCGCCCTCCTGATCGCGGGCTGCGATAGGCAAAGCGGCAAGGACGCGCAACAAAAGGCTTCCGAAAGCGCCGCTCCGGCAACACAGGCCGCCGAAAAGCCGACTGGCAAGGTCGATCGCTCGCACAAGGGCGATCCGATGCCCGACGTGACCCTGGTGGACAATACCGGCGAAAGCCTCGACCTCATGTCGCTGAAGGGCAAGCCGCTGCTGATCAACCTCTGGGCCACCTGGTGCGCCCCCTGCATCGCCGAGATGCCGACGCTGGAAGCGCTCGCCAAGGACCCGAACGGCAAGGTCCAGATCCTGCCGATTTCCGAGGATACCGGCGATACCTACAAGGTCGTCGAGATCCTGCGCCGCCGCAAGCTCGACAATATCCAGCCCTGGGTGGACGAGAACGGCGACCTCGGTTTCCAGTACGGCGGCAATCTGCCGGTCACGGTGCTGTTCGACAGCCAGGGCCGCGAAGTCTGGCGCTATACCGGCGGCAACGACTGGTCCTCGCCCGAAGCCGCCAAGCTGCTGGCGGAAGCCAAGTAGGATCGCCCGAGCGTCTGCCCAGCCGGGTTTACGGCTGGGCAGCAAACTCCGCCAGCCGTGATCCCAGCGCCGGATAGCCGGGCGGCGTCGTTTCGGTAAACCAGATCAACCGCCCCTGCGCGGCATCGGGCGCTATGGCGAAGCGATCCTCGACATCGCCGGTCAGCGGCAGGCCAAGGCCGCGCAAGTAATGCGCCGCGCGGCGCGCATCGCGGACCTTGAACGCGAGGTGGCAGATGCCTTTCACGTCGCGGGCATGATGCGCGACAGGGCCGTCTTCCCGGCGATCCGTCAACACTTCCAGCACCGTATCGCCCATCGCGAAGGCCTGACACTTCGCCTCGGGAAGGTCGCGCGGGCCCAACTGCGGCCAGGAAAGTTTCCCGTGGAACAATTCGGCAGCTTTTTCCGGCGAGTCGCACGAGATGCCGATAGCCTGGAGGCCTTCTATCCCGAGCCGATGATCGTCGGCCGGTCGCCATGACGGATCGCGGCGCGGATCGCCCGGCATATCCTGCTTCACGATCTCCAGCCGCATGCCCATGACCTGCCCGCGCGGAACGAGGAAGTAGAACGCCTCCATCCCCGGATCGTAATGCCGCTTGAACCCGCGCGCGGCGAACCATGCGTCGGCCTCCGCCAGATCGCGGACTTTCAGCGCCACGCCGATCCAGCAGTGCGGCGCGGCCGAGCGGCGCAGCATGTCGCCCAGCGGATGGCCTTCCTGCGCCCCGCGACCGGCCGGAGCGATGGGAATCACCATGGTGTCGCCGATCATGAGCAGGCTCTCCTCGCGATCGAGCCCCATCTTCTCCGTTTCCGGCGTGATCAGGATCTCATGCGCGGTGCCCGCCCCGAACACCTCGCGAAAGAAGGCGTCGCAAGCGGGCCGCTGGGCATTATCGGCCAGAGACCAGCTTACGTGGACCAGTGGAAACTGCATGTTCCGGCTCAGTACTTCTCCGGGGAGCCGGTGCCCATGAACCGGGCGAGATTCATGTGCAGCGATGCCACCGATCGCTCCATATAGGGATTGGGCTGCGCGCCCCGGAAACCGACGTTCTTCATGCCCTGCTGGACCGCCGCCATGTTCGCGAAGTCCTGCTGCAACACCGGCGGCCAGTCGGCAGGCGGCGTGTAATCCCACTCCGTCTCGGGCGCCTCGCCCTCTGGCCAGAGTTCGTAGACGGCGGCCTCGAAAATGCACTTGTCCGGGTCGGTGCCGTAGGGCCGCGCCTGATAGCAGAGCATGTTGTTGACCGCGTGCCCGATCTGGAAGTTCGGGAAGATCTGCCAGGCCGTGCCCGCCTGCGCGGTGTGCTGCGGATCGACTTGTGCCCAGACCACGCCGCGCTCCGCGTCTTCCTTGCGCGCGGTGCCGATCCAGTAGGCCGAGACTTCCGCCGCAGGGGTGCCTTCGGGCAGTTCGTCCTTCAGGCGGTTGGCGACGCCGACCAGCGTCATCGTCGTGTTGGTATTGGCGTTGGCCCAGGTGAAATTCTGCATTTCCGCCGTGGTCAGGCGCGGGTCTTCACCGGCGCCGAGGCGGAGTTTGCCGGAGTCCTCTTCCTGCCCCTTCGGCGCATCATAGCCGATGTTGGAATGGAGCCCCTGATTGCGCGCCCAGCCCCGAAACTGGCCGAATTCCATGAATTCCGGGTGCGTGGTGGCGACGTGGTAGGTCTCGCAGAAGGCCTCCATCGCGACCTTCCAGTTGCATTCGAACACCACCCACTTGCGCCAGCGCGGGCGCATGTTTTGCAGGCCATAGGGATCGAGCATGCCCGCCGCCGGGTGCAGATAGTCGGCCAGCGGCATCGAATCGGGGTCCAGATTGATCCAGATCCACCCGCCCCAGGTATCGACCTTGACGACACCCAGGTCGGCCCTGCCGGCACAGAGATGGCCCTGCCAGTCTTCCTGATGCTCCAGATAGGTGTTCGCTCCGTCGAGCCCGAAGGTCCAGCCGTGATAGCCGCAGATGAAGCTGCGACGATGCCCTCGCGCATTGCGTTTTCCGGCCGGGGTATCGATGAGCTTGCGGCCACGATGCGGGCAGACGTTGTGGAAGGCGTGGATTTCGGTTTCGGAGGCGCGGACCACGATCACCGAATCGTCGATGATGTCGAACGTGATGAAATCGCCCACTTCCGGGATGTCTTCCAGTCGCCCGGCCTGGAGCCAGACATTGCGCCACAGCCTGTCACGCTCCGCCTTGGCGTAGTCCGGCGAGATGTAGGCCTCGGCCGGGACGCGGACCGGGACGGTCAGGTCCTCGGCAGCCTGCACGATCCTACCCTGCTCACCCATTGCTTTTTCCATTCTTATTCGCGCGGATTTGCGGCCGTTATCCCACTATTCGCACGCAGCGCCAATCGCCGTGGCGTATTTGCGGTCCCCGCGCGGCAGAGTGCCGATGGCCAGGCTGCTGGCCGCCATCGTGCCGATCGCCAGGTAGAGGAACATCTCGTAGCTGCCCGTTCGGTCATGGATCAGCGCCGCCACCAGGGGGCCGACCGCCGTACCGATCGAGAGCGCCGCCAGCACGCCGCCGTAGAGCCCGCCGAAGTTCCTGAGGCCGAAGTGCCGGGTGATCAGGTAGACCACCACGTCGATCTCCGCCCCCAGGGTCAGCCCGATCAGCCCCGAAGCCAGCGCCAGTGCCAGAAACGAGGTACCCGATCCCAGCAGCAGCAGGCAGCCGATTACCGGCAGCATGAATACCGCCGCGCCCACCAGCGAGGCGGGGAAGCGGTCCAGCAAGACACCCGTCCCCAGTCGCCCGGCGAGCGAGAACCAGCCGACGAACGAGGCGATCGCCGCCGCCGTCATCGCATCCGCGCCCCGGTCCCCCAGGATCGAGACGAAGTGGACGACGATGGCGATGATCGTGAACGTGAACAGCAGGCTGGCCACGAAGAGGCGGTGATAGACGCTGGAGCGCAGCCCTTCCCCCAATGTCGCGCCCGGAAGATCGCGCTTGGCAGGCGCCGGTTCCTTGCGCGCCCCGCGATCGTGCGCGCCGCGAAAGAACAGGAAAATCACCGGGGCCGCCACGACGAACCACAGCCCGCCGTGGACCGCGAAGGCCATACGCCAGCCGAAAGTCTTGATCGCCCAAGTCCCCAGAATCGGGAACAGCCCCGCCGCAATCGACGCACCGCAGAGCGTCACTGCCAGCGCCAGCCCGCGCGATAGTTCGAAGCGCGATGCCACCGCGCTGGTCCAGACCGAGGCCTGCACCGGCAGCGAAACCATCGCGATCAGCCCCCAGAGCAGATACCACTGCGACAGGCTGGCCCCCACCGCGCCGAGCAGCGCGAACGCCACAGTCAGCAGCACGATACCGATCACACCGAAACGGCGCGGGCCAAAGCGGTCGACCGCAAGGCCGATGAAAATGCCGCCGATAGCCTGCACCAATGTGGCGATGGTCAGCCCGAAGGTGACTTCGGTGCGGCTCCACCCCATCGCTTCGGCCACCGGGCCGATGTAGGGGCCGATGCCGTAGATATGGATCACGCTGGTCGCGTAGCCGAGCCCGGCCGCAACCGGCACCAGCCCGAACTGCCGCCACTCGTCACGTGCGGACACGTCAGTCACCGTAGGAAAGCTCGACCCGCGTCGCCTCGCCATTCGGCCCCATCGGCGAATCGTATTCGATGCAGGTGCAGACCGGGTTGGCGTGGCTGGCGAACAGTTTCTCCTCATCCGCCTTGGTCATCGGCAGACGCGCGGGATCGCTGATGATCGCCTGCGAGCGTTCGAAATCCTCGCGGCTGTTCCACCAGATTTCCATCACGCAGTCGTAGCCGGGATCGTGCACTTCGCCGGTGATCGGGTTCTTCTCCGGCACCAGATAGCGCCGCACATAGCGCACCGCGCCGGGGATCGCCGGTGCCGCGCCCATCTTCTTGGCAAGCTGCGAGTGCTGGTTCTCGTAGTAGTCCATGAACTCGTCCATGGTCATGTCGGCGCGCTTGCGGAAAAAGCATAGCTGTTTGAGCATGGTCACGCCCTCCTGAGTGCGAGCACGGTGCCTTCAAGGTCGCCGCAGATCCACACGGTGCCATCCGGCCCCACGTCGAGCCCGGTCATGTTGCCCATCGGCCCGCACATGTGGCCCACACCGCCGAGCGGCTTGGGATCGGTGCCTTCCGGCGGCCCGACCGGCAGACCCAGTGCGATCACTTCGCGCGCGCCGCCCGAAAGGTCCGACTGCACCACTTCGCGGCGCTTCACGTCGAGCACGGTGATTCGGCCATCGCGGATCGCCAGCCCCTCGGGCCGGACCAGATCCTCGATCACCGCTTCCGCGCGCCCGCCGACCAGCTTGACCACCCGGCCCGCGCCGCTTTCCGCGACATAGACCGTGCCGTCCCCGGCCACCGCGACGCCCTTGGGACGGTCGAGCCCGGAGACCAGCTCCTCCACTTTGCCGCCCGCAACCGAATGGACCTTGCCGGTGCCGTATTCGGCGAAGACCACCGCGCCAGAGGGGGCAATCGCCACGCCCATCAGCTGGTCGAACCCGCTGGCCAGCAGCTCCATCGACGGCCCGGCGGGATGGAACTTCGCGACTTCGCCACTGGCGGTCGTCACGATCATCTCGCCCGCTCCCGCCGCGACGACACCGCGCGAATATCCGGGGAAGTTCGGGCTGAACAGCATGCCTTCCAGCTTCACCGCCTCCCCCGCGCGCAGCGAGAAGACGAAGCCGCCATCGGCGATCCACAGCACCCCATCCGCGCCCATCGAGACATCGAGCGGCCATTGCAGGCCCTTCTCGATCAGCGGCTTCACCAGACCGCCCGCAGCCTTGGGCGTGGTGATCTCATGGATCGAGCCGAGAATGTGCGAGATGAACAGCCGGTCGCCCACGAATGTGCAGTTGTCCAGCCCCGCGCCGATATCGGCCAGCACCGTCTTGGCGCCGGTGCGCGGATCGATGCGCAGCACTTGCCCGCTGGCGACCTGGGTGGAGACGATCATGCCCTCTGCATCGAACTTCACCGAATCGGGCACGCCCAGATCGCCGCAGACCACTTCGGGCTCCCCGCTGCCGTCCAGATTGACGCGCCAGATCGCATTGGCGCCCATCACCGGCATGTAGAGCTTGCCGTCAGGGCCTACCTCGAAGGCGTTGGGCATCGGCACATTGTCCGCGATCACGCGCGGCGCGCCGCCGTTCCGGTCCAGTTCGAGCACTTGCGCGCCCATTTCGCAGCCCCCCGCGATCAGGCGGCCCTGCGAATAGGTGATCGGGTTGGCGACGGGCAAGTCGCCGTAGACGACCGCACTGGTGCCGTTCGGGCGCAGCACCGAAACGCGGTCCTCGGTGATTTCGGTGGCGTAGAGGTTGCCCTCCTCATCGAAGGCAAGATCATCAGGCGCGGTGATGCCGCCGCCCATCGGGCTGATCACTTCCACCGCGCCGCTGTCGGGATCGACCGCGCTGATCTGGCTGCCGCCCACTTGTGCGACGTAGATCCGGCCATCCGCCCCGGTGCGCAGGCCATTGGCGCTATAGAGCCGCGTCGGCGGCGTCATGCGGTGCAGCATCCAGCCTTCGGCCGGGCGGGCGGAGACGACGCCGTGGTTGCGTCCTGCGGGTTCGAGCATCGGTGAAATCGTCCTCTCGTCCGGCGCTCTTGCGGCCGTTCTTTTCCCTTCGAGCCTATCCAGCACACCCGAAGCAGGCAACGCGAGGACCCGGGCCAGAGCCTCTCGGGCACGTACTATCGCCCCGGCGACGTTCACAGGGCTTTGTTCGATTGCCCCGCCCTCCCCCGTGCGCATATTCGATCGTCAGACGGAAAAGAGACCGCCTCCATCAGAGACGGTCAGCCGGGAGAGTTCCATGGAAGAGATGCGCTTTGATGGCCGCGTGGCCGTGATCACCGGAGCCGGACGCGGGCTTGGCCGGGCCTATGCGCTGCTGCTGGCCACGCGCGGGGCCAAAGTGGTGGTCAACGATCTGGGCGGCGCGATCCGGGGCGATCTCGACGCACCGGGCGCGGATATCAGTGTGGCGCAGAGCGTGGTGGACGAGATCGTGGCGGCGGGCGGCGAGGCCATCGCCAATACCGATTCCGTCGCCACGCCCGAAGGCGGCAAGGCCATCGTCCAGGCCGCGCTGGACAAGTGGGGCCGGATCGACGTGCTGGTCCATAATGCCGGCAACGTGCGCTACGGATCGATCCGCGAGCTTTCCAGCGGCGACCTACACGCCGTGCTCGACGTCCATCTGCTGGGCGCGTTCCATGTGGTGCAGGCGGCGTTCGGGCCGATGTGCGACGCCGGGTACGGCCGCATCGTGCTGACCAGTTCGGTCGGCGGGCTCTACGGCAACGAGCGCTGCGTGAACTACGGCATCTCGAAGTCGGCGATGCTGGGCCTGAACAACATCGCCGCGCTGGAGGGTGAAGCGCACAATGTGAAGTGCAATGTGATCGTGCCCGGCGCAGTGACGCGCATGGCCGAGGGGCTCGACATCTCGCAGTATCCGCCGATGGAGCCCGAACTGGTCGCCCCGGTGGTCGGCTGGCTTTCGCACGAGGATTGCCCGGTGACCGGCGAGATGATCGCATCGATGGCGGGCCGCGTGGCGCGGATGTTCGTTGCGGAAACCGAGGGCGTCTATCGCCCGCACTGGACGATCGAGGATGTCGCGGCGGCGTCCGACGCCTTCCACGACAAGGCGAAGCTGCACGATTTCGGGCTCCACGGGCATATCGATCACATCGGCTACTCGTTCAAGATGGCGACTGCTGGAGCCGACGCTTGAGGGAACGCCCGATCATCACTAATAAACAACACTGTTGACAACTAACGGGCCGCTGCGCCAGATTCAGCGGTAACGGGCGACCGGAGCAGAGTCGCCGCCAAGAGGATGCCCATTCGATGGAAATGACCTGCCTCAAGTCCGATGTGCCAAGCCCTGAGGAACTCGATATCCCGGCGCTGAAGGCGAAGTATCGTCAGGAGCGCGACAAGCGCATGCGGCGCGAGGGCGGCGAGCAGTATGTGCGGCCGACCGACGACTTTTCGGACAATTACGCCCACGATCCCTTTACCCCGGTGGCCGAGCGTGAGCCGCTGGTGGAGGATATCGACGTCGCCATCCTCGGCGCCGGGTTCTCGGGCATTCTCGCCGGTTATCACCTGCACAAGCAGGGCGTTTCCAACGTGCGCAACATCGATCACGCGGGCGGCTTCGGCGGCGTGTGGTACTGGAACCGCTATCCCGGCGTGCAGTGCGACAACGATGCCTACTGCTATCTGCCGCTGCTGGAAGAGACGGGCTTCATGCCCAGCAAGAAGTTCTCTGACGGCTGGGAAATCCAGCAGTACTGCCAGGACATGGCCGAGCGTTTCGACCTTACCGACAAGGCGCTGTTCCACACGCTGGTCACCGGCATCCGCTGGGATGAGGGGCTGAAGCGCTGGCACGTGACCACCAATCGCGGCGACGACATCCGCGCGCGCTTCGTGGTGATGGCGGGCGGCGTGATGAACATGCCCAAGCTGCCGGGCATCCCCGGCATTCACGACTTCAAGGGCAAGATGTTCCACACTAGCCGGTGGGAGCATGACTATACCGGCGGTTCATGGACCGCGCCGGAGCTGGAAAAGCTGCGCGACAAGCGTGTGGCCATCGTCGGCACCGGGGCAACTTCGGTCCAGGCGGTGCCCTATCTCGCCAAGTATGCGAAGCACCTCTACGTGCTGCAGCGCACGCCTTCGAATATCGACGAGCGGCCCAATCCGCCGACCGATGCCGCATGGGCGGCCTCGCTCCAACCCGGCTGGCAGCAGGAGCGCATGGCGAACTTCCACCGCGCCGCGCAAGCCTTCTTCATCCCCGGCGAGCCCGACCTGATCTGCGACATCTGGACCGAGATCAGCCGCAACCTCGCCATCGAACTGGGCGAGGAAGGCTGGCCCGCGCTCGATCCGCTGGAATTCATGGATCGCCGCGAAGTAGTGGACTTCCAGGTGATGGAACGCCTGCGCCGCCGCGTGGATTCGATCGTGGAGGACAAGGACACGGCGGAGAAGCTGAAGCCCTACTTCCGCTTCATGTGCAAGCGGCCGCTGTCGAACAACGATTACTACCCGGCGTTCAACCAGCCCAACGTCACGCTGATCGACGTGTCCGGCACGCAGGGCGTGGAGCGGATGACCGAGAAGGGCTTCATCGCCGATGGCGTGGAGCACGAAGTGGACCTGATGATCTTCGCCTCCGGCTTCGAAGTGACCAGCGACCTGAAGCGCCGCTGGGGCATCGACACCGTGGAAGGGCGCGGTGGCAAGTCGATCTACGACCACTGGACCAATGGCGCGAGCACGTTCCACGGCGTGATCACCGATGAATTCCCGGCGATGTTCACCATGGGCTACATCCAGGGCGCGACGAACTCCTCCACCACCGAGCAGTTCGGGCGGCAGGCGGAGCATATCGCCTTCATGGTGGGCGAAACGCTGCGCCGGGGCGCCAGCACGATCTCGGCCACGAAGGAGGGCGTCGAAAGGTACTGCGCGCACTGCAAGGAGAACGAAGTCGACATGTCCGGCTTCCAGAACGATTGCACGCCCAGCTACTTCAACAACGAGGGCGACAAGGAACTGAAGTGGGCGCTGTTCCGGGGCTATCTGGCCGGTTGGGACGCCTTCCGCCAGATGCTGGCCGACTGGCGCGCAGGCGGCACCCATGAGGGCGTCACGTTTGAAGATGCTTCATCTTCGCCCCACCAGGCGAGCGCTACCGCGGAAAGCGCGCTTTAAGTGCGCTAAGGCGCCGCGGATAGACGATACCTCTCCTCATGTCCTGGTCGGGAGAGGTTTCGTCTATCGCCCTTTCCATACCGGCTTGCGCTTTTCCGCGAAGGCACGCGGGCCTTCCTGCGCGTCTTCGCTGCTATAAGTGTGCTCATGTGCCGCACGCGCGGCTGCAAGCGCGGCGGAGCGGCCCATTTCGGTCGAAAGCATCACCGTCTCGCGCGCGGCCTTTACCGAGAGGGGAGCGCCTTCCAGCACTTCCAGCGCCAGTTCGATGGCCGCGTCCAGCACCGCGCCGGGCTCGGCAAGGCGGTTGACGAGGCCGATCTCGTAGGCACGCTGGGCGGTGATCGGCTTTCCGGTCAGCATGATCTCCATCATGATCCGCTGCGGGATCATGTGGATCAGCGGCGAGGCCCAGGGGCTGCCGCGACCCACCTTCACTTCGGTAATCGCGAACTTCGCATTGGTGCTGGCGACGCAGAGGTCGCAAGCCTGCGCGATCATCCAGCCGCCGGCGAAGGCGTGGCCGCCCACGGCAGCGATGGTCGGCTTGGTCAGTTCGATGGTATCATAAGGCAGCGCGTAGAGGTCGCGCGGCGGCACCGCCATTCCGGTTTCGACCATCTCCTTCAGATCGCCGCCTGCGCAGAAGGCCTTGTCGCCGCTGCCGGTGAGGATGGCGATGCGGGCGGAGGCGTCGGCCTCGAACGTCGCCCAGGCCTCGCGCAGCCCTTCGCGCACTTCGCGGCTGAGGCAATTGCGCTGTTCGGGGCGGTTGATGGTGATGACCGCGATGCCGTCGTCATGGGCATCGTAGAGGACAGCTTGAGTCACGTTAGAAGCCCCTTTTCTCGATCTCGTGGGCGGTGCGCGACAGGTCTTCGCGGAAGTCGGGATGAGCGATGGCGACCAGCCGCTTCGCGCGTTCGGCCAGAGTCTGGCCCTTCAATTGCGCCGCGCCGTATTCGGTGACGATCACGTCCACCTCGGTGCGCGCGGTGGTGACGGGGCCGGAAAGGGTGGGGACGATCTTGCTCAGTGTGCCGCCCTTGGCGGTGGAGGCCAGCACGATCAGCGAGGCGCCGCCCGGCACGCGCGATCCGGCGCGGACGAAATCGACCTGCCCGCCGGTGCCACCGAGGTAGGTCGCGCCCGATTGCTCGGCATTGACCTGCCCGGTGAGGTCCACTTCCAGCGCGGCGTTGATCGTCACCAGCCGGGTCAGCTGGATGATCGGTTTCACACCGTGGGTGTAGCTGCTGGGCGCCATGCGGATCGCCGGATTGTGCGCGGCCCAGTCATAGAGCCGCCGCGTGCCGATCAGCGCACCGTTGATCGAGATGCCCCGATCGATCTCCTTGCGGGCATTGGTCAGCACGCCGGCTTCGGCAAGATCGACAAGGCCGTCACCCAGCATGCCCGAATGGACGCCAAGGTCGCGGCGGTCGTGCAGCAGGCGCAGGATCGCGTCCGGCACCGCGCCCACGCCGGTCTGCAGCACCGCGCCGTCACCGATGAATTCGGCGCAGTGGCGTGCGATGGCTTGGTCGGTGGGGCCGATCTTCGCAGGCGCCACTTCCACGGGCGCGCGGCTGACGTGGACGGCCACGTCGATCAACGCGCCGGGGATCGTCTCGCCCGGAACGTAAGGCACCTGCTCGTTGACTTCGGCGATCACGAGGCGGGCCTTGTCCACCGCCGCGCGGACGTAGTCGGAGATCAGGCCGCAGCTGTGGTTGCCCTGCGCATCGGCCGGGCTGACCTGAATCATCGCCACGTCGCAGGGCATGATCCCGGCCTCGATCAGGCAGGCGATCTGGCTGACGTGGACGGGGATGACGTCGAGCGCATTCGCCTTGGTCATGCTCCGCAGCGCGCCGATCGCGCCCATGCTGGAGAGGCGGAAGGCGCGCGCGCTTTCGGGCGTGAACAGGCCGGAAAAGCTGGTGGCGATGAAGGCGTGGAGGCCGCCGATGGCCTCCCCCTGTTCGATCAGCGCTTCCACCAGCGTGGTCGGCTCGCCGCAGGCCTGGCCGAACACGATGCGGTCACCCGGTTTCAGGAACCGCGAAAGGTCGAGTTCGGATGCGGCAAGCCGAAGCGTCATCTTACAGCTTCCCTGCCTGCCGCAGCAGCCGTTCGGCGCGGGCGAGGTAGGGACGGTCGAGCATTCCGCCCTTCCAGCCGATAGCGCCCACGCCCGGATTGGCGGCGAAAATATCGACGATTTCCTGCGCCTCGGCGATCTCGGCCTCGGTCGGCGTGAACGCCTCGTTGATCACCGGAACCTGCGCCGGGTGGATCGCCATCATCCCGCGATAGCCGTCGCGGCGGACCTTTTCGGCGCGGGCCTTGAGTGCTTCCAGATCCTTGAAGTCGGCGCTGATCGTCTCGATCGCGGTGACGCCGGCGGTCGCCGCGCCCAGCACGGTCAGGCTGCGGGCCAGTTCGTAGGTGAAGGAGTACGATCCGTCCGCATTGCGGTTGGACGATGCGCCGATGGAATCGGCCAGATCTTCCGCGCCCCAGGTCAGCGCCACCACGCGCGGGGCGCCCTTGTAGTCGCCGGTGTGGAACATCGCTTCGGCCGTTTCGGTGATCAGCACGATCACCGGGGTCGATCCCTGTTCGATGCCGTTCGCCACTTCCAGCGCTTCCAGATAGCGGTCCAGCGTCTCCACATCCTGCCGGCCATAGACCTTGGGCAGCATGATCCCGCCGGGACGCGCCGGCATGATCGCCACGAGGTCGTCCAGCGTGTGCGGCCCGTCCAGCGGGTTGATACGCACCCAGAGACGGCCGCGCTGTTCGGGGTTGGCCTTGATGAAGTCATGCACCATCGGGCGTGCGGCGGCCTTGGCATCGGGCGCGACAGCGTCTTCCAGGTCGATGAGGACGATGTCCGCCTCACCCTCCATGGCCTTGGTCATCTTCTTCTCGCTGTCGCCCGGCGCGAAAAGCCAGGAGCGGGCGGCGATAGGGCCATGTTTCGGGGTTTCGTGGATCACGGGCATGTTCTCTCCAGTCGTCATCCCAGCGAAAGCTGGGATCGCGGGCGGCCATGCCCCGCGCTGCCGATTACGATCCCAGCTTTCGCTGGGATGACGGGGTTTCTCAAGTGGAGCGGCGTCAATAACTCTTGGGCAGTTCCAAAACCCTCTCGGCGATGAAATTCATGATCTGGTGCGGGCTGACCGGCGCGATGCGCGGGATCATCACTTCGCGCAGGTAACGCTCCACATGGTATTCCTGCGCATAGCCCATGCCGCCCATCGACATGACGGCGGTCTGGCACGCCTCGAACCCGGCCTCTGCGGCCAGATACTTGGCGGCATTGGCCTCCACGCCGCAGTCCAGCCCCTTGTCGAACAGGGTGGCGGCCTTGAACACCATCAGGCTGGCGGCCTCCACCTGCATCCACGCCTTGGCAAGCGGGTGCTGGATGCCCTGATTCTGGCCGATCGGCCGCCCGAACACCACGCGTTCGCGGGCATAGCGGGAGGCGCGCTGGATCGCGACGCGGCCGAGGCCCGTAGCCTCCGCACCCAGCAGCACGCGTTCGGGGTTCAGGCCCTTGAGCAGGATGCGGAAGCCCTGACCTTCTTCACCGATCAGATCCTCGTCCGGGATGAACAGGTCGGTGATGAACATCATGTTCGATCCCACCGCGTGGCGGCCCATCTTCGGGATGATCCGCGTCTCGATGTGGTTGCGATCGAGCTTGGTGTAGAAAAGGCTGAGGCCCTCGGTCTTCTTCTTCACCTCTTCCAGCGGGGTGGTGCGGGCGATGATCAGCATCCGGTCGGCCACGTGGGCCTGCGTGATCCAAACCTTCTCGCCATTGACGCGGTAGCCGCCCGGCACCTTTTCGGCGCGGGTCTTGAGGCTGGTGGTGTCGAGGCCGGTGTTCGGCTCGGTCACGGCGAAGCACATCTTCTCCTCGCCCGAAAGGATCGGCGGGATCATGCGCTGCTGCTGTTCCTCGGTGCCGAACAGCATCACCGGCTCCAGCCCGAACACGGGCAAGTGGATGGAGGAGGCCGCGCTCATGCCGCCGCCGCTTTCCGCCACCGCCTGCATCATCACCGCTGCTTCGGTAATGCCCAGCCCTGCGCCGCCCACGCTTTCGGGCATGGCGACGCCCAGCCAGCCGGCATCGGCCATCGACTTGTGGAACTCGGTGGGGAATTCGCCGCTGCGATCCTTTTCCAGCCAGTACTCGTCAGAGAACTGCGAACAGTGCTTGAGAACCGCCTCGCGGATGTTCTGCTGGTCGTCGGTAAAGGCGAAATCCATGGCAATCCTCTTGTCTTCCCGCTGACCGAACTAGCAGCGCGGCCCATCGCTCACAACCATCATCGTGCCGATATGCGTCCAGCAAACGCAAATACGAATGGTTTTCGCTCCGGCGGTGCGTTACCCATAGGCTAACGAGAAGGAGAGGGCCTTGACCGCGAGCAAGGAAAACAAGGGTAAGGGGGCGGCAGGTGGACCGCTGGCGGGGCTGCGCGTGGTGGACCTTACCAGCGTGGTCTTCGGCCCCTATGCCACGCAGATCATGGCGGACATGGGCGCCGAAGTGATCAAGGTGGAGCCGCCGGAGGGTGACAATACCCGCTGGATCACCAAGGGCCCGGTGCCCGGCATGGGCGGCATCTACGTCAATGTGAATCGCGGCAAGCGTGGGCTGATGCTCGATCTGCGGCAGGATCGGGACCGCGAATCGCTGCGCCGGCTGATCGCCACGGCGGACGTCTTCATCCATTCGATGCGCGGCAGCGCGATCCGCAAGCTGGGCTTCGACTACGAAGCGGTGCGCGCGATCCGGCCGGACATCGTCTACACCAATTGCTACGGCTATTCGCGGCGTGGGCCGGAGGGCGACAAGCCCGCCTATGACGATACCATCCAGGCCGAATGCGGCATCCCGCATGTGCAGGGCCTGATGAATGGAGAACCCGGCTATGTCGCCACGATCATGGCGGACAAAGTGGCGGGCCTCCACGCGCTCTACGCGACGATGATGGCGCTCTATCATCGGGAGCGTACAGGTGGCAGAGGGGCGGGAGAGGGGCAGGAAGTCGAAGTCACCATGTTCGAGGCGATGACCTCGTTCATGCTGGTGGAGCACGCCAACGGCGCGATGTTCACGCCGCCGACCACGCCCGCGCACTATCACCGCGCGGTCGAGCCCAACCGGCGGCCCTACAAGACCAAGGACGGCTACGTCGCGGCGCTGGTCTACAACGACAAGCACTGGAGCGCCTTCGTCGAATCGGTGCAGCCGGAATGGGCGCGAGGTGAACTGGGTGATGAGTTCTCCACGCTGGAAAAGCGCGCGCGCCAGATCGGAAGAGTTTACGGGCTGCTGGGCGAAACGTTCCTGACCCGCACCACGCAGGAATGGCTGGATACCCTGCGCGGCCTGCACATCCCCTGCGCGCCGCTGCGTTCCACCGACGAGCTTTTCGATAACGCGCACCTGAACGCCATCGGTTTCTTCGAAGACGTCGAGACCGAGCAGGGCCCGGTGCGCTTTCCCGGCGTGCCGACGTGGTTTTCGGCCACCCCCGGCAAGGTTCGCGGACCTGCGCCGACACTCGGGCAGGACAACGAAAGCGTCCTGTCCGAACTCGAAAGCGTCGCCCCGGCGATAGCAGTCGATTCGAAGTAAACAGTACTGTTGATTTCACCTGACAGCGTCCCGAGGCTTGCGCTAACCACCTGTTCAAGCCGGGCGCTGCGATAGCGGTGGAGGGGCAGGTCCCCCCGAGAACCGCCGGCAACGATATTGGGATCGAGAAGGAAGGCACCACCATGTACGACGACCAACCGCAGGCCGAAGCACCGGCAAAGGCGCGCAAGGGCACCCCGGTCTACAAGCGCATTCTCGACCTGTTCGAGGCTGAGGGCATCAAGACCCTGTTCGGCATCCCGGACCCCAACTTCGTCCACCTGTTCCTGGAAGCGGAAGCGCGCGGCTGGACCGTCGTTTCGCCGCACCACGAAGCATCGGCCGGCCACATGGCGGCTGCCGCTGCGCGCATCACCGGCAAGCCGGCACTCTGCATCGGCACCCTCGGGCCGGGCATGGCGAACATGATGCCGGCGGTGCAGTGCGCCAAAGTAGAGAACGATCCGGTGATCTTCATGGGCGGCCAGCGCGCCCGCATCACCGAGCGCCGCGTGCGCCGCGGCCGCATCCAGTTCGTTCGGCAGGAGCCGATGATCGAGGATTCGGTGAAGTTCTCCAGCTCGATCGAATATGCCGACCAGACCGATGAAATCGTCCGCGAGGCGATCCGCGTCGCCATGTCGGGCACGCCGGGGCCGGCCTATATCGAATACCCCGCGCACGTCATTCTCGAAGAACTCGACCTGCCGCCGGTGCTGCCGCCGCATCGCTACCGCCTGACCATGCAGGGCGCCGATGGCGACCGCATTGCCGAAGCGGCCGAGATCATCCGCAATGCCAAGAACCCGGTGCTGCTGGTCGGCCACGGCGTCTACACCGCCAAGGCGGGCGCTTCGGTCAAGGAACTGGCCGAACTGATGCAGTGCCCGGTGATCCAGACCTCGGGCGGCACTTCGTTCATCGACGGGATCGAGGATCGCACTTTCCCCTACGGCTTCTCGGAAGCCTCGATCGACGCCGTCGTCGAAAGCGACTGCTGCGTGGCGCTGGCCACCGAACTGGGCGAGCCGAGCCACTATGGCCGCTGGCGCCACTGGGTGGACAACGAAGCCAACCGCAAGTGGATCTACGTCCAGCAGGACCCGACCGCTATCGGCGTCAACCGCCCGATCGACGTGCCGCTGGTGGGCGACGTCCGCGCCGTGGTGCCGCAGCTCGTCCGCGCGCTGAAGGATACCCCGCGCAAGGCTGCGCCGTCGCTGGCCGAATATATCCAGCGCGATGCCGATCAGCTTGTCGAACTGGCCGAGGAAGCCGCGACCAAGCCCGATGGCTCGACCGCGAAGATGCACACCAGCCAGTTCGTCACCGAAGCGACCAAGGCCTTCCCGAAGGACGGCATCCTGATCCGCGACGGCGGCGCCACCGTGATCTTCCAGTGGACCTACTCGCAGGCCAAGCCGCATGACGTGATCTGGAACCAGAACTACGGCCACATCGGCACCGGCCTGCCCTATGCCACCGGCGCCATGCTTGCCGACCAGGCAGAGACGGGCAAGGTCCGTCCGGGCATGCTGCTCACCTCGGACTCGTCGTTCCTGTTCCACGTCGGCGAACTGGAAGTGGCGGTGCGCAAGAACCTGCCGTTGGTGATCGTGGTTGGCGTCGACTTCCAGTGGGGCCTCGAAGTGGGCGTCTACAAGCGCACTTTCGGCAAGGGCACCAAGGAAACCGGCGTCCACTGGTCCGACAAGGTCCGCTTCGACAAGATCGCCGAAGGCTTCGGCGCAGCGGGCGAATATGTCGAGAAGGCGGCGGACATCAGCCCGGCCATCAAGCGCGCTTACGAGCGTGGCGGCTGCACCGTGATCCACGTGCCGATCGACCCGGCCGCGAACTCGGAAGAAATGCCGAATTACTCCGAATTCCGCACCTGGTATGCCGAGGGCACGCAATAAAGCGCATTTTCCCCCTCCCCATCAGGGGAGGGGCAGCGAGACTTGGGGATCGCGAAGCGGGCCCCTTAGTCGCAGCGGGGTGGGGGCAAGCCTCTAGCGCAACGCTTGGACGAAAGCCCCCACCCCAACCCCTCCCCTGAAGGAGAGGGGCTTTCGGGAGAGAGCCAGTCATGCGCAATTACACCCAGTTCTACATCGACGGTCAGTGGGTCGATCCCATCGCGCCGCGCACCGCACAAGTCGTCAATCCGGCCACCGAGGAAGTCTCCGGCACGATCTCGCTGGGGTCGGCTGCCGATGTCGACAAGGCCGTCGTCGCCGCGCGCCGCGCCTTCGCCACGTTCGGGGAGACGAGCGCGAAGGAACGCCTCGACCTGCTCGAAGTGATCCTGGCCGAATATCTGAAGCGCGAAACCGAACTGGGTGAGGCCGTCAGCGAGGAAATGGGCGCGCCGATGTCGCTCGCCTGCGGGTTCCACACGCTGCTGGGCAAGGGCCACCTCTCCACCGCGATCGAGGTGCTGAAGGAATTCAAGTTCGAGGAACAGCGCGGCGTCACCCTGATCCGCAAGGAGCCGATCGGCGTCTGCGGGCTGATCACGCCGTGGAACTGGCCGATGAACCAGACGTGCGTGAAGATCTTCCCCGCACTTGCCGCCGGTTGCACGATGATCCTGAAGCCGCCGCAACTCGCCCCCTATTCGGCGCAGATCCTTGCCGAAATCCTGCACGACGCGGGTGTCCCCGCTGGCGTGTTCAACATGGTGCAGGGCAAGGGCAGCGAGATCGGCACCGCGCTCTCCACCCATGAGGACGTGGACATGATCTCCTTTACCGGCTCCGAACCGGTGGGCGTGCAGATCCAGAAGGACGCCGCCGACACGGTCAAGCGCGTCGGCCTCGAACTCGGCGGCAAGTCGGCCTGGATCGTGCTCGACGACGCCTCGCTCGCCGCCAATGTGGCCGCCGCCACCGGGGGCATGATGGGCAATTCCGGCCAGACCTGCTCGGCCGGATCGCGCCTGCTGGTGCCCAGCGCGCGCATGGACGACGCCATCGCCGCCGCCACCGAGGCCGCGAACGGCGTGACCGTGGGCGATCCCAAGGGCAATTTCGCGATGGGCCCGGTCGTCTCCAAGAGCCAGTACGAGATCATCCAGGGCTACATCGAAAAGGGCATTGAGGAAGGCGCGAAACTGATCGCCGGCGGCCCCGGCAAGCCCGAGGGACTGGACAAGGGCTACTACGTCAAGCCCACCGTCTTCGTCGGCACCAATGACATGGTCATCGCGCGAGAGGAAATCTTCGGCCCGGTGCTTGTCATCATCGGCTACGACGATGTGGACCACGCGGTTGAAATCGCCAACGATTCCAACTTCGGCCTGGGCGGCTACGTTTCGGGCGAGGACCTCGACGCCGCCCGCGCCGTCTCGCGGCGCATGCGCACCGGGGCGATCTGGGTCAACGGCGGCTTCGACTTCCACGCGCCCTTCGGCGGATACAAGCGTTCCGGCAACGGCCGCGAGTGGGGCGAGCACGGTTTCGCCGAATATCTGGAAGTGAAGGCCGTGATCGGATGGAATCCGGCCTGATCGCGATTCGCAACCACCGGCGGGATGCATCGATATCCCGCCGGCGGCACAGCATTAAACTGTTGCAATCCTACAACGGGCCGCCGCGATAATTCCGCCGATCCATCATTACAATCCATGTTAAGAGCTGCGTAAATCTCTTCGCGTACCGCCGCCGCAAACGCCCCGTCCTGTCCCGGCCGGGCCGATGCGACTGTCTAAGGAACGCGAAAATGATGACCCGCAAGGACAAGGTCCTGCTCGGCGGAACGCTGGTGTCCGCCCTCGCCCTGCTCTTTCCGCAAGCCGTACTGGCGCAGGAAGCGGCCGGGGACGGTGAGGCGATCGTCGTGACCGGTTCGCGCATCGCCCAGGCACCGTCCGACACGCCCAACCCCGTCACCACCATGACCGCGCAGGACATCGCCGAGGCAGGCACCACCAACCTGACCGATTTCCTCAAGACCGTGCCCGCCCTGCAGAACTCGGTCTCTTCCTTCGACAGCAGCGGCAACCGCGCCGGGATCGGCTTCACCGGCCTCAACCTGCTCAACTTGCGCAATCTCGGCACCCAGCGCACGCTGGTGCTGATCGACGGCCGACGTCAGGTGGCCTCGGTATCCGGCACGCAGTCGGTCGATATCAACACGATCCCGCTCGACCTCGTCGAGCGCGTCGAAGTGCTGACCGGCGGCGCCTCGGCCGTCTACGGCGCCGACGGCGTCTCGGGCGTGGTGAACTTCATCCAGAAGCAGGACTTCGAAGGCGTGACCGCGCGCGTCCAGACCGGCATTTCCGGTCGCGGCGATGCCGGGCAGCGCCTGATCGCACTGACCGCCGGGCACAACTTCGCAGGCGGGCGCGGCAATATTGCGCTCGCCTGGGAGCATGGCGAGGAGGACCGGCTCAGCGCCCATTCGCGCGGCTATCTCGACGGCGAGAACAAGGTCGATTTCTACCTGAACCCCGCCGACACCGAAGCCGGGCTGACGAATAACGACGGCATTCCCGACTACGTGCCCCTGCGCGGCGTCCGCTATTTCGACACCTCGCGCGCGGGCGGCATCGACGTCAATTTCGACGGCATGCCGGACTTCGTCGGCGCCGACGGCCAGCCTTTCGACCATGGCACCTATATCGCCCCCGCCTATCAGCAGGGCGGTTCCGGCACGCTCGCCTCCGACTACGGCAACGACCTCCTGCCCCGCATCCGCCGCGACGTCGTCAGCGGTTCGGCCCATTTCGACGTCAGCAGCGCCCTGACGCTCTATGCCGAGGGCAAATATGCCCGCAGCCGTTCCTACACGCTCGGCCAGCCGACGTTCGACTATTACCTCTTCATCCCCGAGGACAATCCCTACCTGCCCGAGGCAGTCCGGCCTTACATCGACCCGGCCATGGGCGGCGTGCTGGTCAACCGCGACAACTTCGATTTCGGCCGCCGGGGCGAGGACATCACCCGCGAGACGATCCGCAGCGTGATCGGCGCGAAGGGCCGGATCAGCCCGAACCTGCGCTACGACTTGTCCTACGTCTTCGGCCGCACGGACATCACCGCACGCTACGTCAACAACATGCTGACCGACCGCTACCTCGCCGCGATCGACGCGGTAAGCGACGGCAACGGAAATGTAACCTGCCGGGTCAACACCCAGGCCGGATGGACGCCCTACCAGCCGTTCAACCGCAACCGCGCGCCGATCCCCCCGGTGACCTTCGCACCGGGCGAGTGCCAGCCGCTCAACCTCTTCGGAGAGAACAACGCCGCCAACCAGGCCGCGATCGACTGGATCATGGCCGATACCGTGGATCGCACCCGGATGACCCAGCATGTCGTCAGCGGCACGCTGACCGGCGATACCCGTGGCATTCTCGAACTTCCCGGCGGCCCGCTCTCCTTTGCGGTCGGCGGCGAATATCGCAAGGAATCGAGCCGCTTCACGGCCGATCCGCTCGCTGCGCAGGGCCTGACCTTCACCAATGCGCTCGGCGATACCAGCGGCGCGTTCGACGTCTGGGAGCTTTTCGGCGAAGTCGAAGTGCCGATCCTGGCCGACCTGCCTTTCGCGCATCGCCTTTCTGCCAACGGCGCCTTGCGCTATTCGGACTATTCCAGCGTGGGTTCGACTTCGGCCTGGAAGCTTGGCGGCGAATGGGCGCCGGTGCGGGATCTGGCCTTCCGCGGCTCCTATTCGAAATCGGTCCGCGCCCCGAACATCAGCGAACTCTACACCGGCACGACGCAGACCTTCCAGGCGATCAACGATCCCTGCGCCGTCACCAACCTCCAGAACGGTTCGCCCTACCGCGCCGCCAATTGCCGCGCCCTGCTCACCGGGTTGGGCGCCGATCCGGCAACTCACCAAGGCACCAGCGGCCAGGGCGTGCCCGGCTATGCCAGCGGCAACCCCGACCTCACCGAGGAAACCGCGAAGACCTGGACCGCGGGCGCGGTGCTCCAGCCCGCCTTCCTCCCGCGCCTGACGCTCTCGGCCGACTGGTACGACATCCGCATCCGCAACGCGATCAGCGTCGTGTCCGGCCAGACCCTGGCCGACCTCTGCGTGGACCAGGCCAGCCTCGACAATCCCTATTGCAGCGTGATCACCCGCCAGAACGGCGGAACCGGCGCAGGCAATATCACCGCCTTCACCCTGACGCCGTTCAACGTCGCGCAGATCCGCACTTCGGGGCTCGACGTTGCACTGGCCTATTCCCTGCCGACCGCGCGCGCGGGCACGTTCGGCGCCCGCGTCATGGCCAACTACCTGCACCGTCTGACCGCCGTGCCGGTGCCCGGCGCCGCCCCGGTAAACAACGCCTATGTGGCCGGCGCCCCCAAATACCAGGTAACCGCCGACCTCACCTGGCAGAGCGGCTCCTTCGCGCTCGACTGGCAGATCAACTACGCCTCGGCCGTCTATCGCTACGACCGCCAGACGATCGCCGCCAACCCCGACGTGGTCGCGCCCGAATACCTCAAGTACAAGGCCCGCTTCACGCACGACCTCAGCCTCTCCTATGACGTGGGCGAGCAGTTCACCCTCTACGGCGGCGTCACCAACCTGTTCGACCGCAAGCCCGACATCGGCAGCCTCAACACCCCGGTCAGCGCGGTGGGCCGCTACGTGTTCCTCGGCGCAAAAGTGAAACTGGCCGACCTGTTCGGCGGCGCGCGCTGAAATCGATCACAAGAAAGCGGGGGCCGTTGCACGACGGTCCCTTTTTTTTTTTGGCTCAGTCCTGCGCCACGGCAGCAGCGATCATGAAGCGCCAGATGTTCGCGGCATCGTTGCGATAGGCTTCCTCGCTTTCGCCCTCGTGGACATGGCGGACGATCTCCGCCCCCGCTTCCATCATCAGCGCGTCCGGCTCCCGCATCGCCTCCAGCATGGCATGCGCCGCCCCGGCGAAACGTTCACGCGAGGCGCTGTCGAGCGCTTCCCAATCCCCCGCCCCAAGCGCGACCGCCAGAGCCTGCATTCCACGTTCCACCGGCGTCATCGCAGCCCCTTTCCTGCTTCCCGTTGCCTTTCAACGAAAAGATGCGGTCAAAGGACACACCAAGGGCGCCGTCTTGTCCAGTCGGAGAGGTGGAAAAATGGAGCGGGTAGCGTGAGTCACATTCACTAAGCAAGCATCTGCTTTATTGAGATATTCACAAAAATTTCGCCAAATCGATCCATTGAATATACCTTTGTCAAGAAAGAAATACTTGGTTCGATTCTGATTTGCCGCTTCGAATCACTTTAATTCGCCTGACGGAACGGTGACACGGCAAGGGATGCCAGCAGGCCGGAATGGAAAACTGAACTCCGGGCCACTGGCACTATCAAACTGGGAAAAACGCAAATCTATTCGGATTGATGCAATCGATCTCAGCACTGGAAATGAGTGAAAACCAGATGCGTCAATGGCTTGTAGAGCATCATGAATTTCGTCTAGCGTGACGCTGCATCATTCCGGTGCGTTCTTGACGCGCGTAAATTTCCGCCATGTCCGACTTTGAAAAGCCGCCCCATCCCTACGCCGGGCTACCGTATTATCAATTCTGGGACCGCTCCGTTTCTGCGATCGAGCCGCATCTGGTCGATCCGGTGACGCATCCGCGCTTCACGATCGGCCGCGATGCACGGGTGGCAACGGCAGGCAGTTGCTTTGCCCAGCACATCTCGCGCGCGATCTCGAAAGCCGGATTCAATTATCTCGTGGTCGAAAGCGCATCCGGTCCGCAAGACGAAAGCGGCGGCTATGGTGTGTTCTCCGCGCGCTATGGCAACGTCTATACTACCATCCAACTGCTCCAACTTTTCGAGGAGGCGTTCGGCACGCGCAAGTCAGACATCGCGCCCTGGCTGCGCCCTGACGGCCGCTACGTCGACCCCCTACGCCAGCAAGCTGAGCCGCGCGGCTTCGCCAGCGCCGATGCCGCCAGGGAGGATCGTCAGAAGCATATAGCCGCCGTGCGCCGCATGTTTCTAGAAGCGGACGTTTTTGTCTTCACGCTCGGACTGACCGAAGCGTGGCGTCTGCGTGAAGATGGCACGGTGCTCTCGGCAGCGCCGGGAGTCGTCGGCGGGCGGTTCGATCCCGAACTGCACGAATTCGTGAACTTCAGCGTGGACGATACGAGCGGCGCGCTCATCGCGTTCCTGGAGCAACTTCATGGGGTGAACCCCGCCTGCAAGGTGCTGCTGACTGTCTCGCCGGTGCCGCTAATCGCAACGTATGAGGATAAGTCGGTCTTATTGTCGACCACCTACAGCAAATCGGTGCTGCGCGTTGCAGCAGAAATGGCGACGCGCAATTTTGACTGGGTGGATTATTTCCCGTCTTACGAGATCATCACCGGCAGTTTTTCGGGCGGCCTTTATTATGAGGAGGACCGCAGGAACGTGAGCGCGTTGGGCGTTGCCCATGCGATTCGCTGTTTCATGCGTCATTATGCCGAGGGCGGCGGCCAAACCGCTGCACAGCCCATTCCCGCCTCGCCCTTCGACCATTCAATGGGGAGCCATCAGCGGGCGCGAGATATTGTGTGCGACGACGAAATCCTCGAACGAGCAAGGACATAGGACACGTGGAGCAGTGGCTCGTCATGTCGAACTGCCAGACCATGGGACTGGCGAACTGCATTCAAGCGCAGACCCCTGAAGTTGCCGTCACCGCGCTCGACCCTGGGATGTTCAAGGCGCGGCCGATGCGCCTGAACGCGCTGATGGGAAAGTTCGACAAGCTGCTAATCTATCCGGGCATCCGACCGGAAGTTCGCAAGGCCAAGCTGGAAAGAATCGCAGCACATGTCGAGTTGCCAATCGTCACTTTCCGCGCCTATCACCCGGATCTTATCTACATCTTTGATCGCGGTCGGCCGCTATCAGGGCCACTGAGCCATTACCACTCTGCTATCGCTTTCGCCTGTCACCGCAAGGGTCTCGCCGTCGCCGATGCGCAAGAATAGTTTAACGGCGCATTCTATGAAACATGCGGCTATCTGGACTTATGGGCTCGCGAGCGGGACCGTCTGCTAGCCGAGTTCGACGCCTGCGGCCTCGACATCCGGACGCGCTTTCGCAACTGGGGCCGCGAGCGCGCGTTCATGTATTCGTACAATCACCCGCGCATCGGCCCGCTTTACGACATGGCCTCAGCGCTCCTTTCCTCGGCGGGGCTGGAGCCGCGCCGCTCAGACCTTATCCCTCAAGATAATCTGGCAAGCAGCGCGATCTTCGCGGTCTATCCCGAGATCGGCGAGGCGCTGGGGGTGGCGGGTAACTACGAATTTCGCGCAGTGGGCGATTACCGGCCGATGGGGCTACGCGAGTATCTTACCCGTTGCTATGCTCTTTATGACAGCCTCCCGGCTGAAAACCTGACGCCATTCCCCGAATTCAGCGACCAAGTAGACCGGATTTCGAACCTTTTGTGAAAGGGCTTGCGTGCGCGGGGCATTTAAGTGACATCTATAAAAGCCGTCAGGCGCTCGATGGATAGGTGAACAGTCAATGGCTCGCGTGATGGACTTCACGAAGCACATTTAGCGCAAGCCCTTGAAGAATAAGTCCTTGATCAGGTTGACCCGCTCAGCGGCACGGATGATCGCACTCACCGACGAGGATCACGACGCTAAAGATAATAGCCGCTACCTTTTCGGCGGATATCCGCTGTCAAATTTGGGCAGCGAAAAGATTAATCTGTGGATGACGGAGTTTCGCTCGGGTGGAGGGAGTTCCAGAAGGAGCGGAGGTTCACCGAGTATGACAGGTTTGCATTCGACGAACTGCGAGCTAGACAAGAGGTGAAGGGCAAATTCTGTTAGTACTGCGACATTGTCTCAAGCAGCCGTAAAACCGCGAGTAAATAGGGCATTATTTTTCAAGAAGCCGTGATTCTGCTATCATTTTCGCCAAACCAGCCCGCGCAGCATGAGCGCTCCGAGGAGGCGCATTTGCGAAACAGCAGCCAGTCGATCGTCGTTATCCTGGCCCATTTAGACCTTACTCGTGCTCTGTTCGACCGCGTTTCAGCGGATGACGCCAAGGTTGTCATCAAACGTCTACGTCTGAAGGATGTGAAAGAGCCAAGCGAAGGCGGCACTTGCCGCGATTCGTACGGCGGACTAACGGCTTAAATCTTAGCCCCGTCTCTTCGTGTCGGTGACTAGGTCGAGGAGCACTGCGTCTCCCGAATGTGATGATGGAGCGATTTTCTGAGGATGTCTGACCTCCCCCCCGGAACCGGAAAACGTACCGTTATGATGCTCCAGGGCCTGATGGGGCCGTTGTTCCGCCGCCTCGGTCAAGGGCTGATGGAAGCTGGGCACACGGTCCACAAGGTCAACTTCAATGGCGGCGATCGCTTGTTCTGGCGCCTTCCCAACGGGATCGACTACCGCGGATCGCTCGATGAATGGCCACAGAACTTCGAAGCGCTGGTGTGCGAACACGGCATTACGGATGTGACGCTGTTCGGTGATTGCCGGGACTACCATCGGCCCGCAATCGAGGTTTGCCGCCGGCTCGGCATCCCGGTTCATGTGTTCGAGGAAGGCTATATTCGTCCGGACTGGGTTACGCTGGAGCTCGGCGGCGTCAACGGCCATTCCTCACTGCCGCGCGACCCGGCTTGGTACCGCGAGACGGCTGCCGCCCTGCCCCCGGTGCCGCCGCATGCGCAAGTCCCCGCCTCGTTCCGCCGCCGCGCGACCGAAGGCTTACTTTACAATGCGACCGACGTGTTGACCCGCTGGCACTATCCACACTGGAACAACCACCGGCCCTGGCATCCCGCCGTCGAGGGCGTGGGTTGGTTCCGCAAGCTGCGCCGGCGCAAGGAGCGCGAAGCTTACAGCGGACAGCTAATCGCAGACCTCGAGGCATCGGGCGCGCCTTACTTCCTGTTCCCGCTGCAACTTGATTCTGACGCACAAATCCGCTTGCACTCGCCCTTCACCGGCATCGGCCCGGCCTTGCAGATGATCGTTAAATCCTTCGCTCGACATGCGCCGGCAGATACTCGCTTGGTAGTAAAGGAACACCCGCTTGATAACGGTGTGCGCGACTGGCAGCAGGAGACCGCCGACATGGCTACGCGCTTCGGCGTGGGGGACCGTGTGGATTACCTCCCCTGGGGCGACATCGTCCCCGTCGCCCAGCGGGCACGCGGAATGGTCACGGTGAACAGCACCAGCGGCACGCTCGGCCTCGCTATGGGGGTGCCGGTAGTGGCTCTTGGCCACGCAGTTTACGACATTCCGGACATTACCAACCAAGACGGCCTTGATGCCTTCTGGCAAAATCCAGTTGCGCCCGATGAAGAGACTTTCGCCGCCTTCCGCCGTGTGTTGGTGGAGCGCTGCCTAATCCCTGGGGGATTCTTCTCGGAGGAAGCGATCGCCAAAGTCGTGCGTCACGCCGTAGCTCGTTTCGAAGGCAAAGCTCTGCTGCCGGAATGAGTTGCTACCCGGCAGATATAGCTAGCCAATTTGCACGATCGGGCCAAGTTGCCGAACTGACTCCTGATCCATAGCACAAGCGGTAGTGCGTTTTCGCGACAACAGAATTGTTGCAAAATTCGCACGCGCCGTTTTGCGGAACCGAATTCTTGAAAATCTGAAAAATGAGGTGCAGCGCCGCAGCCAAGGCCGCGATCGCATGATTGGGATCGGCATCGATCACGGCAACCGGCGCGGCGAGGTCCGATTCCGAGGCAAGCTGTAATGAAGCGATGGTTTTCCCTTGTTGCGGCCCTGCAAAAGGCTATCGCGAACCAAGATGCAAACAAACCGGACAGATACGAAGAGGGAAAAATGCACCTGCGGTAGCGTATGGCTGTCTTGTATGGTGCATTTTGACGCTGCGCGTTTAGCTCCCCGTGCGTGGCTGACCGCCTTGTGGTGGCGAGTGCTGGGAAAGAGAGTGCGATCCAGAGCGCAGTTCGCGCCGCTTCTGGCTGCGTCGCCGCGTGCCTATCGGCTTTGGCTTCTGGGCGAACCAACGCCAGAATTATCCGATGCACCGGAGGAACCTGCCATCTATGTGTTGATCGACAACGGACCGGGGCAGTCCGACACGATCGACAGCCTTCGCGGGCAGGCTGCAACGATATTGCCACTCGGAACCCCGGCAGTTCCCGACCTTGCCGCAGCAACTGCGCAGATCGACTGGAATGCGTCTCCTTGGCTTATGCCTTTAATGGCCGGGGATATTCTAGCTCCCGATGCTGTCGCCGCGTACCAGGTAGCCGCTAGTCGCGCGGGGGGGCGTGTTATCTATGCTGACGACGACATCCTCGGCCTCGGAGGACGGCGGACTGCGCCACACTTCAAGCCCGCGTGGAATGCCGAACTGTTCCGCCATTTTGACTACCTGACCGGCGCGTGCATCGTCCAGGTCGCGCAGGACGAACTTATCAGCCTGTCAGGTGCGAACTGGGCTACGGAACTTATTGTAGGAGCAGCAGATGGGAGGGGAGACGGCGATGCTCCGGTGCGCTTGCCGCATGTCCTGCACCATCGCCTCTCCCGACCAGTGCCGAAGATTCCTGCGATATTCGAACCGGAACAGTCCACGCTGCCCAAAGTCAGCATCATCGTGCCGACCCGAAATCGGCTCGACTTGCTGCGCAATTGTCTGGAGGGAATTGAACGCACCGATTATCCGGACCTCGAAGTGATCGTGGTCGACAACGGCAGCGATGATCCCGCAACTCTGGATTATCTCGCAAATCTCGATCCCGGCCGCTATCGAGTGTTAGCCGCACCGGGGCCCTTCAATTTCTCGACGCTCAACAATCGCGCCGCGAAGCAGGCGACAGGTGAATTGCTCTGCCTGCTCAACAACGACATCGAGGTTCTCGCGCCGGATTGGCTAGCGATAATGGCGCGGCAGGCCCTGCGTCCGGAAGTCGGTGCAGTGGGGGCACGGCTGCTTTACCCAGACGGGCGCATTCAGCATGCTGGCGTGGTGCTTGGGATATGCGGCGGAGCAGCTCATGCCCACCGGCTGTTACACCCGGATGATGAGGGTTACTTCCGCCGCCATGCGCTTCCGCAGTTTGTTTCAGCAGTGACGGCGGCTTGCCTTGTTGTCAGACGAAAGAGCTTCGAGGTGATCGGTGGATTGGACGAGCAAAATTTCGCGGTCGCTTTCAATGATGTGGATTTGTGTATGCGCTTGAATACGCAAGGCTGGCAGTCGCTCTATGAGCCGCGCGCGACGCTGGTCCATCATGAATCGGTTTCGCGCGGCCTGGATCGGGATCCAGTCGGAGCGGCGCGCTTTGCGGGAGAGTTGGCAGCACTCAAGGCAGCATGGGGGACGGATAGAAAGTCGGGCGAACAAATCGACCCCTACCATCACCCTCAGATCAGCCGATTCAGCGAGCGTTTCGCAGTAAAACTCCAGGATTATTCGTGACTGCTACCCGTTGGGAAAAGCGCCTGAAACTACCGCAAGTGACGATCTGCGCGGTAACTTCAGTGAACGTGAAGGCGACCATGCGTGCTTTGGAGGCCTCTTTGGGGCAGATTGCCTTTGCAGAATGCCTCCTGCTGACCGATGCTGACTTGCTTTCCGACAACCGGGAGGTCCGGGTCGTACCGATCGAGCGGATCGGATCTTCGGCAGCCTACTCTGATTTTGTTTTGAACCAACTCGTCGATCATGTTGATACCTCGCATTGCCTCATCGTGCAGTGGGACGGGCATGTGCTGGACGCGGGGCGCTGGGCATCAGCCTTTCTTGATTACGACTACATCGGTGCGAGCTGGCCGCAGTTCGATGATGGATATGATGTGGGGAACGGTGGTTTTTCGCTGCGGTCACGGCGGCTGATGGAAGTTTGTCGCACATCTGGATTCCGACAAATCCACCCGGAAGACTTGGCAATAGGCCGCATAAACCGTCAGTTACTGGAAGAGCGGGGAATGCGCTTCGCTCCACGACACCTCGCCGATAGGTTCGCTGCGGAACGTGCGGGAAACGTGCAAGAAACGTTCGGTTATCACGGCGTTTTCAACATGCCGCAGGCATTGGGTGTGGAATCTTTTTGGCAAATCTACAGCGACTTAGATAACTGGGGTACGGTAAGGCATGATTTCAAAAGCATCTTTCAAGATGTACGCCGCGGGCCTGGAGGGCTCGGCCGCGCAGTCCAGATGTTGAAGGATCGATTGAGTTATGCGCTGCGAAAACGCTGACTTGCAGCAAAAGAGCATTGATTGCAGCATATGAAGTTGTACGGCTTCAGCAGCGACAACAGCAACATGGATGTTGGTTCCCCGCGTGACAAACCCTTTTCCAGGCATACCCCTGATCGAATCTCCGCTGTTTCCGGCTTTGCTGGAGACCATGGGATTAACTCCAGAAGAGCAGAAGGTTGCCTGCGATCTACACGAGCAAGGTTATGCTGTAATCGATTTCCCAGATCCGGAGATCGGAGAGCGGATAGATCGTATCAAGGCAAACTTGGGTCCGCGTTTCACCGGCATCGACTTGGCTGACCCACAAAGCAACAAGACTGTTGGTGATCGCCGGATTCAGGATGCTTGGAAATTCGACGAGGATGTGCACGAAATCGCCAAAAACCAGCATATGCTGGACCTTCTAGCCAAGCTTTACGGTCGGCCCGCCTTTCCTTTCCAGACACTCAACTTTCCCGTAGGAACGCAGCAGGAAGCACATACGGATGCGGTCCACTTTTCCAGTCTCCCCGAGCGCTTTATGTGCGGGGTATGGCTTGCTATGGAGGATATCGGACCAAACGCCGGACCGCTCTTCTACCTGCCGGGTTCGCACCGCTGGCCACTTCTGACGAACAGCATGATTGGCAGGCGTGGGTACGGCAGTAAGCTGGCGTCCGCACAGCAACCCTTCGAAGAAGGCTGGCGGGCGCTGCGTGAAGTCTATGGTGCGACGGAAGAACCTTTCATCGCGCGCAAGGGGCAGGCGCTGATATGGACAGCCAATCTCCTGCATGGAGGCTGCTACCAAAAAGACCAGACCCTGACACGCTGGTCGCAGGTGACGCATTATTATTTCGATGACTGTATCTACTATACGCCGGCATTTTCAGATGAGGCGGTGGGACGGCTCGATCTGCGAAATCTTGTCGCCATTCAGGACGGTCTGCCAAGGCCGAATACATTTCTGGGCGAAGTGATCCAGCGTCCGAAGGGCAAGAAGAAGCTATCTGCTCGAAGCATTATCAGGCGCCTTCGAGACATCGCCTGATTACGACTAATTAGCGCAGTTCGTTTTGTACATCGTAGCCGAAAGGTGCGAACAATGCCATGAAGGGCTCAGATGTATGAAAATCCGGGCACGTCCTTCCTGAGGAGGGTGACGGACCTCGAGAAAAACAGGAAATGACCATTGAGGTGGCTTTGTAGTTACGCGATTTTGGGTTTGGCGCTTTTCCCGTTCCACCAAGGATTCGCGCAGCCGGTGGGCCGTGGCGGCCCGGATGCGCTTTCGAAAAATATCCAGACTGATGTCAGGATGAAAAACATCGTCCGCGAACTTCCTCAGGACAGCGCCCAAAGCATAAAGCCCGACCATCCCGATGGCCTGGATGCCCAAGTGATCGCCGCAAGTTCTAGCATCGATGGCAGCGAGACACTCGGCAGGCCGCGTACAGGTTATCTCTGGTCCACGGGGGCTGCGCAATATTCGACAAGGCTGGTCAATTCCAGTGGCTGGAACCAGTCGCTGACAGGAAATGACGGACGTACGGGGGTTGCAGCAGTCCGAACATCTGTGCAGCAGAATGGCAATGGGGATGCTGGTGCCTACTATGGGATGTGCCAGATTGGCGGCTCGGGACGAAAAGGCGCTTCTCATTGGCTGGCGCAGCCAGCTTGTGTAATCCTGAACGGCGATGTCGCAACGACGGTGCCACATTCCTATCTCAATGTTCAGGAGTTCTCGCTTTCCGATAATGGCCGGGATGTTGCGGGTGTCGGTACAGTCTATCGGTTTGGGCGTACGGAAAATGCGGCAACGCAAGGCGAAGTCTGGTTTGGTATCAGAAACCAGTCTGTCGGTACGAAGGCGATAGATGTCGGGATTTCGAATGCGGGACCGATTAATATTGGCTTGGATATGACAATGGCTACTGCCGATCCCGATTTCAATCGTGGCCAATCTGTGGGCCTGAACATGTCTTCGGGACAAGCCATTGTTTACAATTCCCGAGGAACAGCCATGAATGGCATCGCTTGGTACGGAAACCAGCTTGGAAAAGCGTACGACAGCTATTCCAGTACATCACATTCACTTGACCGCTGTAATGTAAAAGCCTGCCTGCAAGTTGAAGAGAAGGCAGTGGCAGTTTCCTCCGCGGGGTTGCGCCTGACCGTTGTTAAAGTCGAGGCGTTACCTCTGTGTAATGCGGTGGTGGAAGGGACTCTCTATGGCGTTCGCGATTCAAAAAGTCGGTCCTACGGCGCCTCGCTTGTCGGCGGAGGTGATAATCATGTTATGGCATACTGTGATGGGGTTGCATGGACGATCCATTGACGCTCTTTCCAATTTGAGCCCAAGATCAAGTAAGTTTGCAAGCAGAAGGATGGCGCAACCGCGAAATCACCTTCGAGCCTTTGTGTCCACTTATATGCATCTCCCTAGGTCTTATCCCTGAGGGGTTTTAAGGTCACTGGTCCGTATTTGGCCATGCGGGGCGGGGCATTGTTTGTTCAAAATGGTTGCTGATACTACGAGGTGCCGCGTAAGGGGCTGTTTGGAAATACCTGAATGGTGTGTCGGGGATGCCACAGACCCGCGCTTTTCCCGATGACCCATGAATGCATTTTATAGGATTTCGGGAAAAGCGTGGGCCTGTGGCGAGAAATTCGCTTTCAGTAAATTTCCAAACAGGCTCTAAGCATGGCGGTCGCGGGGCCAGCCTCTGGTAGAGGTTGCACCGTATGGTTGGAGGTTAATTGTGATGGGTCTGGATGCGAGCGCACCCGACAACACCAAGATTGCTGCGGTTGGCGCACAGGGAACGACAGCAGACGGAAAAAGCCGTCGTGCTGCTTCTCGCACATGTGTCCTTGTTTTGGGCATGCATCGTTCGGGAACGAGCATCTTTGCGCGGATCGCCAGTCTGTTGGGATGCGATTTGCCAGGCAATCTCATGGGTGCGAGCGAGGGCAACCATCATGGGCACTGGGAATCGAACGCGGTAGTCACCCTCAATGATCAGCTTCTTGCGTCGGCAGGAAGCCATTGGGATGACTGGCTCCCCATGAATGCGGCCTGGAACGCTTCGAGCGTCCGCGAGAATTTTTTTGAGCGGGCCGTCGATGTTTTGCGGGAAGAATATGGCAACTCGCCGCTTTTCGTTCTGAAAGATCCGCGCATTTGCCGCTTGACGCCGTTCTGGATGGATACGCTGGAAGAATTCGGTGTGCAAACTGTTGTCGCAATGCCGATCCGCAATCCCTTTGAGGTCGCGGCCTCTCTCGGCGCGCGAGATGGATCGCAGCAGGGCCTTGGTCTTTTGCTCTGGCTCCGCAACGCGCTTGAAGCGGAAAAAGCTACGCGGGAAGTGCCGCGATTGATCTTCAGTTACGAACAGGTGCTTGAAGACTGGAACGCTGTTAGCACGCGGTTCGAACAGAGCACAGGACTTGTCTGGCCACGCCAAACTGTGCGTTCGGCAGGGGAGATCGATAAATTTCTTGAGCGAGACGCCCGCCACCAACGGGTGGATGACGATCTTGCGCTCGGACATCGCTCACCGGACTGGATACGGCGTGCTTATTCGATTTTTCTGCGCTGGGCCGAGGAAGGCGAAAAAGCCGCAGATTATGCCGAACTGGACAAGATCCTCGATGAGCTCAATGCTGCATCTCCGTCATTTGCGCAGGTTATCATGCAGGGGACCGGCGCGAGCGAGGCAGTCGGGCACGCGGAACGTCAGCGGAACGAGCTTCAGGCGGAAGTGGAACGCCTGAAGCAAGAACTGGATGGGCGTGGCGACCAGCACGGTGAACTTGAACATTTGCGCGAGCGTATTGAGGCGGTCACGCGAGAGCGAGATGAGATTGAACGGGTGAGCGGCGAAATAGCGGCTGAACTGGAAAAAGTGCGCACTGAAAGTCATGCGTCTGCCGCGAACTGGGCCAATTTGGATGGCGAACTTGGCGCATTGCGCGAGCAGTTTGCGGAACGTCAAACCGATTTGCAGCGGCAGCTTGATGCGACCCGAAGCGAACATCAGGCAGCGGCCAAGACGAGTGCTGAGAGGGAAGGAGAAGTGTCTGCTCTGCGTGTTCAGGCGAATGCCTTTGAAGCGCGGGTCGACCAACTTTCCAGCGCCTTGCGCCAGCGCGAGGAAGAGGCTGTGCAGGCATGGGGTGAAGTCGCAAGCGAGAAACGGCAACGCGAAACGCTGAGTTTGGAAGTGGAGCGCTTCGAGACTTCCAGCAAGGCATTGCGCGATAAGGTTAGTCTTCTTGAGGACCGATTGCAGGCGAGAACCCAGGAGTTTCTTGCAAGCGAAGCAGAGGTGCTTAAGGCTCGTTGGGAAGCCAAAGAGGCATCCTGGCGTGCCGATGTCGCGGAAAAGGCCTTGGAGCGCAGCGAAGCAGAACTCGACAAGGTGCGCGATGAGCATGGTGCCGCGTTGGGTCGTGTTTCACGCTACGAAAGCGAGATTGCCCACCTTGTCCAGCTCAAGATGCAGTTTCAGCATCAGCTTCAGCTTCAGCTCGAGCAGGCCACTACGGAGATCGCCAGCACCAAGGACGCCCTTTCGCATCGTGAATGGGAAATCTCCGAACTGGTCCGCGCACAGGCGCAGCTTGAAGAACGTCTCAGTGAAGCCAAGGCTCACCGCAACGAGACGAACAAAACCGACGATGTGGTACGACGCATAGAGCAGCAGCACGGGGAGATCGCTCAACTGACGCGCCTTGTTGCGGAGGAGTCAGGCCGTGCACTTGATCTCAAGATGCGAACGGAGTGGCTTAGCCAGCTGTCTGAAGCACAGCAGAGGCAGCCCCGTTGGTGGGTGTTCCTTTCTGAAACAGAACGAAAAAAGCGTGTGAAGGAGAGGATCGAACGCATGGGCTTGTTCGATTCAGGATCTTATTACTCAAAGAACGAAGATGTGGCGGCGTCAGGAATGGATGCTCTTGAGCATTACATTCGGCACGGAATTTTTGAAGGAAGATCGTGGTGACTTCTCTATCGCAGTATCTGTTGGCGACTGATATTTCCAATGATGATGTCGAAGCGTTCAAGGCCTCGGGACAGTTTGATGAGGCGTGGTATCTGAGCGAATACCCTGACGTCACGATGTCGGGTATCGAGCCGGCGCGGCATTTCCTCTGGATCGGCCGTAGGCTCAATCGCCGACCATCGCGCGAGAGCCTCGTCGTATCTTTGGAACACGGGAAAAAGTTACCAACTCCTGTGGCGAATGCGATGCACGTACCTCAGCCGACTGCTGCCATGGGCGAAGCGACCCCGAAGGCGGGAGCGTTGGGATTTGCAACTCGGATCGCGGAAAAATCGAAAGTCAAATTGAAGGGCAAGTTCAAGAAAATTGACGACAGAATTGACAGTCATGTTCTTGAGGTCGTTCAGCAGGGATTCGACATCGATTTTTATCTGACTACCTATCCGGATGTGGCGGAGGCGGGAGTAGATCCTGTCCAGCATTACATCCTCAACGGTTGGCGAGAAAATCGCGATCCATGTCTGGCTTTTTCGACGAAGTATTATCTCGATAATAATGCAGACATCGTCGAAGCTGGCGTAAATCCTTTCTTTCATTTTCTTGTTGCCGGCCGCAGTGAAGGCCGCGTCGGCCGACATGAGCTAGGCTTCAGATGGGATGTGCTGTCCCGTCTCAAGCCGGTCGCGGAGCAGATCGCCGAATATAAGTCATTTCGGAAGCCTGTCCCGCTGTCTGACAGGCGGGATCTGGCCAATGCCCTTGCCGATCAGCTTGGCCAATACTCCAAGGTTGTTCTTTCCTTCTCGCATGACGATTACACCCACCACATTGGTGGCGTTCAACTGCTGCTGCGTCGGGAATTGAGAGGGTTGCAGGAGCGCGGCTTCCTTCAGTTGCACTTCTATCCCATTCATCCCCTGCCTTTTTTGGATACTTCAGACGAGGCTATCCAACTTGGTGTGCTTCTGAATGGCGTTGAAGTCGGCGTATTCACTGCGGAAGATATTTGCACGAACCTTGCCAATCGTACGCTGTCCGACCCCACGTTCGTCATCCACAGCTTGCTGGGTCACAACATGGAGCAGACGATCCGCATTTTGAAGGCGGCAGGCGTCAAGAATGGTTACCATTGGGTTCATGATTACGCAGCCTTGTACAATAATTACAAGTTGATGCGTAATGACGTCGAATACCGCGGTATTCCCCGCAAGGGGACCGTGGCCTGGGATCTGTGCGAATTTGCGCGTGCCGATTTCAGCCAGGCGGACGAGTTCGCAAAGCTCTTTGGTGAGTTTGAGGTCGATGTGCTTGCGCCGTCGGATGCGGCACTGCAGATCTGGGAAGATTCCGGACTGCATAAAGTCCACGCCAGCAGCGTGGTCCGCCATGCCGAGTTGAAAGAAATCGCCTCGACGCCGGCGCAAAGGTCGGGAAATGGCCCCCTCAAGATTGGTTTCCTGGGCTATCCGACGGACCATAAAGGGTGGTCGGTGTTCCAGGATCTCGTTCTCAAGTTGACAGAGGATCCTCGCTACGAGTTCTATCATCTCGGCAAGGGCCGTCGAGGCGGCTTGCCCATCGAATTCCGCGAGGTTTCTGCCAGTGAGGCACAGCCCGATCTTATGCGGGCAGCCGTGGCGGCCGTTGAACTGGACGTTGCGCTTACGTGGTCGATCTGGCCTGAAACGTTCTGTCTCACAGCTTATGAAGCACTGGCAGGCGGTGCCGTCCTCATCACCAACCCGAGTGCGGGGAATATCGTCGACGTTATCGAGCAGACGGGCGAAGGCGAAGTTCTTGCGGACGAGAGAGCGCTTCAAGCTGCATTCATCTCCGGCAAGATCATGAAGTATGCCCGCAGCCGCCGAACGGTCCGCCAGTTTGACCTCGACTACAGCTCCATCACCCTCGAAGTTCTGGATTGATCATGCGCGTTTTGTGTTTCTCGAGCTTCAGCTTCAGCTATCTCAACCGCGCCCGGGTTCTTTTCCAGAGCCTGCGCAAGCACCATCCCGACTGGCATCTGGTTGCCTTGATGACGGACCGCGTGCCTGAAGCATTCCAATTCGATGTCGCGGACGAACCGTTCGACGAAGTCGTCTGGCAGGATGAACTCGGTATCGAGGGAGTCGACGGTTGGCTTTTCAAGCACGACATCGTCGAAATATGCACGGCGGTTAAGGGACCGTTCCTCGAAATGGCGACCAAGCGTGATTTCGATGCCGTTATCTACCTCGATCCCGATACCTGCCTCTTCAATCCGCTCACACCGGTTCTGGAGAAGCTGGAGGACTTCGACATTGTCCTTACGCCGCACCTTCTCGAACCGGAAGAGGAGCGGACCGCGATCATCGACAACGAGCTTTGCCCGATGTGGGCGGGTGTCTTCAATCTCGGCTTCGTGGCCATTCGTACCACCGGCGAGGGTGCGCGTTTCGCTTCCTGGTGGGCGGAGCGTCTTCGCGAATTCTGCCATGATGACCCTGCAAAGGGGCTCTTTGTGGACCAGAAATGGTGCGACCACGTGCCGGTGTTCTTCGATAAGGTGCATATCCTCAAGGATCCGGGCCACAACACAGCAAGCTGGAACGTGAACCAGCGGAAGATCACGATCGATGACGAAGGCAATGTCCGCGCCAACGACAGTCTGCTGCGCTTCTGGCACTTCACGAAGCTGGGGCCGTTGGGCGACACGATGACCCGCCGCTATGCCCGTGACCAGATCGTCGTTTATGAACTCTGGCGCTGGTATCGGGAACAGGTCGCTGCCGCCACTTCGCCGGACATTCCCGATCGCTATTGGGCATTTGGTCGCTTTGCCGATGGAACGCCGATTGCCCGTTCGCACCGATTACTCTACCGGGATCGCAAAGACCTACAGGCTGCCTTTCCCAATCCGTTCGGAGCGGACGGTAAGAGTGACTTTGTTACATGGCTCGGAGCAGAAGGCCTCCTAGTCAAGCAATAGTGGATGGGGTCTTTGAATTGGTTTTGATTGCTGATGCACCGCCCATATGGAATTGATGCCTTGAAAAGATTCTTTGTTTCGAAGTTGAAGACAAAGCATTGGTTTGCCATAGTTGTTGGCATTCCAACGCTACTTTCCGTTCTGTATTATGGACTGATTGCAAGCGATCAGTACTATTCTCAGTCTCGGTTTATTGTCAAAAGCGTCGATCAGAAAAGCTCTCAGATGAGCACGCTGGCCAACCTCGTTCAGACGACGGGACTGTCAGGTGGTCAGGAGCAGACGAACGAAATTCTGGATTATATCCGTTCGCGCAATGCATTGAACGATGTGCAAAAGCGTATCGGCTTCAGACAGCGCTACGAGATTACCGAGGCCGATTTCCTGTCCGGCTATCCATCGCCGTTTCGGGAGGCAAAGTTCGAGAATCTGTATCGCTACTACGGCGATGTGGTCGACGCCCATCTCGACAAGGATACGGGCAATGCCGTCTTGATGGTGCGGGCCTTTTCCGCGCGCGATGCGCAGCAGATCAATGCCGCACTCCTCAATCTCAGTGAGGATCTGGTCAACCGTTTGAATGCACGGGCAGAACAGCGGGCTGTGTCGGAGGCGATGAAGCAGGTAGAGGCAGCCTCTCACCGAGCGGCGGAGGCTCGCCTTGCCTTGGGGGAGTATAGAAACGCCGAGGATCTCGTCGATCCCGCCAAGCAGGCAGTTGGCGTCTTCGATATTACCTCGAAGCTTATTACCGAAGAGGCGGGCCTTAAGTCCCAACTGCAATTGATGGAGAGGACCGCGCCCGCGCATCCTGCCATCCCTGCGCTGCGAAGCCGCATTGCGGCGATGAACGCCCAGATCGCAGCACAAACCGGGCGCGCCGTTGGCACCCAGGAAGGTATTGCATCGAAAATTGGCGGGTATGAAAATCTCGCCCTTGAACAGGACCTTGCCGAAAAAAATCTAGCAATCGCGACAGGGGCGCTCGAACAGGCGCGCAATGAGGCCGCGAAGCAGAAGTTCTATCTTGAGCGCATTGTCGAACCGGATGCGCCGGACTTGGCACTCTATCCGGCGCGTTTCAGATCGATACTCGTCGTCTTTGGCGCTGCGCTCTGCCTGTTTCTCGTAGGATGGATGCTGACTGTCGGTATCTTGGAACACGCGCCTGAGGATGATTGAGTGAGCGAGCTACTTCCAGCACTGAAAGTGCAGGGCAGGGTGATCCATGCCCTGCTGGTTCGTGAAATGAGCACTCGCTTTGGCCGGGACAATATCGGCTTCCTCTGGATCATGGTCGAGCCACTGCTCTTCGCAATCCTGGTGGGGATCATGTATCGAACCATGCGTGGTCCGGAAGAACACGGGGTGAGTGTCTTTGCCTTTGTCGTTTCCGGTTACATACCTTTGGTGATGTTTCGACATGCCATCAGCCGTAGCGTGATGCTGTTCACAGCAAATGGCGCGCTTATGTACCATCGACAAATCAAGATTTATGATTTCATCTTTGCGCGATTTATTATCGAATGCGTCGGCCATTTGATGGCTTATGTATTTATCGGCATTGTTCTGGGCGCATTTGACTTGTTTCCATTTCCAGCTGATCCCGGAATTTTGCTATTGGGGTACCTCTACTATTCGATTTTTACGCTGGGCGTGTGTTTTGTTTTAACGCCGTTAAGCGAAGTTTCTGAATTTGTTGAGAAACTGATCCCGGTGACAACCTATATAATGGTCCCATTCAGCGGAACATTTTATCTCGTGTCATGGCTGACGCCTTCTGCGCAGGACGTTCTGTATTATTCGCCTCCGGTGCATGCCATGGAAATGATGCGCTACGGTCTGTTTGGCGACGCGATCGCTCCGACCTATGACTTTGTTTATCCGCTGACTTTTTCTGTCATCTGCATGTTGGTTGGCTTGATGTTGTGCCGCCATGTGCGGCGAGATCTGGTGATCGAATGATCCAGTGCGAAAATATATGCAAAGCCTACAAGCATGGCGGAATGACCAAGAGGGTTCTGAAGGATCTGAACCTCACCTTGTATCCGGGTGAAAAAGTCGGGTTGCTCGGACGCAACGGTGCGGGCAAGTCGACGCTGATAAAGCTCATTGGCGGTGTGGAATTGCCGTCATCGGGACGCATCAAGCGGTCCATGAGCACATCTTGGCCACTTGGTTTTGGCGGGGGCTTTCAGGGCAGCCTGACCGGGTTCGACAATGCGCGTTTCATTGCGCGTATCTATGGGCGTGAATATAGGGAAATCAGGGATTTCGTAGCGGAGTTCAGTGAACTCGGCGGTCAACTTCGCATGCCCGTCAAAACGTATTCGTCGGGTATGCGGGCGCGACTGGCCTTCGCTTTGTCACTGGCGATCGAGTTCGATTGCTATCTCATCGACGAGATCATCGCCGTCGGTGACCAGAGCTTTCATCGCAAGTGTCGTTACGAACTGTTCGAGAAGCGTGAGGATCGTGCGATGCTTCTTGCTTCGCACGATACTCAGACCGTTCGCGAGACCTGTGATAAAGCCATTATCGTTCACGGAGGCAAAGCGACCTTGTACTCCGACGTCGCAGAGGCTCTGGATATCTACGACCAGCTCTAATTGACCCTGTCCCAGTTCTGCCACCGGCCAGAACGAGAGATCCGAAGCAAATTCGGCCGGCGTCATGCACCCCAGGGATGTGTGAGGTCGTAAGCGCTGTGCTCAGGCCACGGCGGTCCAAGGCATGAGTTCACCGACGGCGTTGGCGGGATGACCTGCGGCGAGCCTGGAGAGGGTCTCGGCGAGCCAGGCATGCGGGTTGATGGTTAGCGGTGCGAGAGGCCCACGTTGACTCGTAAGCGGTAAAAATCCTCCACGTTGCGGTTGAACCGCCGCGGCAGGTTTGGCGATGTAA